>CAZMCT010000053.1:0-24292 GCA_964564785.1 uncultured Planctomycetales bacterium
CCGCTTGTCCGATTGTAGGCACCCTGCGGCCCACTCGTCGGCCGGGCGCACGAGGCCGGCCAGCGGGCGGACTAGCTGCCCACCAGCACCGCCACGAACGGATTGATGTCGCCGAACTCGACGTACCCGTTGCGGTTGATGTCGGCCGCGCAGCGCGCCGCGACGTTCGCCGCCTCCGGGTCGATCAGCGTGACCACGAACGGGTTGATGTCGGCGAACCCGACCTCGCCGTCACCGTCGACGTCGCCCGGCTCACATTCGACGATCGACATCCGCACGGTGAACGGCTCGGAATCGGCGTAGTTCGTCGATCCGCGGTCCTCAAAGATGAACGTGCCGTACCACAGCGTGCGCAGCGGGTCGTACTCCGGGTGGTTGCAGTCCACGATCCACGTCAAGTGCCGGTGCAGGACGTACGAGCCCAACGGCAGCGAATCGCCCGCATTCTGCATTTGCAAGCTGAGATACTGCACCCGGAAGGCCGGCTCAAGATCCTCGGCCGCGACCAGGTAGATCGAGGCGCCCGGTTCGAGCGGATAATAGTCGAGCGCCGGGTCGGCCGCGAAGTTCGCGTCGAAACCCGGGGTGGTCGACCGCCAACTGGTGGGCTCGGCCGGGGGATCGGGAATCGGCGTGAGCAGGCCGACACCCAACCCGGGATCGAAGCACGGGTGCTGGAGGTCATACGCTTTGTACTTGAGCTGGCCCGCGGCCGAGCGGCCGACGGCGATATCGCCGTCGTGCTGCGCCGCGGCTGGAAACGCGACGGCCGCGAGCATGAGCAGAGTGAAGGTGACGCTGCGACGCATCAGTTGACCTCCGTCGTCCCCGCACGGCGGCGCAGCAGCAGGCCAACCGCCAACAGCAGGGCGGAACCGGGTTCGGGAATGAACTGAACGGTGACGGGATCGGACGGCAGGTGTCCCCCGGCCGGCCGCAGGTCCACGAAGCGGAACGAGACCTCCCACGGGGCGGCGAGCGGGTCGAAGGCCGGGTCGAGGTTGTCGATGTGCCACCAAACGTGCTCGTGAAACTCGCCCAGCCCGGGGAAATTGAGCAGCTCGCCGGGCAGAATCTGGAAGCCCGGCTCCCCCGGTCCCAGCGGGTCCCAGACCTTCATCGCCGCACTGCTGACGCCCAGCAACTCGAACGCGACGTCCGCAGCCGGATCGACCGGCACGAAGTCGGGCTCCTCAGGGTCGGGCTCCTCGAGGGCAATGAGCCCCGGGTCGTCGAGCGCCCAGCCGCTCAGGAGCGGGTCCTCCGAGGGAGGCAAGGGGTAAGGGTAGATGTCCGGGTCGTACTCGACCAGGAGCTGACCCGAGCTGGCACTGACGCCGACCAGGAAATCCTCGCCGTGGCCGTGCTGCGCCTGGGCCGACCCGACCAGAGCTACTACTACGGCAATGAGCAACGCACTCGGATAACGCATGTTCTTTCTCCTCGCGCCAAACCGTCTGGAAACGGCGGTGCCGCCGACGGCGCTAGCGCGCAATCGTCGGTTCGTACTTGTTGTGAAACCACTCGAACGAGCCGTCCGGATGCTGGACGGCCGGATTGATCTGGAACGTCTTCTCGAACGGGAGTCGTTCGGCGTGCCCGTCGAGCAGGGCGTAATTGGCCTGCCCGCGGTGCCGCTCGATCATCACGTGCTTGGCGGCCTCGCGCCGCTCGGCCGGATAGTACCACTCCCACCAGTCGGCGTGGACGTGGTCGCTTTCGGCGTACTCACCGGTCTCCGCCAGCTCGGCCAGGAAGATCGTGGCGGACGGCCGCAGGATCACATCCAGGCGGTTGTACGCCTGGCGGTCGCGCGGATAGAGGGGGTTGTCCTCGCCGCCGCAGACGACGTAGAAGTTGGCCGCGAAGCTGGTCCGCCGCAGCGGGCCGGTGGGCGTACGCGGCACGGTCCAGTGCGGGCTGCGGTCGCTGGGGCAGCGCAGGATGTTGCGGTTCTCCCCGTATTCCGGGGCCATGGTGTTGAGCCACGCCAGTGCGGCCCGGGCCTCGCCCCCGCCGTGACCGAAGCCCCACTCGGGCAGCCAGCCCCGGTTTTGCTCGGCGTACATGTAGACCGCAACCCCCAGCGAGCGGAGATTGCTCTCGCACACGGCGGCCTTAGCCTGCTGCCGAGCCTCCCCGAGCGCGGGGAGCAGGATCGACATCAGCAGGGCCAGGATGGCCACGACGACGAGCAGCTCGATGAGCGTAAACGCGCACCGCGGCCCGCGGTGCTCCGCATGGTGTCGATCCACGGCGCACTTCCCCAGGGAACGCAAGTCGGACCGGATCGTACGCGACGTCGATCAGGTCAGCGGGGGAGCGCGGGCCCGCCCGGGCAGCAGCCGCCGCCAGTCGGGCGCGGGGTAAGCTTGAACGGGGCAGCGATCGGAGCGCAGGATGGTGGAGGCGGGCGCATCGAACGCCAGGGTCGCCACCACGCCCGCGGCGGTAAGGCACAACGCGCAGCTTTCCGAATGCTGATCGCACAGCGCCCCAGCGGCCAAATGCACCCCGGGGCGGCAACAGGAGCCGGGGCCCGGGCCCGCGTGCGTGTGCCAGAGCGGAATGGGAACAGCCAGTGTCGGCAGAACCAGGGCAAGCGCCACACACGCCCGCAGTCTGTTCGGTCCTGCGATCACACTGACCTCGTGTTACGTTGTATAATCATATATCGGCGAATTCCCGCGTCAAGCGGCAGGCCACACCGCCCGCCCCCCGCCGTTACAATGCCCCCGGTCAGCCCGTCAAAAAAAAGGCGACCGGCAACGCGGGAGCGGCTGGTGGCGCCACCGTGATGGTGAGTTGGCGCGGAGCCAGCCACTTTTCTCGACGTGCCGCTGCCCCGCGACAGGAGCCGGCTCTGCAAAACTCGTTTCCTTTGAGCACGATCGCAACCGAGCACGCCGCCCGGCCTCTGCCACGCCCGGCCGTCGGGCCGCTGCTGGCGCTGACCTTTGCGCTAACCGCGTGCGCGGCCCTGCTGTCCTGGCGCGACGTCCCGCACATGGGCACGCTCGCGGTCACGTTCGTGAGCATCGTGCTCGAGGCCCTGCCTTTCGTCGCCCTCGGCGCGCTGATCGGCGGGCTGATCGAAGCTTTCGTCCCGCGCGAACGCCTGACCGCGTGGATTCCCCGCGGCCGGCTGTGGCCGGTCCTGCTGGCCGCGAGCCTGGGCATCGTGGCGCCGGTCTGCGAATGCGCCGTGATCCCGGTCACGCGGCGGCTGGTCGGCAAGGGCCTCCCGTTCTCGGTCGCCGTCGCGTACCTGCTGGCCGGTCCGATCGTCAACCCCATTGTGGCCGCCTCGACGGCCGTCGCATACGCCGGCGACTGGCTGATGGTCGTGGCCCGGCTGGGCTGCGGCTATGGCATCGCCGTTGTGGTCGCGCTCGTGATCGACCGCGTTTTCCCCGGCCACGCCGCGCTGCGGCCGGCGGCCCGGGCCGCGCTCGAAGCCACCGACTGCGCCTGCCACGGGGAGCACGCTGACCACGGTCACATGCACCGAACGACCGATCCGGCGTGGTCGCGCGGCAGCCGAATCGCCGTCGGTCTGTTCCGCGCCAGCCAGTTCGCGGCCGACGACTTCCTCAACGTGGGGCAATTCCTCGTGCTCGGCGCGTTCGCGGCCGCCCTCAGCCAAACGTTCGTCCCGCGGGCGTCGTTCCTGGCGCTGGCCGAGACGCCCCTGGCCGCGATCCTGGTCATGATGGCGCTGGCGGTTGCGCTGAACCTGTGCTCGGAGGCGGATGCGTTCGTCGCAGCCTCGTTCCGCTACAGCCTGCCGCTGTCGGCCCAGCTCGCCTTCATGGTGCTGGGCCCGATGCTCGATTTGAAACTGCTGGCGATGTACCTGAGTTTTGTCCGCAAGCGCGCATTGTCGCTGATGGTCGGACTGATGGTGTTGCTGCTGATCGGCACGCTCCTCGTGCTCAATCAACTCGGCTGGGAGGACACGGCGTGAGCCGCGCAGCCGCCATTGCCCGAGTCGTGTCACTGGTCCTGTGGGCCGCAGCGCTCGCGGGGCTGCTCGCCGGCGGCCGCTATCAGCAGTTCCTCGCGCCGGGGCTGTGGCCCCTGCTGGCCGGCGGGCTGGCGTTGCTCTTGCTGTTCGCCATCGCGGCGCTCCGCACCGCCTTACAAGACGCGGACGGGCTGACATTCGCACAGCTCGCGCAGGCGGTCTTGCTGATCCTGCCGCTGGTGTATCTGGCCGGTGCCACCCGGGCCGGACTGGGCAGCGAGGCGTTCGTCCAGCGGCGGGCCGGCGACCCGACCCTGGTCCGGGATGCGGGGCTCACGCCCGCGGCCGACGGTTCGCTGACCGTGCTGCAAATCCTGATGCACTTCGAGAAGCTGGTCGATCAGCCGATCGTCACCGAGGGCATCGTCTACCGAGGCCCGGAGGTCCCGCCGGGCCAGTTCGTCGCGTTCCGGTTCCTGCTCACGTGCTGTGCGGCCGATGCGATCCCGGCCGGCCTGTTGATCCAGTGGTCGGGGGCCGCGGACCTGCCAGGGGACACCTGGGTGCGCATCCGCGGCCGGGCAACGCTCGCCCGCGTCGACGGCCGCGACACACCATCCATCGCCGCCGAGCAGGTCGAGCCGGTCGACCCGCCGGCGAACCCCTACCTGTCGCCGTGGTAGCTCGCTCGCCACTCGCACGGACGCGGCAATCCCACGCGGGACACGAATGTTTACCCCTCAGCCGGAATCGGCCCCGCGAACGTCTATAATTGCCCCTGCCGGTTTCGGCCCGCGCTCCATGCGTGCGGCCGGGCGGCCCGGCGGTGCCGTAGCGACCGCTCGGTTCCCCTGCATCAGGAATGTGACCATGCGAACCGTCGCGCTCCTAACGATGTCGAATCTCTTCATGGCCGCCGCCTGGTACGGCCACCTGCGCTTCAAGGACGTGGCAATCTGGAAGGTCATACTCGCCAGTTGGGCCATCGCTCTAGTCGAATACTGCTTTCAGGTCCCGGCCAACCGCTGGGGTCACGGACAGTACTCGGCCGCCCAGCTCAAGACACTCCAGGAGGTTATCGCGCTTGTGGTCTTCTGCGGCTTCTCCGTCTTCTACCTGCGCGAGCCGCTCCGCTGGAACTACCTCGTCGGGTTCGGACTCGTCATCGCGGCTGTGTTCTTCGTGTTCAAGAAGTGGTGACGCGCGGCCGCAGACACGCCGCGCCCGGGTGGCACGGTCCGAAGGTCGCCGCGGCGACCGCAGGGCCGTGGTTGCCGACCAAAGACCGCCACGGCCCCCGGCGGCACGCCCGCGACTGCCCGGGCCCCGTCCTGCCGCTGGCGTAACCGGCGCCGCCCAGGCGGGTATACTCTCCTAACGAACGTTTTCCGCCCCGCTCGAGGGATGCAATGACCCGCAGCACCCGTAGCGCGTTGAAGATCGCCCTGCTCCTGGCGCTGCCGGCCGCGGCACAGCCGCCGGGGCAGCGGCCTGCGCCCGTTCGCCCGCCCAGGCTCGCCGTCCAGCTCTACGCAGCCCACACCAGCGTCCAGCCCGGCGGCCGGACCGAACTCGCCGTCGAGCTGAAGATCGAGAGCGGCTGGCACATCTACGATCCGATCATCCTGGACAGCGGCGCCCCCACGACGATCGCGTTCGCTGCGCCACCCGGCGTGCAGTTCGGCGAACTGCGGTTCCCGGCGCCGACGCTGGGCCGCGATCATGACCTCGAGTATCTCGCGCTCGACGAGCGGGCTGTCGTTCTGACCACGATCACGGTGCCCGCCGACACCGCCGGTCCGCTCGAACTGCGCGCGGACGTGCGCGCGCTGGCGTGCAAGGAGCTGTGCTTCCCGGTGCAGGCGACCGCCCGCCTGGTGCTCCCGGTCGACACGGCCGCCCCCGCGCCCGCGAACGAGACGCTGTTCAAGGAGGCCCGGGCGGCCCTGCCGCGGCCGCTGGCGGAGGCCCCGTACCTCGAAGGCAGCGGCGTCACGGTCGTGCCGGACAGGCTCAGCCCGGACGCACCGGCCGAAATCGTGTTCTCGATCAAGGTGAAGTCGGGCCACCACATCCAGGACCAGGATCCGGGCAACGAGGCCCTGATCCCCTCGCGGGTGTTCGTGGAGCCGCTCGACGGATTGAAACTTGGCGAGCCGATCTGGCCCGCGGCGCACGTCGTCGACACGAAGGCGTTCGGCAAGGTCCGCGAGCAGCGGGGTGAGTTCAAGGTCCGCGTGCCGGTCTCCATCATCGACAGCGAGTTCGCCAGCGGACCGGTCGAGCTGCGGGTCTTGTTCACGTATCAGTGCTGCTCGGACAAGGGCATGTGCTTCCCGCCCGAGACAGCCGGGGGCAGCGTGCGTTTCGTGGCCCAGACGCCGAACCCGCCGCCGGCGGACGGGCGGCCGCAAGGCAGCCTGGTTCCCAGGGTGACGCAGGGCGAGGCGGCCGCCGGCCCCGGCGATCGTGTGACAGTCGAGGGCGCCGCGCCCGCCGCGCCGCACTCCCCGGCCCCACCCGCGGGCGGGCCGGACGCGTCCGGCTTCGTCATTCCGCCGCTCACCGCAGCGGACTGGGAGCACGACATTCCGTGGCAGCCCTGGAAGCCGGGCTATGCCGAGTGGCTGGCGGAGCAGGGACAGCGAGTGTACGTGGACTACACCGCCAAGTGGTGTCTGACCTGCCAAGCGAACAAGAAGGCCGTTCTGGAGACGGAGGGCGTCCGCCGCAAGATGCAGGAACTCGGCGTGATCCCGATCCTGGCGGATTTCAGCAATCGCGATCCGCGCATGCATGCCGAGATCCTGAAACACGGCGCGCCGACGGTGCCGGTGAACGTGGTGTTCGCCCCGCACCATCCGGAGACGCCGGCGGTTCTGCCCACGGTGCTGACCACGGGGGAAGTGCTGAAAGCGCTCTCCAACCCACTGGCGTATCGACTGCCCACCGAACAGACGCTGTGGCTTGCGCTCTTGGGCGGGTTCCTGGGCGGGTTGATTCTCAACGTCATGCCTTGCGTTCTGCCCGTCATCTCGATCAAGGTCTTGAGCTTCGTGCAGCAGGCCGGCGAGAATCGCGGTCGGATCCTGCGGCTCGGACTGGCATTCTCGGCCGGGATCATGGCGTGGTTCTGGGTCTTCGCGTTTCTGAGCACGCGCGGCCAGATCCCCTGGCAATATCCGCAGGTGGTGATTGGCCTGGGCTCGCTGCTGTTCGTCTTCTCGCTGAATCTCTTCGGGATCTTCGAATTCACGCTGCCGGGCGCCGCCGCCGGAACGCTCGACTCCCTCGGCACCCGTGAGGGCTATGGCGGCGCGTTCCTGAAAGGACTGCTGGCCACGTTGCTCGGCACGGCTTGCACGGCGCCGTTCATGGCCGGCGCGTTTGCGTACGCCCTCACACAGCCCGCCTGGACGGTCTTTTTGGTCTTCACCTCGGCGGGCGTCGGCATGGCCCTGCCCTACCTGCTGCTGTCCGCCCAGCCGGCGTGGCTGCGCTTCGTGCCCCGCCCGGGGGCCTGGATGGTCACGTTCAAACAGGCCACCGGGTTCGTGCTGCTCGGCACTGTCGTCTGGTTGCTCTGGATCCTGGCCGCTCAGCTCGACGGGCTCGGCATCGTCTGGACCGTCGCCTTTTGGGGCTTCCTCGCGCTGGCGGTCTGGATGCTGGGCCAAATCCGGCACACCTGGGCCGCCCGCCACCGCCTGGCCATGTGGTTGGCCTCCGTCGCGGTGGCCGCGCTCGGCTGGTGGTTCTGCTTCTTCGTGATGTACGACTGGCGTCCGACCAGCCCTGCGGAACCGGCCGCGCCCGCCGCCGTCGCCCGCGACGCGCCGCTCGCGGCTGGCCACTAGGTCTTGTAGAACGCCAGTCGGGCCCGACCGTGGCCGGCGGGCGGTGGCACCGGCCCGGTCGTGATTCCAAGGTGTCCCGCCCGGCATTCGTCGCGGACCGTGGCTCGCAGGAACAGCGCTTTCAGTTCCGTGCTTCAACCCGCCGGCGCGTACCGCCGATAACCGTAATGCATGGCGTTATGGGCCGCGAACCCCACGCGGCGCTGTGCCACGAGGCCATCGGCGGGGTGTGAGCCCCGAAGGCCGCGCGGCGGATGTTCGCGCGGGTCGGTCCGCGCGGCCGAATCCGCGTCCCGGGCGCGGTTCGCCGCGGATGAGCCCGTTGACTATCGGAGCTAAAATGTTCTGGTGGGCCAAATACGCCGCGGGCGTCGGTGCTGGGATCGCCTCGGCAATTCACAGATTCGGCCGCTGCGGCGGCGCCGTCGCATTGCTGGTCGCGGTTGTCGCCGCCGGGTGCGGCGGCCGGTCGAAGTCGGCCGCGGAGCCACCGCCTCCCCCACCCCCGCGGGTACTGGTCGTGGCGCCGGTGCTGAATCTGAGCGGCAGCCGCGATTTTGATCCGCTGAAGGTCACGGACCTCGTTGCTTCCGAGTTTCTCAGCTACGACAACGTGACCGTGGTGCCGGTCAATCTCGCCTTGGCTGAGCTCGCTCGCCGCGGGCAGTCCGCGATTGAGACGCCGCAGGACGCGGCCGAGTTGGCACAGGCGCTCGGGGCCGACGCCACAATCGTGACCGCCGTGACCGAGTATTCGCCGTATGAGCCGCCGGTGATCGGGCTGACGATGCAGTGGTACGCGGCGGCGCCGGCCGGGTTATCGGAAACGCCGCATCCCGGCCCGCGCTGGCAATTGCAGCGGGTGTTCAACGCCGCGGACGAGCAGGTTCAGCGGGAGATTCGCGATTTCGCGGCCCGGCGCGACGGCTCGGCCGGGCCGTACGGCTGGCGGCGGTATCTGCGGACGCAAGAGGGTTACGTCCGTTATGCAAGCTGGAGCCTGATCGGACCGATGTTGCAGCGGGACCGGATGGCTGAGCGGCCCTCAGGAGAGGCGCAGTCATGAACGCGGCAATGCGATGCCTGAGCATGGTGAAGGGGCGGCACCGCTACGTGTTTCGCTACGCCGAAGGGTGCGAGGCCGAGCTGCTCGGGAGCTTTGTGGCCCTGGCCAACAACCCCGACAGTGAGTTTGACTGGTTTGACGCGGCCGTCTTGAGCTACCAGATGGGGCAGCAGCTCGCGCGTGAGTACGACGCCCTGGCCGGCCTGACACCGGCTTGAGGCGGCGAGGTGCGAGAAGTTAGGGCAAAAAGTGATGTGGAATACGCATATGGCTAGCGGCCAGAATCAGACCGGCATTGCCGGAAGTGAAGAGCGTATGAGCAACCAGGCCAGCCTCGTCGCGCAGTTCATTCAGTACCTGCGGGCGGAACGTCACTTCAGCCCCCACACGGCCAAGTGTTACGCTGCCGACCTGCAACAGTTCCTGGGCTACCTGCTCCAGATGGACCGCCGCCGCGGCGAGCCGGGCAACGGCAACGGCAACGGGCTGGGCCAGAACGTGGACATGGCCAAGCTCGCCCCGGCGCCGGACGTCAGCGGCGAGGAGCTCAATCGTCGCCTGCTGCTGGTCGAGACCGACGACGTGCGGCGGCTGATGAGCGAGCTGCGTGATCACAACTACTGCAAGAGCACGGTGGCGCGGAAGCTCGCGACCCTCCGGAGTTTCTACAAGTTCCTGGTGCGGCGCGGTTATCTGACCAGCAACCCGGTGGCCCCGATCCGCACCCCCAAGCAGGACAAGCGGCTCCCGAAGTGTCTCGAGGTCGAACAGATCGAGAAGCTGCTCAGCAACCCCGACACGACCACGCTGCTGGGCGCTCGCGACCGGGCCATGCTCGAGGTGCTGTACTCCACCGGCATGCGGGTGAGTGAGCTGATCGCGCTGGACATCGCCGACGTCGACCTCAGCACGAACATGGTCCGCGTGGCCGGCAAGGGCAAGAAGCGGCGCGTCATCCCACTCGGGCCGGGCGCGGTGCAGACCATCCTGCACTTTCTCGACCTGCGGCGCAATGACCCGCGCAGCGCCTCGTTCGACACGGAAGCCCTGTTCATCAACAAGCACGGTCAGCGACTCAGCACCCGGAGCGTCCGCCGCAAGCTCGACAAGTACCTGCTCGAGGCCGGGCTGGACCTGACCGTCAGCCCGCACACCCTGCGGCACAGCTTCGCCACGCACATGCTCCGCCGCGGCGCCGACCTGCGCAGCGTCCAGGAAATGCTCGGCCACCAGAGCCTGAGCACGACCCAGATTTACACCCACCTGACGGGCGAGACCGTCAAGGAGAACTACGAGAAGTCGCACCCGCGGTCCTAGCCGCGGCGACGCTTCGCAGCCCCGCACAGCTTGATCACGCTCTCTGCTGAAGCGCCCTCGTCCCGCGACGCGGGCGCTCTTGCATCTGTGGCATCGGCTTGCAGCCCCGCTCCGCGGTATCACCTTTCAACCGGGCGCGGGCTGCCGGCTTGCAGCCGGTTGGCGCCCCACGCGTGTGCCGCGGCCGTCTCGGCGGTGCGGCGCGGTCGCCGCACCCCCCGCAGTCGACGCGGGCTGCGAGCGGGGCACGGCTTCAGTCCTCGCGGCGCGGCGAGCGACCGTTGGGCGAGCGGCTCGGCGAGAGCTGGAACTCGGCCCCGCACCCCGGCTGGCTGCACCGCACGGTCAACGTCGGTACGGCCGCGAACTCCTCGGGATCCGCGTTCAGGATGGCCAAGGCTGTCGGCAGCAGCGCGTGCGCGGCGTGGAGACACACGCCGGGCGGCATCTGCAATCCGATCGTGACGGCCGTGACACCGCCCAAGCACCCCCCCGGGCAGCCGCCGGCGGCCGGCGGGCGTGTGAGGGTGACGCGGACGGTGTGATCGCCGCCCGGCCTCGGCGTGGGCTCGTCGGACGCCTCGCGGGTCGCGGCCTGTTGCGCCGCAGCTTCGGATTCGGGCCCCTCGTCGAGCGCCCCCGGGGGCAGCCACTGCGGCTGGATGCCGGCCTCGGCCGCGACGGCTGCGTCGCCCGGAGGCACGCCGTCGGTATCGAAGACGATGATGCTGCGGCGCTGGTCCATGGCGAGGTTGGCGAGCTCGTCGGCGCGGCGATTCTCGTCGCGTGGGACGTGCCGGACGGTCCAGTGGTTGACCTTCAGAAGCAGGATTTGGGCCTGGCGGTGCAGCGCGGCGAGGCCGGGGCTCTTGACCTGGTACTCGCCGGTGAGCTGCCGGACGATCAGTTCGCTGTCGGAATGGATGGCCAGGGGCTGCGGATCGCAGCGGACGGCGCGTTCCAAGGCCCGGATCAGGGCGTAGTACTCGGCGGCATTGTTTGTCTGGCGGCCGAGGAAGTAGCCGGCTTCATGCACCAGCGGGCCTTCCTCGGTGCGGATGACCACGCCCGCCCCGGCCGGGCCGGGATTGCCGCGGGCCCCGCCGTCGATATGGATGATCAGCCCCACGCCGTGCCCGTCACGAATTGCGGACCATGTAGAGGATGCGCCCGCAATTGTCGCACGTGATCACCTCGTCGCGGCTCAGCAGGGCGTTGGCGCGTTCGGCCGCCAGCGACATGTTGCAGCCCTCGCAGATGTATTCCTGGCGGCGGGGATGGACTTGCAACACGCGGGCCATGACCTCGCCGTCGTAACGTTCCGAGATGCGGTTGAACAGGGCCAGGTCTTTGCCCTGGATGCCGTCGGCGGCGGCTTTGCGCTTCTGCTCGAGGGCCGACAGGCGGTCGGCGAACGAGGCCTCCGCCTGCGCGAGCTGGCCGCGCAGGTTCGCGAGCCGCTGCTCCTCCAACTGCACCGCTTCCTGCCGCTCGGCCACGCTCTTCTTGCGGGCCTCGACGGCCGCCAACAGCTCGAACGCCCGGGCCTCCAGCCGCGTCATGTCGGCTTTCTCGTTGTTGAGCTGCGAGAGCACGGCCGCGTATTCCTTGTTGGTGCGCACCGAGTTGAGGTTGTCCCGCAGCTTCGCCACATGGGCCGCCCGCGCCTTCAGGTCGACGTCCAATTCGTCCTGCTCCATCTGCGCCCGCCGCAGCTCTTCCCGCTCGGCCGCCAGGGCTTGCTCCGCCGCCTGCTGCTTGGCACGCTGCCGCTCGACGCCCCGCTGCCGCTCGGCCAGCTGCCGGCGAATGTCCACGATCTGAAGCTCGAGTTCCTGGAGAACAAGTAGGGATTCGAGCACCGTGCCCATCAAAGGCTCTCCGCCGGTGGCCGCCGATTCACTTGTCACGTCAAACCGCCTGATTATCGCGCTGCGCGGTCGCTCCGGCAACCGCCGTCCTCGCCGCTTTTCCGACCGGGTCGAGGTACAATCCGGGGTCTGTCAATATGCGGCCGGCGGTGACCCGCCGCGCGGGCCACCGCGCCGCGCAGGAGGTCGCGCATGCAGCGCAGGTTATGGCTGGCGGTTGCGGCGGTGCTCGTGCCGGCCGCCGGAGTGGTCGGAGCGGACGAGCCGGCCCCCCAGCACCGCCGCACCCCGGTCGTCGCGGTCTTCGAGCAATGCCGGGACGCGGTGGTCAACATCAGCACCACGCGCCTGGTGCGGATGCGCGGGCTGGGCTTCGACCTTCCGGACATCTTCGATTTCGGCCGGCCGCGGGGCGTGAACCGACGCGTGCAGAGCGTCGGATCGGGGGTGGTGGTGCACGAGCGCGGCTACATCGTGACCAACGCGCACGTGGTGGCGCAGGCCACGGATGTGCAGGTCACGTTCGCCGACGGCACGACACGGACGGCCGACCCGGTCGCCACCGACCCCGAGCACGACCTGGCGGTGCTGCGGGTGACGACCGAGAAGCCGCTGCCGCGGGTGAAGCTCGGTCGCAGCGCGGACATCCTGGTCGGGGAAACGGTGGTGGCGATCGGCAACCCGCTGGGGCTACAGCACACCGTGACGACGGGCATCGTCAGCGCCCTGGGGCGTGACCTACAGTTCAGCGAAGAGGTGGTCTACCGCGGTCTGATCCAGACCGACGCGCCGATCAACCCCGGCAATTCGGGCGGGCCGCTGCTCAACATCGACGCGGAGCTGATCGGCATCAACAGCGCCATCCGCGGCGATGCGCAGAACATCGGCTTCGCGATCCCGGTCGACCGGCTCTGGGAGCTGCTGCCGACCCTGCTTGACATCGAGAAGCGGCAGCGCGTCCGCCTCGGGTTGGCCGTCAGCGGTGCGGACGCCCGGGTGGTCACCGTCCGCCCGGCCAGCCCTGCGGCGGAGGCCGGTCTGGGCGTCGGTGACCGGATCGTGAGTTTCAACGACGAACCGGTGCGCGACGGCATAGATTTCTACGTGCACCTGCTGGACCAGAAGCCGGACGCCCGCCTGACACTGGGCGTGCAGCGCGGCGAGCAACGGCTCACCCTCAACGCACGCCTCCAGCCCGTGCCCCCGCCCGACGGGCGCGCGCTTGCCCTGCGACTGTTCGGCATGACGCTCGAAACGCTCCCGGCCGAGACCCGCCGGAAGTACGGGCTCCCGGCGGACGTGGGGCTGGTCGTCACGAGCGTGGAGCGCGGCGGGCCGGCGGATCGGGCCCGGATTCGGCCCGGCGATCTGATCATACAACTCGGCCGCACCCGGGTGTTTGACCTCGAGGACGTCGGCAACGCACTGGAGCAGACCCGCGCGGGCGACGACGTGTTCGTGGTGGGGCTGCGGGTCGAGGACGATTCGATGTTCCAGTGGTACGTCACGCTTCCGGCCCGCGGCGGGCTGCAACGGCTCTGAGCCGGCCCCCAGTCGCCGCCGACCGGCATCGACCGAGGTCCTTCATGACACAACTCGAAGCCGCCCGCAATGGCATCGTCACGGCGGCCATGCAGCGCGTCGCCCAGCGCGAGAACATGACCGGCGAGGCCATCCGCGCGCACGTGGCCGCCGGGCGCGTCGTGATCCTTGCCAATCAGCGGCACCTCAATGCAGCCCCGCGGCCGCCCGACGGACCGAGCGACCCGGGCCCGCTGCCCGGCCGCCTGTGGGTCAATCAAACGGTCGCCCAGCGCGGACGTGGGCTGCCCTGTCCGCACGAGGCGTCGCCGTGCGCGCTCGACCCGACGGGCATCGGCCGCCCGTTGACCACCAAGATCAACGCCAACCTGGGAATGTCCCCGCTGGCCAGCGACCCGGTCGCCGAACGCCAGAAGTTGTATACGGCGCTGCGGTACGGGGCCGACACCGTGATGGACCTGTCCACCGGCGGGGACCTCGATGCCGGACGCCGCGCAATGGTGGCGCATAGTCCCGTCCCGGTCGGCACGGTGCCGATCTACAGTATGGTCGTGGACCGGCCGATCGAGGAGCTCGAGCCCCGCACGCTGCTCGAGACCATCCGGCGCCAGGCGGAGCAGGGCGTCGATTTCTTCACCATTCACGCCGGCGTGCTGCGCGAGCACCTGCCGCTGGTCGCGCGCCGCCGCCAGGGCATTGTGAGCCGCGGGGGCGCACTGATTGCGCGGTGGATGGTGTACCACGGCCGCCAGAATCCGTTCTACACCCTCTTCGACGAGATCAGCGCCATTCTCCGGGAGTACGACGTCACGTACTCGCTGGGGGACGCGCTGCGGCCGGGCTGCCTCGCGGATGCGAGCGACCCGGCGCAGCTCGCGGAGTTGCACGTGTTGGGCGAGCTGGTCGGGCGGGCGCGGGCGGCGGGCGTGCAGGTGATGGTCGAGGGGCCCGGCCACATCCCGCTCAACGAAGTCGCGTTTCACATGGAGACCCAGCGGCGGGTGTGCGATGACGCGCCGTTTTACGTGCTCGGCCCGGTGGTCACGGATGTGTTCCCCGGCTTCGACCACATCACCAGCGCGATCGGGGCGACGGAGGCCGCCCGGGCCGGCGCGGCCATGTTGTGCTATGTCACGCCCCGCGAGCATCTCGGACTGCCCGATCTCGACGACGTCCGCCGCGGCTGCATTGCCTATCGCATCGCCGCCCACGCCGGCGACGTGGCCCGCGGCGTGCCCGGCGCCCGCGATTGGGACGACGCCATGGCCGCGGCCCGCGCCGACCTCGACTGGCCGCGCCAGTTCGAGCTGGCATTCGACGGCGAAACAGCGGCGGCGCTCCGCGAACGCGGCCTGCCGCCCGAGGCCGACTGCTGCACCATGTGCGGCCGTGAGTGGTGCAGCCAGCGAATCAGCCGGGACCTCGCCCGCCGCGGCTGGAGCGGGGCGGATGCGGTTGCGGACGAACCGTGATTTGGCGGGCCGACGTCGGACCGCCCCCCGGGCCGTCCGTGACGCGGGGTGGCGCGAATTGACGCCCGCCCGCGGCGACCCGAGAATCCTTCCGAGCTCCGGCCCGCGCCGGACAGCCCCGAGGGTTGACCGCCTGCCTTGACGAGCAAAACCGCACACCCTGTCGTGGCCGCACCGCCTTCGACCCCGCTCGCTCAGCCGTTGCCCCCCCGTTCCGCGCCCGCGCTCGGATGGGAAGCCGTCCAGGTTCTCGCAGCTTTCGTGTTGACGGCCGCCGCGCTGGCCGCGATCTTCCCGCCGCACGGGCTCTGGCCGTTGACGTTCGTCGCGCTCGTTCCGTGGGCGCTGGCGACCTGTCGCGCTTCGCGCGCGTGGTTGGTTCACTGGCTCAGCTTTCTGGTCGGCTGGGGGTTCTTCCTCTTCGCCCTGCGCTGGTTGATGCCGGTGACGGGGCTGGGTTGCGCCGCGCTAGCGCTCTATCTCGCGCTGTACTGGCCGCTGGCGGGCTGGGCGATCCGCACCGGGCGGCGGCACGGCCTCTCGCCGCTGTGGACGCTGCCGATTGTGTGGGTGGGCTGCGAGCTGCTGCGGGCCCGGGTGATGACCGGCTTTCCCTGGCTGTTCCTGTCGCACGCGCTAGCTCACCAGCTCCCCCTGGTTCAGATTGCCGACTTGGGCGGGGCGTACGCCGTTTCCTTCGTCGCCGCCCTCATCAACGGCGTGGTGGTCGAGTTGCTGTTGCAGCGATATCCGTCGGAGAACGCGCCGCGACCGCCGCGCGTGCAGCTCCTGGTGGGCGCCACGGTGACGATCGTCCTGCTGGCCGCGGCGCTGACCTACGGCTTCGTTCGCCTGGGGCAGTTCGATCCAGCCGCGGCCGCCGCGGGCGGCCCGCGCGTGGCCGTCGTACAGCACGATTTCCCGCTCCGCAGCACGCCTCCCTACGGCGAGCACGAGTTCGTCGTCCTCGCTTCGTACCTGGCGCTGGCCGCGGAGGCCGCCCGTGAGCGGCCCGACCTGATCGCACTGCCGGAGACGGTGTGGAACGCCCAGCAGAACATCGATTTCCTCGAACAGAAGGCACTGCTCTCGGACATCAGCCCGACGGCTCAGACCTGGGGGCGGATCTGCCACGGGGCCGTCGCCGCGTTCGCCCGCAGCGACTACGCCAGCGTCAACCGCACGCTGAGCGAACTCGAGCGCCAGCTCCGCGTGCGCGGCCAGGGTGGCGATTCTGTCGTCACTCTTCCGCGGCTGCCGCCGGAGGGTGGCCCGCCTGTCACCGTCCTGGTCGGGGCCGTGTCGGTCGAGCAGTTCCCCGAGGCGACCTATCCCAAGATTCGGCACTACAACTCGGCCCTGGTCTACGATCCCGACGGGAGTCAGCGGCGGCAGCGCTACGACAAGATTCACCTCGTCCCGTTCGGCGAGTTTGTCCCCTTCCGCCAGACCAGCTTCCTCGGATTCGACCTCCACTGGCTCTACCGGCGGCTCAACGAACTCAGTCCCTTCAGCCAAAACGGCCGCCTCGAATACTCGCTCACCCCCGGCCGCGAGTACACCCGCTTCGCGCTCATCGCAGGCGACCGGACGTGGCGCTTCGGTGTGCCGATCTGCTACGAGGATGCGGCCCCCTACATCGCCCGCCGTTTCGTCTGGCAGGATGCCCGGCGCCAAGCCGACTTCCTCGTCAATATCAGCAATGACGGTTGGTTCCTCCACAGTAACGAGTTGCCGCAACACCTCGCCATCTGCGCCCTGCGGGCCGTCGAGAACCGCATCAGCATCGCCCGTGCCGTCAACACCGGCATCAGCGGCTTCATCGACCCGAACGGCCGGATCCTCGGGCTGGTCGAGAAGGACGGCCGAACCACCGGCCCGGGCGTCGTCGGCTGGCGGATCGAACGCCTGCCGCTCGACCAGCGCGACAGCGTCTACGGCCGGCACGGCGACGTGTTCGCCGTCACGTGTGCGGGGATGACGCTGGTCTTGTGGCTCGTGGCGGTGTTCGAGCGCTGGCTGCTGGCCATTCAGCACCGCCTGCGGCGCGTGTTGGCCCGCGGAGGTGAGTAAATGCGCATTGGGTCGGCCCCCCTTCTCTGGGCCGCAGGGCTGGCCGCGATCGCGGCCGCTTTGCTCGGCTGCCAGCACGCGGGCCTGTCCCGCGCCCACCTCACACCGTCCGAGCGGCTGGAACTGGAGACGCGGGCACTCGGCCTGCTGCTGCGGGCCGCCGAAGGCGACAAGCCCGATGTGGCCTGCAACGCCATCGAAGCCCTCGTACGCGTCGCGCCGCGTGACGGCCTGCCCCTGTTCCGCAAGGCCGCCCAGTCCCCGTCGCCGATCGTCTGCTATGCCGGCCTGGTCGCGCTCGGCGAGCTGCGCGACCGGGACTCGCTCCCCGCCATGCGGGCGGCCGCAGGGGCCGAAAACGCCCACGTCCGCCTGGCCGCGGCCTTCGCCGCCGCCCGCTGCGGCCACGACGGCTACGTGCGCATCCTGGTGCGCGCCCTGTCCGACGCGGCCGAGGAAAACGTGCGCGCCGATGCCGCGGGGCTGCTCGGTCGCCTCGGCGATCCGCGGGCCCGCGGCTGGCTTGCCGCCGCCCTGAACGTCGGCGCCAACCGCAAGAGCAAGCCCGTCACGCTCGCGATTCACGGCGCGCTCGCGATGCTCGGCGACCGTAACTCGTTGCAGGAGCTGATCAATTATTCCCAGGGGGACCCCGCCAGCCGGTCCGTCGCGCTGTTGCTGCTGGCCGACCTCGGCCAGCCCGACGCCCGCGAGGCCCTCCGCTATCGCCTGCTTTCCCCGACCGAGGAGTACGACGAAGCACGCCTGATTGCCGCACGCGGCCTCGGCAAGCTGGGCGACCGCGAGGGTCTCGATCTCGCGCTCCGCAAGCTCACGTTCAAGGACCCCAACCCCAACCCCTCGCCCGAGAATCCCGATCGCACCTATCCCGTGCGCTCCATGGCCGTGCACGCCCTGGCCGAAATCGGCGACCCTCGGGCCATCCCGGCTCTGCGGGAAATCGCCGCCACCTCCACCGACCCCCGCCTCCAGGTCGCGGCCGCATACGCCCTTTGCAAGCTCGTTCGGACCACTCCCGCCCCCTGACACTGGTCGCAGCCGCATCGCGCCGCAGCCCATTGTGGTACCCCCGGCCGGAAAGCAGGTCGTCTCTGTCCGCGCCGCACGTCTCGAGTCTTGGC
Organism: uncultured Planctomycetales bacterium; assembly: GCA_964564785.1. GTDB lineage: Bacteria > Planctomycetota > Phycisphaerae > UBA1845 > Fen-1342 > CAZMCT01. Next base: position 18,308 of record CAZMCT010000053.1, read on the forward strand.
CCGATAACCAACCCCCTCGTTGGAGGCCGGCTTGGATGATCACGCGCGGTTCCCCGGACCTGACCATCACCCGGCGCTGTGCGAGAAGCCCGCCATGATGCGGCGCCCGATTTGCCTGCCGGAAAGGATTCCGAAGAGTCCTACGCCCCGCCGACATCGGTGGATCGGTGCGGGCCCCCGCAGAAATCCGTTGTTCGCCGGCCGGGGCCGGTTCCGCGACAACCTACTGCGGCGACACAGGCCATTAGCCTGTTTTTCTACTCCCCGTTTACTCCCGCGGTGCTTGTCCCCTCTTTCAACGGGCTGCTAGGATAACGCCGCGCGCAACCGCGTGTTACCGCGCGGGGAGGACGTCGGCAGCCAGGCAGCGCGCTCGGAACGCGCTGCGGGAGGCAATGATGGAGCTCGACGACTTCGCCTGACACTGCGTCCGGTCGACGGCTCCGGCCACGCTCATGCATCGAGGACGAGCTTCGTGGCTCGCGGCGAACAGATCCTGCGGCACTGGAACCTGCTCAGCGTGCTCCAGACACGCGGCACCGGGCTGAAGCTTCGTGAGCTGGCCGCCGAGTTCGAGGTCACCGGCCGCACCATCCAGCGCGATTTCGAGATTCTCCAGAAGCTCGGGTTCCCGATCCAGCACCAGACGGATGAGACCGGCCGGCGCTACTGGCGGCTGCCGCACGACTTCTTCAAGGCGGGGCCGCTGGTGCTCAGCCTGACCGAAGCGATCTCGCTGCACCTGGCCGAGCATCTCTTCGAGCCGCTGAGCGGGACGCTCTTCGCCGACGGGCTGGCGGCGGTGCGGGAGAAGATCCGCAGCCGCATCCCGGCCGCCGCGCTGGACTATTTCCGCGGACTGGACGAGGTCGTACACGTCCGGCGCGTCGGGTGCACGGACTACGCGCCGCATGCGGAAACCATCCGCGTGCTCACCGAGGCCGCGCAGCGCTCCCTGACGGTCGAGCTCGCCTACGAATCGCTGTGGCGCGGGGTGCGCTACACGACCGGCGTCGATCCCTACGGCCTGGTCTACTACGACGGCGACCTGTTCCTGCTTGGCCGCTCGCACCAGGCCGGCGCAATCCGCATCTTCAAGGTGACGCGCATCTTGGCCGTGACGCTCACCTCGCAGCCGTTCCGCCGCCCACCCGGCTTCCGCCTCGACGAGCACTTCCGCAACACCTTCGGCATCGTCCGCTCAGCCGGGCCGCCGGTCGAGGTCACCGTCCGCTTCACCGGCCCCGCGGCCGCCCTGGTCGAGGAGCGCGCCTGGCACGCCAGCCAGCGGACCGAGTGGCTGGCGGTCGAGAATTCACTGTTCGAAGAGCTGCAGGGCGAGCGTCGCGCGCTGCTGGCAAGATTCCGCCTGTCCGACCTGGTCGAATTCAAGCGCTGGATCAAGGGCTTCGGGGCGGACGCCGAAGTGCTCAAGCCGGCTGACCTGCGGCGCGAGCTGCGGGCGGAGCTCCTGGCGGCCGCGCGGCGGTACGATCCGTAGGCGGCGGCCCGGTGGGTCGCGGATGCGGCCTGCGCGGCTGCGCGGCTGCGCGCGTCATGGGCCGCCGCACGGCCGACACCGCAGGGGTAGACGCCGCCGGACTCAGAGGTCCGGCGTTCCAGTGCGCTGAGACGACCCCCACACGGCGAGGACTCACCCGCTGCGTCGATTCCACAGACGGACGGAATTTCTACGCTAGAGATCTGCGGCCACCAGTCCTGGTTGCCCTGCGGGTGGGCGGCCACCGGACGTTGGGGGTGCGACGCGAGCCGTCGCACCCTGACGCCTGTCAGGGCCGACCCATCCTGTCGTGCATCCCGCGCATCATCGGCGCTGACGGCCCGGGGACGTCAGCCCCTCGGCGCGGCGGCCGGCTTCGGCATTCGTTCCGCCGATCCGCCGCCCGTCGAGGGTGCGGTCGCCTCGGCCTCCCCCGCGGCGATCGCTCCCCCTCTCACGCCGGCCAGCGAAAGCCGGCCTTCTCGGCCGCGGGGTCGGCCACGGGCTTCGCTTCGGGCAGCGCCTTGCCGCGGGCGTCGTAGGCGTTGAAGTTGTAGATGTATTCCCACCAGTTGTGCAGCCGCCCGTCGTCCGCGCTGACCCCCGGCGCCTTGGGCAGGTGGGTGAACCACCAGCGGATGTAGTTGCGGTGGTAGTCGGGATTGCCCTTCTTGTTCCGGTGCGGCCCGGCCCACTCTTCGCGGTTGATCGTCCGCTTCCGCCCCGTCAGGTTGGGATAGTTGAGCCAGTCGTCGGCCGTGCTCTCGACCATGCGCTCGCTCGCGAAGTCGTAGTCCTTCACGCCGTTGGGCGGATAGTGGCAGGTCCCCACGGCCGCGGTCCCCGACTGGTGCTCGTTGGCGCCGAATTTCGCCCAGGTTGTGTCCAACTGATCCACCTTCCACCCGCCGTAAATCCGCGACATCGTGGCCTCGGTGCGGTGGCAATTGTCCTCGAGCATCTCGGCCACGCCGCGCTCGACGTTGAAGCCCATGATCGCGAACCGCCGCTTGCACGGCACCTCTTCGTACGTCCCGCCGTTGATCTCGAACGCCCCCGGCCCGGCCATGGCCGACTCCCAGTAGCCGAAGTACGGCAGGCCCATCATCCAGACTTCGTCGATCTCGCCGCTGTCGACCCGACGGGCCAGATCGAACTCCGCAACCATGTGCGGGTAATCGATACCGTCGGGCTGGTGCCAGGCCTTTGCGTCGCCCGTGCCGCGCTTGAGTGCGGCCATGTAGCTCTCAGGCGTGTAGACGAAGCCGTCGGTCTTCTTCTGGAACCGGCGCACGACCAGCCACTCGACGATCTCGAGCTGCACGAGCCCGCCGCTGGCGTCGCAGATGTCCTGCATGTAGCCTGCCGCCAGCGGCAGCGGGTCGTTCCAGCCGCCGACCTCGCGCAGCCCCTTCGCCGGCGCATCCGGTTGGTCGGGGCTGTGCAGCTTGCCGGGAATGAGCGGGTTGAACTCGAGGACGAGGACCTTGACCAGCAGCGGCTTTTGATCGTGCGCGACCTTGGCCGGCGGCTTGATCTTCGGGAGCTTGGCGGCGTCGAGTTTCTCGATGTCACCGGCGAGCAACGACACCGCCATGCAGGCGACGACCGACAGGGGACCAAAACGCGGGTACATGCTGACTCCTTCCGGGGGCCTGAAACGCTTCATCCTGAGACTACCCCGCCGGAACGTCTTCGTCGAGTTGCGGAACCAAGAAAGCGCCCGGGGCTTGACACGCTGCTGAGGGGGGGGGGTACTATTGGATGCACTTGTCCATCGGGAGGTCTGCGATGAAGCACCGGGTACATCCGATCGCCGTCCTCTGTGTTCTTGGGCTGCTGCTGGGGTTCTCGCTCACGGTCATGGCTGAGGTCATTCCGGGCGTGGAATGCAAGGCCTGTACGCCGAATCGGCAGGGTTTCCCGGCAACCTGCAACCAGTGCGGCGGGCAGTCGATCAACGTCGGAACGAACTGCGACGTCTGTTGCGCCTCCTCGACAGATTGTCAGCTCCAACCGGCCGCAGGCGGCATCGTGCCGTAGGCCAGGTGCCTGGACGCGCTGATGCACATATCTTCCAGACGCATCGCCGGGGCCGTTGCTGTGCTGGTGGCGGCCGTCGGCGTGTACTTGGCCATCGTTCAGCCGTGGTCCAAGCCGCGCCGGGCGTTGCCGGCATTGCCGCACTTTGCGCAGCATGCGGCGTGGTTTCGGGAGCAGCGTGAGTACTGGTCCACGCTGGCGTACACGCCACTGAGCGACGATCTTGCCGTACAGGAGGTCGTTCGCGAGTGGGTCGGGGCTCGATCCGCCCCGGGGCCGGAAATCGACGCGGAGCTCCTCGTTCGGGATGTGTGCAGCTTCCTGCGCAACATGCACGCACGCAGCGCCGATGAGTACCTCGCGCAGGTGGGCGACACACGGCGGTTGCGGACGGGGCTCGCCGACGACAAGTTCACCCATGCGTGTTACAACCAGATGACGGGTGGGACGATCGGGGCCGGCGCGGATCCGGTGCGGATTCTGGCCGAGTTCTGGGAAGGTCATCCACAGGCCGTGGCGCGCCCGGTCGCAATCGCGCGTGAAGGCTGTCTCGATGTGGGCATGTGCATGCCCCGCTCCGAGCGCATCGCGCGCTATGCCGACGAGCCCATCGTTCCGGTGTTCCCCGCGGGGCGCTTCCTCTCGCCGTTTCCGCTACAGCGCCAGGATTCCTTTGAGAAATGGGTGGCCCCGACGCAGCGCGGCCTCATCCGTGTGACGGAACCCGCCCGGTCATTCGAGGCCGTACTGACGAAGCACGATGCAGTTCCGCTCTGCTCCCTGAACTGCATCGTGCGGTCCTCGAACGACAGGTACGGCATCTTGAGTGTGCTGTTCTATTTCTCGCCGGACGACCAACGGTGGTATCTTGAGTCTGGCTCAACCGCGTTCGGAACGCACGTCTTCTGGCCGGTCTGAGGGCCGGCTGAAGCGCCTGGCTCGCGTGGTCACGCTCGCGGCCCCGGCCGTGGTGCTGATGCTGGCGGGTGTCTCAAAGCTGTTCGGGCCGTTTTTGGCAGGCTATTTCATCTCGTTCGCCTTGCGGATTCCCCTGCGTCACGCCGTACCGGTCGCGATGGGACTGGGTGCCGCTGAGGTAGCGCTCGGCTTCACATGTCTGCTCATGCTGGGAGTCAGCCGGGTCCCGGCGCTGTTTGCAGCCGGCCTGTATTCTCTGTTCACCGGCATGCTGCTTCGGGTCCTGATGGTCGATCCGCGAGCGACCACGTGTGGTTGCTTTGGCGACCTGTTCGGCGGGGTCGGCCAGCACCACCTTCAGATTCAGGTCGCGTTCGACATGGGAATGGTCACGCTGTTGATCGTGCACATGCTCCTCACCCGCAAGCCGCGCACCACCGCTCGACCAGAACTCCGTCAGTTCCCTTAATGCGTGACGCGGGCTGCCGCGCACCCGGCGCAGATTCCGCTTCCCCTTTTTCCACTTCCTCACGTTCCCCCGACCGCCGGCCCTCGTGCCCGGCCCGCGACCGCCGTCGCCCGTATTCAGAGATCACCTTGGCACGCGGTCGTATTGAGAGCGATTGATCGCAGCGGCGGATTTGTGGTTGTGCATTTCGATTCGGCGGGCTATGATCGTGTGTGATTACGTTCGAGTCGCGACTCGAACGTCTCATCGAATTGCTGATTGAAGGGCAGCCCGCCCGGGGTCGGGAGGCCTTTTGACGAGTCAGCCGACGTGGCGGAGTTCCTCGGGGCTCTGGCCACGTCGGCTCTTTTATCCGCGTGGTGTGACAGACGCGCGCCCGCAACGGATGAGCGAATTGGCACAGCCCCGGGCGACTGCGGCCCAGCAGCTCGCGCCAGCCGCGAAGGAGCTAAAGCGTGAGCGGACCGGCCGCGCCCCGCGCTTCGTGACGGCGGTTCTCGCTGCGGACGCGCTGGTGGTTACGCTCTGCGGCGCGTTTTCAGAGCGCAAGAAGGTCCGCCCCCGGAAGGCCTGTCGTGCCGTACGGCTGCGGCAGTCTCACGCGCAGCTTTTCGCCACTGCGGCCGATGGCAGCGCCGTCCGCGAGGGGCGCCCGCACGGCCGCCGTGCTCGATCGATAGCAGAAAACGGATGGTGATACATGCTCAACGTAACGCAACCCGCACTCGACCGTTTGTCCCGTCGTCTGGCACGTAAAGAAGCCGCCGCAGATGTCGCTCTGCGATTCACGCGTCGGGAGGGCGGCTGGAAGCTGGGACCGGACCAGACCCGCCCGGGCGACGTCACGTTCGCTCATGAAGGCCGCACCGTGCTGCTGCTGGACGCGAGCGCGGCCCAGGCGATGAAGGACATGACGCTCGACGTCAGAAACACCCCCGCGGGTCCGCGACTCCGGTTACGTCGCGGCCGCGGCCCCGTCCGCTAAAAGCGCCTAACAAGACCAGCTGGGGGACCGACCTCCGGTCGGTCAGTTGACAGGCCGGAGGCCTGTCCC
>CAZMCT010000054.1:0-24171 GCA_964564785.1 uncultured Planctomycetales bacterium
CCCGGGACCCGCGTCGGCTTCGAGCTCCGTTTCGAACACGTCGCCGGTGATGTCCGCGTGCGCGATGCGGATGTGGGCCCGCCCGGGGGCCAGCAGCAGCCCGGCCGCCCGCGGGTCGCGCTGCTCCACGACCGGCAGCGAAACGGTACAGCGACCGAACGTCAGCCCGGTCCCGCGCTCCACGCCCAGCAGCCGGCCGAGCGGGTCATCCTCGTCCAATCGCTCGCGGTTGGAGGCCACCAGGACGATTCCGTTGGCGACCCCGGGGCGGATGCGCGGCCCGCAACCCACGACCAGCGGCGCCAGGCCGCACGTCGTCAGTAGCAGCCAGCGGAACACGATCCGGGCAGAACAGAGCATCACGTCGGAATCCTCGCACGGGACCGGAAGAACGCGGCCAACAGCCCGATGAAAAAGGGGGCCGGCGCGGCGCCCACCCCCTGCGGGGTAGCGCCAATAGCCGTTCCTGCGGTGCGTGTGCCCGTGTTCACGGTCTCGTTTTTCAGCGGGCGGCTATGGTGATCCGAAATCGCGCCGGGGGCAAGCGCGGCAGACCCTCACGGGCGCGGCGCGGGCGGCTCGTAGCGTTCGTAATAGCCGAGCCGCCGGCCGGCCGGGTCGCGCACCGCGCGCATGTAGATGCGCTGCTTCTTATTGTCGGTCATCGGCCGCTCCTCCGCGGCGCCGCGCCCGAACTGCTCGGCGATCGCGCCGATTTGCGCCTGCGAGGTCGCGTGAGGGCAATCCAGCAGCGAGCGGCCGAGGAGCGCGGCGTCCTCCTTGTCAGGCCCCGCAGCGGCCCGGTTCATGCGGCGGATGGTGTGCGTGGTGTCGGCGAAGGGGAACGGGTCCTTGAGACCGTCCGGCGGGATTGCCGGCAGCGCGGCCTCGGGCACGGAGGCACCTCGCGGGAGAAACGCAGCCGCGACACAGCCGGGGGCGGCTGTGCCACCGCTGTCCGGCGGCGGCCGGCCCACCCCTACCAGGACAACCCGCCGCGCAGCGGCTTCTTGCGCTCGCGCTTCTTCGGCGCTGCGGGGGCCGACCCGTCGGCCGAGCCGGGCTCGGCGGCCGGCTCTGCGGGTTGCGGCTCGGCCGCGCCCTTGAGCGTCAGGGAGATGCGGCGCTGCTGCGGATCGACGGACAGGACCTTGACCTTGATGACCTCGCCGGGCTTGACGACGTCGGTGACGGCCCGCACGCGGCGGTCGGAAAGCTGCGAGATGTGCACCAGGCCCTCGATGCCCTCCTCGAGCTGGATGAACGCGCCGAAGTCGGTGATGCGCGCGACGACGCCGCTGATCACCTGGTCGGGCAGGTAGCGCTCGGCCACGCCGGACCACGGGTCGGCGGCGAGCGCCTTGAGGCTGAGACTGATCTTGCGCTTCTCGCCGCTGACGGAGAGGATCGCGACGCGGACGTGGTCGCCGACCTTCAGAACGTCCTTGGGGTGCATGACGCGCTGCGCCCAGCTCAGCTCGCTGATGGGGATGAGCCCCTCGACGCCGGGTTCGAGCTGCACGAAGGCGCCGAAGTCCAGCAGCTTGGTGACCTGGCCCTCGACCTGCTCGCCGACGCGATACCGGCCCTCGACGGTCGTCCAGGGGTCGGGCGCGAGCTGCTTGAGCCCGAGCGAGATGCGGTTCTTGACCAGGTCCACCTTGAGAATGCGGACCTCGATTTCCTGGCCCTCCTTGACCACCTCGGAGGGGTGATTGACGCGGCTCCAGCTCATGTCGGAGACATGCAGGAGACCGTCGATGCCGCCCAGATCGACGAACGCCCCGAAATCGGCCAGCCGCCGGACGACGCCGCGCCGCACCTGCCCCTCGGCCAGTTGGAAGCGCAACTGCCGGCGCTCCTCTTCGCGCTCCCGCTCCAGAATCCGCCGCCGGCTGAGCACCAGCCGCTTGCCGCGGCGGTCCACTTCGGTCACTTCCGCCTCGAGCCAGTGGCCGATGAACGAGTTGAAGTCCTCATGCCGGTGCACGTCGACCTGGCTCATCGGCATGAAGCCGCGGGCCCCGTGCACGCGCAGCTCGAGCCCCCCGATGTTCGTGCCGGTCACCCGCCCCTTGACAATATCGCCGACCCGGATGGTCTCGAGGTCGGCCTCCAGCTTCGCCTCGCGCAGCGAAAGCCGCATCAGCCCCGATTCACGGTCGAAGCCGTGCGGTATCACCTGGAGCGTCTGCCCCACCTGCGGCGGCTCGTCCGGCTCGAATTCGTCGAGCGGAATCACGCCCTCGGCCTTGGTCCCGATGTCCACGAACACGTCGGGGCCCTTGATGCTGACGATCCGGCCGTTGACCCGGCCACGGATGTCGGTCGCGGCGGCGTGCGGCGGGGGCACGGCAGCCAAGTGCCGCTCCAGGTCCTGGGTGGTGAGGTCACCCACCTGGTCGGCCATTTCGCGGTTGATTTGCGCCTCGAGGTCGTGGGGGTCGGTGGACACGATCATATCCTTCGGAACAGCGTGAATGCCAGAACCTTTTATCGTACCGGGAAGGCGGCGGGTACAACAGGGCGCGTTCGCTCGAAAACAGCGCCGCATCCGCACTCACGCTTGCAAAACAATGCGAGGAAAAGACTTACGAGATGAGCGGTGCGGCGCGAGCGCAGCCGGGCCCGTGAGAATGGAACTCCGGAAAGGCCCGCGGGGCGCGACGCCCGAGTCGGCCGCCGCGCCCCGCGTTTGATTCACCGCCGATCCGTCCCTAAGGAACGATGATCGAGTCGGTCTGCGTCCACGGCCCCTTGCGGTCGTCCGGCACCACGCCCAGGAGGCAGTTCTGAAGCGTGAAAGCGGACTGCTGGGTGTAGATGTTGTCGTAGTTCACGCCCTGGATGGGCTTCTTGGCGAAGTCCACGTGCGAGTCCTGGAACAGGATGTTCTCGCCCTCACCGGCGTGGTTACGGCTGTTGTGCTTACGCCACTTCTCGTTGTCGGCTTTCAGAATCGCCGACGGATCGCTGCCGCTGACGCCCGTGAGCGTGATCTCGGTGCCCGGACCGGGTTGGTTGGTCGCCTGGTCGGGGGTCTCGCCTGTCGAGTTGGCCGAACCGGCCTCGAAGTACGGGCCCTTGTCGGCCATGATGGCCATGCGCTGGTCCAGGTTCTCATTCGGCTTCGCGCGGGGGCCGAACGGAAGCTGGTAGCCGTAGCTCAGGAAGGGGTAGCCGCGGAAGTCGAAGCGATTGACGCCCGGCTGGCAGGCCACTTCCTGGCCCGTGTTGCGGTTCCGCATGTCGTCTTCGGAGTCGCCCGAGCTGGGGCAGATGAACTGCTTGGCCGTGCACGAGCCGTCGATCACGAGCTTGAACAGCGAGCGACTCGGGTGCACGTTCGTGATGGTGTTAGAGTCGCTGCCGTTCGTCACGTACATATTGACGGTCATCATGCCGATCCAGTTGATGTCGTTGGCGTTCTGCGTACCCGTCGTGCTCTCTTTGTAGACGTCGATCGGGTAGAAGTCGTAGTTATCGTTCGCGTACACCTTGATGGCCTGGCCGATGCCGCGCAGGTTGGACGCGCACACGGCCCGCTTGGTGATCTCGCGCGCCCGCGCCAAGCTGGGCAGCAGAATCGAGATCAGCAGCGCGATGATGGCCACCACCACCAGCAGCTCGATCAGAGTAAAGGCTTTGCTGCGTTTCACGATTTGAACCTCCTGAAGCTTCCCATGTTCCTCGACCAGTTCGTCCGGCAAGCCGAACTGGTATGCAACGTTACGGTAATAGAGCACGCTCCGGTGCCGGCCTGCCTGACGCCTGAACCGGCGTCCTCTGGCGCGGCTCAACTGATCGCCGTGACCCCGGTGCGGCCGGACCGTCCGGCCAGCAACCGTGTGAGCGCAAGGGACCCGCTCACGCACGGTTAGGTTCGTAGTCGCGTAGATGGTCTGAGCGCGCGCACATACAGGTCGACCAGCGTCACCGGACCAGAGACCATCCGGCTGCGCCAGCGGCGCTCACGAAACGGCGGGAACGAATCGGGAAATCCTAGGAACGAGGGCAATTATGGAAGATTTCAGTCGCGTTATGATAAGAGTATACCTTATGATAACCCTCATCCGATCCCGTCTTCACATCCATCTGTAGCATACCGGCATCCGGCTCCGAGTCAATAGGAGCTGCGCAAAAGCTGCACACCAATCTGATCGTGAGGGATCACGACTGGCGTCCGCGCCACGCCTCATCCGCCCGGCGGCGACTCTCGATGCGCCTCTCGGCCTGATGAACAATGAACCCGGGAGCGATACCGGAAGTCCCGCTCCCTTCCGGTTCTTTCCCCCGCTGGTATACTGCCGTTCGCGCTCGTGCGCGATAGGTGCGCTCGGTAGGATCCCATGCACAGTTTATCAGACCTTCGTCAACGCCTCGAAGCATTCGGGCAGGGCCATCTGCTCAGATTCTGGCCGGAGCTGACCGACGACCAGCGGCAGCAGCTCGTTGCAGATTTGGAACAGGTCGACTTCGACCGCTGCCGAATGCTCGCCGAGACCCATGTGCGTAACCGGCCGCAGGTGCACATTCCCGACCACATTGAGCCGCCGCCGAGTTATCCGGCCGAGCCGGGCCCGGACCAAAGCAAGCTGTACGCCGAGGCGCGACTCGCCGGCGAACAGGCGATCCGGGCGGGCCGGGTCGCCGCATTCCTGGTGGCCGGGGGCCAGGGCACGCGGCTGGGTTTCGAGGGACCGAAAGGGGCTTTTCCGATCAGCCCCGTCCGGAACGCGACGCTGTTCCAACTCTTTGCCGAGTACCTGCTGGGCGTGGAGCGCCGCTGGGGCCACCGGCCACGCTGGTACATCATGACCAGCCACACCAATGACGCCGAGACGCGCGCGTTTTTCGAGCAGCACGCGTACTTCGGGCTCGGACCGGAAAGCGTAACGTTCTTCCGGCAGGGACAGATGCCGGCGTTCCTCCCGGACGGCCGGATCGCGCTGGAGGCCAAGCACCGCGTCGCGCTCTCCCCCGACGGGCACGGCGGGAGCCTGCGGGCGCTGGCGGCCAGCGGCGCGCTGGAGGAGATGCGGCAGTGTGGGATCGACACGATCAGCTATTTTCAGGTGGACAACCCGCTGGTGCACGTCATCGATCCCTTGTTCATCGGGCTGCACCTGGTGACGGGTTCGGAGATGTCGAGCAAGGCGATTCCGAAGGCGTACGACACGGAGCGGGTCGGGAACTTCTGCCGCGTGGACGGGAAAGTGGCGGTGATCGAGTACAGCGACCTGCCGGAGCCGCTGGCGCTGGCCCGCAACGCGGATGGATCGCGCCGGTTCGATGCGGGCAGCATCGCGATCCACGTGCTCAGCCGCGAATTCGTCGCACGCCTGACTGCGGCGGGCGCGACCGTACAACTGCCGTGGCATCGCGCGGACAAGAAGGTCGCGGTCGTCGACGACCAGGGCCGGCCGGTCGTGCCCGCGCAGCCGAACGCGGTGAAGCTGGAGATGTTTGTCTTTGACGCGATCCCGCTGGCGCGGAACCCGTTGGTGCTGTTCACGCGGCGGGAAGAGGAATTCAGCCCGGTCAAGAACGCGGAGGGGGTCGACTCGCCGGCCACGGCGCGGCGCGACTTGGTCCGGCGGGCGGCGCGGTGGCTAGAGCACTGCGATGTGGCGGTGCCGCGCGACGCGGCCGGAGAACCTGCGCTGCCGCTGGAAATCAGCCCCCGGTTCGCGCTGGATGCCGGGGAGCTCCGTGCGCGGCTCCGCGCGCGGCCCGTGCTTCAGCCGGGACGGCCGCTGTTGCTCGAATAGCGAACACTCAACCGCGAAGACCGAATCGCGCGGCCCGAATCACGGGGGCCCGCGCAATCCGGCGTTCGCCATTCAATGCAGCCCCGAGACCTCGGCCGGGATCACCAGCGTGTCGCCTTCGCGGATGCCCAGCCGCGCGAAGCTCCCCTGCTTCATCTCGAGCGCGAACATGGCCGGCTCGATCGACGGGAAGGTCTGAAGCGTGTAGGGCGGCATCTGCCAGATCTTGACGATCGTGCCGTTCATCCGGGCGAAGGCGATGTCAAGCGGCGTGATCGTGTTTCTCATCCAGAAACCACGCAGCCGTTCGTCCTCGAAGACGAAGAGCATGCCCTGGTCGTCGGCGATCTCCTCCGGCGGGACGTGCATCAGCCCCTCTTCCACTGCGCCCGGCCGGCCGGCGTCGAAATCCTGCACGACCCAGACGCGTATGGCCTGGCCGTTGACGCTGATGGTCCCGGTGGGCAGCGAGTCGAGCGGGTAGCGCCGGGCGGCGTCGCTGACCCGCCCGGCGGGGCGGGTGCTGCCGCCGGAGGGCGTGCCGTTCTCCCCCGGGCTGCGGAAACAGCCGGCGGCCATGAGACAGCCGGCCAGCAGCGGAAACACGAGCACGCCCCCGTGGCATGAATGCGACGACATCAGCGGTCCTCGGATGTGGCCGGCACGGCCACGCAGGGGATCATACCGCGCGCCGCGGCCGGCGAGGACCCACGTCGCGGTCATTCCGAATGGGTCGCCGCGGTGAGCGAGGAGGAATCCGGCTGCGGACGCGGCGGTCGCTCCCGACGCGCGGCCGCTCTCCATCGGGGGCCAGATTCCTCGTCGCTTCGCTCCTCGGAATGACAGGAAATGGGCGCTCCTCGGAAGGACAGGAAATGGGCGCTCGTCGGAATGACAGGAAATGCGGCCTGCTCGGAATGACAGGAACCGGGCGCCCCGTGGGAGTAAGATGCAGCGATGGACGGGCTCGTCAATCTGTACAAGCCGCTGGGGCTGACGAGTGCCCGGGCGCTTGAGCGGGCTCGCAGTCTGCTCGGCCCGTACCGCAGCGGGCACGCGGGATCGCTCGACCCGCTCGCCGACGGCGTGCTCCTCATCTGCATCGGCCGGGGCACGAAGCTGGTCGAGCGGCTGATGGACCAGCCCAAGATCTACCGGGCTGAGGCCCGGCTCGATGTCACCAGCGACAGTTATGACGGCGAGCACCCGGCGCGCCCGGTCGCGGTCGAGCATATCCCGGACCTGGCCGCGGTCCGGGCGGCGCTGGCGGGCCTGGAGGGTGAGATCCCGCAGGTCCCGCCGGCCAGCAGCGCGGTGAAAGTCGGTGGAAAGCCGGCGTACAAGCTGTTCCGGGCCGGGCGCGACCCGGTGCTCGCGGCCCGGCCGGTGCGGATCTACTGGCTGCACCTGCACCGGTTCGAATGGCCGGTGATTGAGCTCGAAATTGCTTGCGGGCGGGGCACTTACATCCGGGCCCTGATCCGCGACCTGGGGACGGCGCTCGGCGCGGGCGGTTGCCTGACACGGCTGTCACGGCTCGCGGTGGGACCGTTCAAGCTGGCGGAGAGCTGGACGTTCGAGCGCTTGGCGGTGCCTGGCGCGGCGCGAAGCGCCTGCGTGCCGCCGGAGCGAGCGCTGAAGCTGCTAGCGGGGCCGGCGGCGGTGCCGCCGCGGCCAGCGGCGGGCGGATAAGCAGTCTGGGCGGGCGGGAAGCGGAATTGCTTTACAATTCCTTAACGGCGGGTGCGTGCGGTGCTAATATTCCGGTCGTATCGTAATCTGGCTGGTATCGGTGCGGTTTCTCCAGAGTTTCCAGTGGCCGGGCCGTGGCAGGGCCCGGGGACCAGAGGCAACGCGGCATGGGCGGATGGCTCAAGGGCAACCGCGGCGCGGCGATCGCGGCGGTCCTGCTGGTGTTCGCAGGCGTGTTCCTCGCGTTGCAGTTCAACCGTTACCGCGACGCGGGCCTGCTGCCGGGAAAGGTGAACTTCGTGTGTGTGGCGACGGGCGAGAAGTTCGCGGTGCCGCGCGAGCAGATTCAGGTCCCGTGCCGGAACCCGAAGTCCGGCGAGTTGACGTTGCTGCCGTGTTACGAAGAAGAAGGGGACCTGTACGTCAGCCCGCGCTACCGCGAGGCGCTGATCGGTCTTGGAGAGAAGAATCGCTATGTCGACCCCGAGACATTGGCGGTGCGGACCACGGCGCGCTGACGCGCCGAGCCCTCGGTGGCCGCGCCCGGCAGCGTTCACGTTGATCGAGTTGCTGGTCGTGGTCGCGATCATCGCGATGCTGGTTTCGATTCTGCTGCCGAGCCTGGGCTCGGCCCGCGAGCAGGCCCGCGCGGTGGTCTGCGGCCAGCTTCTGCGGCAGTTCGGGAACGGCTTGCAGACGTACGGGAGCGAGAACCAGGACTATATCCCGGGGGTGAACACGAGCGGCGTGGGCGTGGAGGCGAAACGGCTGCGGTGGGGTAGCGACGTGAGCATTCTGTATCAGTCGAAGCTGCCGGTGCAGACGTTCGACTGGATCACGCCGGTGATCGCGTATTCGACCGAGCTGCCGGCCGTGCGGGCCGAGCGGTACAAGATGCTGGTACAACGTTTCGGTTGCCCGTCGCAGCGGTACGTATCGAGCGTGTACGAGACGAGCGGTGTGCCGGACATGGTGAAGTGCCGCGAGCTGAATCCGTACCCGGCGGTCAGCTACCTCATGTCGGCGCATTTCCAGTACGTTGGTCAGGAGGAAAAGGGCCGCGTCGTGGGCAACTACGAACACCCGAGCGTGTCGCCGCCGATCTACGCCAAGGCCGCGAGCCCGGCGTGGGAGGTGGTGGTCGAGCGGTACCTGCCGAAGCTGACAAAAGTCGGTCCGGCGGGCCGCAAGGTGTTTGCCGCCGACGGCACGCGCTACCTCGACGTGACGCTCGTGCTGGATCACGATCTGTCTCCGGGGCCGATGACGTTCGGTTCGTTCACGTGCGCGGGCGGCTGGTGGGCCGGCTCGACCGCCTGGGGCGTGAAGGGGAACACGCCGAACTGGGACGGCAGCGCGGTAGGGGCGGACTCCCCGAGTCACGGACAGAACCTGGCGATCTCGTATCGGCACGGCAATCAGCGCGGCGTGGCTTCGGGCAGCGCCCGCGACAACAAGGGCACGATCAATGCAGTGTTCTTCGACGGGCACGTGGACCGGCTGACCGACCGGCAGTCGCGCGAGGCGCAGCTGTGGTACCCCTCGGGAGCCACGGTCAAGGTTCCGACCGAGGGCATGACGAACCTGCCGATGGATTTCGTCATCCCTTGACGCGGCGGTCCGAGCCGGAGGCGGCGAGGAAGAAGGCGGCGCGGCAAAGCACGCCGGCACGCCGCACGGTCGCAGCGGTCCCGCGGCGGCGACCGGATTCCTCGGGTTGCGATGAATCTTCGGAATCAAACCATCCGGGCGCGTCGTGGACGCATCCGGCGGCAGGTGAAGAAGAAGTTTCTGGAAGTTCAGGAAAGAAGTATTGGAGGAAAAAAGCATGAAGAGATGGTGGCTCACGGCAATGGTGGCGGCGATTGCGGCTCTGCCCGCGGCCGCGCAGGACAGCACGTCGACCGATCCCGCGATCGGGGACGCGGTGTTCTACAACGACACGACCGAGCAGGTCAACCGTTACATCGTGGATACGGTGCCGCTGACGACGAGCTGGGGCAACACGTTCCGGGTGGCGCCGATCGTCAAGAGCAGCAAGGTCGGCTACAGCTACCTGGGCAGCCTGGTCAGCGCCCAGGGGATCAGCAACACGCTGCTGGACGCGAGCTTCCCGGCCGCGTCCTACGACCTGTGGAATGCGCCGCAGTACGGCGTGAACGCCCTGTGGAACCTGCCCGGCACGCCGGTCAACACCGTGGGCCTCACCGGCAAGCAGTTCGGCGCGACGTTCGCCGAATTCTCCCGGAACGACGCGATGACGAACGACATCAGCAGCATCATCACCGCGGTCGTCAACTACCGTACCGAGGACCCGACGCGACTCTACGTGACGCGGATCAATGCGGCCACCAACGGCACCAACGAGTTCGAGAGCACGGCGTCGTTCGGCATCGGCTCGGTCGATTCGCACGGCAATACTTACTTCCGGGCGGACAACTTCGGGACGCTCGGTCCGGATCCGCTGCTGGGCAACAACCTGTACCGCGTCGAGGCGCAGAACCGCAACCCCAGCATTCTCAACGTGCTCAATCTGTTCGGCCCGGGCGACGCGGCCGCGACGGACTGGCTGCGTGTGGGCACGAGCGGGGATGCGACCCACAATACGCCCAACAACATCCCGCAGCAGGTCGCCGGGCGCGGCGTGCTGCTGGGTTCGAACTTTAACAGCCAGTACGTTTACGAAGCGGTCGCCAACAGTCTGACGTACATCGCGACGCACAAGGCCGCGGGCGTGACCGACCATCGCGGCGCGGTCGCCTTCAGTCATCGGCTGGCCTGCGGCAGCGGCGCGGTCGGCACGGCCGGCATCCTCGGGGTCGTGGGCGGCAGCACGACGGCCCTGAACCTGTGGAGCGTGGATGCGAACGGGGCGATCGTCGGCGCGCCCTACGCGCTGATCGAGCCGGGCACGTTTGCGCTGCCGGGCGGCGGAACGTTCGGCCCCAACGCCAAGTTCGACCACTATCACAGCCAGACCGCGTTCCGCGGCGGCAACTCCCAGGTCGCGATCGGCAAGGATCCCCAGTCGGGCAAGGGCCTCGCGGCCGGCACGCTCTACGACTTCACGGCCGACCCGAGCACAACCACCAACCCCTTCAACGCGATCGCGGTGGCGCGCTTCGACTGCGGCGGTGTGAACCTCCAGTGGACACTGGCCGCCTGGGTGGACGAAGTCGCCGAGCCCGACATCTGGGACGGGACGCCGATCTATGACGGCAACGACGTCGTCATCGGCCGGCTCGCTCCGCTCTTCACGATCGTGAATCTCAGTCGCCGCGGCCCGTCGATCTCGGCTCCGGCGTTCGACGCGGCCGGCAACGTGTGGTTCATCGCCTGCTTCGAGCGCTACGGCGATCCGTACCCGTACAATACCGGTCTGCTGCGGGCCGTGTACGATTCGGCGACGTTCACGTACAAGCTCGAGCTGGTGCTGGAGTACTACCAGGTATTTCACGGCGCGAACTCGGACACCGATTACCAGATCCGCTATTTGGCGCTGGCGGACGGCGGGAGCGGGCCGAGCGTCGATTCCGGTACGCTCTGGTCGGGCAACGTGATGCAGGCGGCGGTCAACGGCGTCGATCCGGCCACGCTCGCCGCGGAAGATCCGCAGACCCTGGGCGGGCTCGTGATCCAGGCCGGCATCGTGTACGACATCAACGGCGACGGCCTGTTCGAGGAAGTACTGGGCACGGACGAAGAGTACAACGTGCTGCTGTTCGTCAGCGGCGAGGCTGGCGGTCCGGCCGCGTGCCCGGGTGACACGAACTGCGACGGCGTGGTCGGCTTCGGCGACATCAACCCGTTCGTCGCGGGTCTGACCGGCGGGCCGCAGTGCAACCCCGCGAATTTCGACATCAACGGCAACGGCACGATCGGGTTCGACGACATCAATCCGTTCGTCGCGCTGCTGTCGGCCGGCGGCGGGCCCTGCCCGTAGTCCAAGACTCCCGGCCATGACGTGATCCATCCGAGTCGCGACCGTGAAGAAGCGGTCTGCCGCAACGCAGCGGCGGGCCGCTCCCTTCCGGTCGCGGCTTGGAGTCCCCGCCGCTCATCGCTCTCCGCCGGCGCGGCCACTACCATGCGGGCATGCCCGACCGGCGGCTGACCTCGCACTGCACGCTGAACTGGCTCGTGATCGCGCTGCACGCGCTGGCCGGACTCGCGGCCGTGGCAGTCCTCTTCTACGCGGTCGGCGATGCACTCACGCCCGTGATTGAACTCGCGACCGGGCGGCCGCGCGCGACCCCGGACGGCGCGGAGGGGGACGACCTCTCGCGACTGCTCGATTGGCTGCGCTGGCGGGCGCTGCTGACCAACTCGGGGATCGTCGGCGGCGTCGCGGTCGCCGTCGCGCTCGGGCTGGGTGGGCCGCTCGCCCTGGCGGCGGCGCGGACCGATCTGCCGGGCCGCCGCTTGTTTCTCGGAGCGCTCCTGCTCGGGCTCTGCGTGCCCGGGTATGTGAGCCTGGCGTTCATGCTGGCCGCCGTCCCGCTGATCACGTTCCTGAACTCCCCCTGGGCGGCCGGCCTGCTCGCCGGCCTGCTGCACCTGCCCTTGGCCACGCTCGTCTGCGCGGTCGCGCTGCGGGCCGTGGACCGGGAACTCGAAGATCACGCTTCGCTCGATGCAACGCCGCGACAGGTGCTCCTGCGGATCACCCTGCCGACAGCCGCCTGGGGGTGGGCGGCCGCGGCCGGACTGGTGTTCCTTCTGGTGAGCACCGACACGACCGTGCCGGACCTGCTCGCGGTCCGCACGTTCGCGGAAGAGGTCCGCAGCCAGTACACGCTCGGCGGCCGGCGAGCCGGCCCCCTGCTCACCGGCCTACCGCTGCTGATCGTGCTTGCGGGCGCGCTGGCGGTGTGCGCGGTGCGGTGGCGGCGGCTGGGAGACACGGGTGCAGCCCTCACCGACACGCGGCCGAGAATCTATCGCCTGGGACGGTGGCGATGGACGGTGCTGGCGGCGGTCTGCCTGCTCGCGGCCGGGGCGGCCGGCCCGCTCGCAGCACTCGTCCGCCGGCTCGGTCCGGCGGCGACGTTGCCGGAGGTGCTGCACGACGTGCTGCCGGATCTGGCGAACTCGGTCCTCGCCGGCATGATCGCGGCTACGCTCATGTTGCTGCCGGCGGCGGGACTGGCGTGGTGGCTGGTGCGTGGCGGCCGCGGACGAATCGCGGGCTGGGGCGGGCTGATCGCGCTGCTGGCGACGCCGGCGCCGGTGGTCGGAATCAGCCTGATCGCGCTGTTGAACCGTCCGGGGCTGCCCGGGCGCGTGTATGATTCCCCGCTGCCGGTCCTGGCCGCGTACTTCGTGCGGTTCCTGCCGGTGGCGGTGCTGCTGCTGGTGCCGGGCGTACAACGCGTGCCGCGCGAGCTGGAGTGGACGGCACGGGCGGACGGCTGCGACTGGCTGCGAACGCATTGGCACGTGCGGAGACCGCTCCTGGGGCGCGATCTGGCAGTCGTCTGGCTAGTGGTCTTCGTATTGTGCACGGCTGAGATCAGCACGGCCGTGCTCGTAACACCGCCGCAATTTCCGCTCGCGTCGGTACGTATATTCACCTTGCTACACTTCGGCGTATATCAGGATGTGGCCGTGCTGGCGGCGGCGGCCGCGGTTGTCATCCTGGTGCCGTGGGGGCTGCTCGTCGCGCTTCTGCGGCGCTTTGCGTGGGACGAGCCGCCGCGCCCGATTCGGAGAAGCGATGCTGCGTCCGGCTGAAATCGCCCCCCTGCTGCTGCTCGCGCTCGTCACCGCCTGTGACCGCGCGCCCCGCGCGGCGGACACGCAGTCCACCGCCACGACCCGGCCGGCGGATGGCGAGGTTGTGGTCTACACCGCCCTGGACCGGCAGTTCTCGGAACCGATTCTGCGGGAATTTGAGACCCGCACCGGCATTCGGGCCCTGCCGGTGTTCGACACGGAGTCGACCAAGACGGTCGGTCTGGCAAACCGGATCCGCGCTGAAGCCGCCCGGCCGCGCTGCGACGTGTTCTGGAACAACGAAATCGTCAATACCTTCCGGCTGAAGCGCGAGGGATTGCTGCAACCCTGTCGGCCGGCGGGGGCCGAGCGCTACCCGGCACAGTACCGCGACGCCGACGGGTATTGGCACGGCTTCGCCGCCCGGGCCCGGGTGCTGCTCGTGAACACCGAATTCGTGCCCGAGACCGCGCGCCCGACGTCGATCCGCGACCTGGGGGACAGCCGGTGGCGCGGCCGGACGGGCATCGCCAAGCCGCTGTTCGGCACGACTGCGTCGCACATCGCCTGCCTGTGGGTCCGGCTCGGCCCCGACGCCGCACGCGAGCTTCTGGCGGCGTGGCGCGCGAACGAGATCTACGTGGCCGCGGGCAACAAGGCCGTCGCGGAGCTGGTTGGCGCCGGGCGGCTCGCATTCGGGCTGACAGACACCGACGATGCGATCATAGAAATCGAGGCCGGACGGCCGGTGAGTATCGTCTTCCCGGACTCGGGCGAGCAGCAAATGGGCACGCTCGTGCTGCCGAACACGCTGGCGCTGGTGCGAGGTTGTCCGCATCCAGACGCGGGTGTGCGGCTAATCGAATACCTGCTGGGGCCGGACGTCGAAGCGCGGCTTGCGGCCGGACCCTCGGCGCAGATTCCGCTGCATCCCGACACCCCCGTTCGGTCGCGCGCGGTTTCGGAACCGCTGCGGCCGATGGCGGTCGAATTTGCGGCGGCGGCGGATGCATTTGGCGAGACCGCGCGGTATATTGAGGACACGTTCTTGAGTCCGTAATCTGCGGGCTCCGCTGGAGGAGACAGAATGCTTGTGCGCTTCGTCTGCTGCGGAGGATTGCTGGGTGCGGCCGTAGCCGTCGCGGCCGGCGGGACGGTGTGGGTCAATCTAGATTCGCCGGTGAACACCGCGACGATCGCACCGGGCACGGTCGTCAACTGGTCCATCAAGTTCGGCGTGTCACTCGACGACAACCGCGGCCTGTCGCTGCTGGTGTGCGACCTGGTGCAGGATCCGAACAACCCGGCCCGCTTCGACATCCCGTATGCCGACCCGGCGTCCATCCCGGAGATCATGGCCGGCTTCAATCGGCCGGGCGGAATCACGAACGTCGGTGAGAACGGCGCCGCGTCGGGCTTCATCGGCTTGCAGCGCGGCCCGGTCGGGCAGAAAAACCTGGTGCAGATCGGCGGCGCGCAGAATACGTTCGCTGTGCCGGGAGTGGATTCCGGCACCGACGTGATCGTGGACACCGGCATCGGCCAGAGCGGCCTACAGACGCTCGTGAGCGGGTCGTTCGCCGCGCCCGCCACGCCCGGGGCCTACCACTTCTACCTGACAAACGCGGTGGCCAATGTGCTCGTCCTCGTTCCGGATGCATCGCAGGGGCCGCCGACGCCGTCGGCCGTGGCGATCGCGAACGTCGAACTGGGGGGGGCGCACCTGAGGTTCACGGTGGCCCCGGGCTACCCGGTCGGCGACCTGAACTGCACCGGCGCGGTCGGCTTCGAGGACATCAACGCGTTCGTGCTCGCGCTGACGAACGCGGAGGGCTACGCGACCCAGTACCCCAACTGCGACCGGATGCTGGCGGACTGCAACGGCGATGGCGCGGTCGGATTTGAGGACATCAACGCGTTCGTCGCCCTGCTGAGCGGGAAACCGGGCTAGCCGGCGGCCCGCCCGCCAGGCGGCGCGGACCGACACGGTCGCCGGCAGGGTTCGCACGCGGGCGTCCGTCCGCGCGGGGTGGGGGGGCCGCGCGGCACCTGGGGATGACCGGCCGCCGGAGCGGAGATTATCCGCAGCCGGTTTCGGCCTCTTGTCAAACGGGCGGCGGAGGGGTAAAAGAACGATCCCGGCTGCATCGACGGCCGGCCGGGCCACTGCGGGTGTAGCTCAGTGGTAGAGCGTCACGTTGCCAACGTGAATGTCGTGGGTTCAAGTCCCATCACCCGCTGTCAAGAGCCACATTGAGCCGCGGCGTCCGCCGCGGCTTTTTCGTGCGCCGCACGGTCCGACGCAAGTTCGCTTCGCCGGTGTGCGTCCGAGCTCTGCCGTCGAGACGCGGAAAGGACCTGCGAGCGCGTGAGCACCGCCCCACGAGCCCGTACGCTCGGGATCGTCTCGGCCATGTACTGCGCCCGCGACGAACACGGTATCCACGTGCACCTGTCGTTCGGGCGGGTCATCGACCGACTCGCGGCCAGCTACCAGCGGACGCTGCTGTGCCTGCCGGTGTTCGAGGGTCCGCCGGACGAATCGCGCGACTACCGCCTCGGGGCGCCGAACATCGAGCTGATCCCGCAGCCCGCGTATCGCACGTCGCTTGAGGCCTTGCGCTTCCCGGTCGGCATTGTCCGCGCCTACGCGGAGCTGTGCCGCCGAGCGGACGACATTTTCGTTCGGGCGTTCATCCCGTACGTGGCGCAGTTTTACGCGCTGGCGCGGCGGCGGCGGCGGCGGCCGTGCCACTGGATCGTGGGCAACCCCCGCGCACTGCTGCGCTCGCACCGCCGCGCCGGGCGGCTGATGGACACCGCCTCGTGGCTCTACTCCTGGCAGAACGAGCACTGGACGCGGCTGGGCCGCTGGTTGACCGACGGAGCGCTGCTCTGCAACGGCGCTGAGCTCGGCGCCCTCTTCCGCTCGCCACGCACGATCGCGGCCGTCTCCAGCACGGTGACGTTGGACGAGTTTTACGAGCGGCCCGACACGTGCCAGGGGCCGACGGTCGAGCTGCTGTTCATCGGCATCCCGCGGCCGGAGAAGGGACTGCAATACCTCGTGCAGGCGCTGCCGCTCCTGCGGATGCCGCGACCGTGGCGGCTGACGGTGGTGGGCGCGTCGGAGCAGTTCCGCAAGTATCGAGCTGAGGTCGAGCGGCACGCCGAGCAGCTCGGACTTGCGGAGCGGATCCGTTGGGTGGGCTACGTGCCCTACGGTCCGGAGATGTTCGCGTACCTGCGGGCGGCCGACGTGTTCATCCTCCCGACTCTGTCGGAGGGCACGCCGCGGGTCCTGATCGAGGCCCGCGCAAACTCCGTGCCGGTGGTGGCAAGCAATGTCGGCGGCATCCCCACGTCGGTCCGCGACGGGCACGACGGCCTGCTCGTGCCGCCGAAGGACCCCGCCGCGATTGCGGCCGCGATCGACCGGATTGTGGCCGATGGCGAGTTGCGCCGGGCGCTGATCCGCAACGGGCACGCCACGGCGCAGCGCTGGACGGTCGACGCGTTCGCGGCCGTGGCGCTCGCAGCGCTGTCGCCCGGATGATGGGCGGCGGGCGACGGCGGCTCGTGCTCGGTGCCCTCGCCGATCCGATAGAATGGGTGAACGCCGTACCAGGCGAGGTCCTGATGATTCGCGTCCTGAAGTACTGCTGGTTCATCTTCGTGTGCTGGATCACGTCTTGCCTGCCCGATTTGAAACTGATCATGCGTTTCCGGGGGTTCCTGCTGCGGCCGTGCTTCCGCCGCTGCGGGCGGAACTTTCAGCTCTGCTCGCACGCGATGATCGTGTACACCGCGCACGTCGAGATCGGCAACGACGTCTACATCGGTTACGGCTCGTGGATCCAAGGTTACGGCGGTGTCACGCTCGAGGATGAGGTGATGCTCGGCCCGTACACGGTGCTGGCGTCGTCGAATCACACGCGCCAGGACGGGTCGTATCGCTTCGGTCCGCCGCATTCCGCACCGATCGTGCTGCGGCGCGGCTGCTGGACCGGTTCGCACGTGACGGTGACCGCGGGCGTGACCGTGGGGCGTGGCGCGGCCTGTGCGGCCGGGGCGGTCGTCACAAAAGATGTCCCGGACGGCGCCGTGGTGGGCGGCGTCCCGGCACGGGTGCTTCGGGCAGATTCGGCGGCGAGTTGATACGCGCGATGCGGGCGGCGTGGCCGCGGTCGGCCGGCGCATGCCCCGCCTTGTTTCCGTCCAACAGCCCGTTGAAAACGGGGGCCGGCTCTGCGGCAACCGACAATCGCGGTGGCGCCGACAGCCACGCCCGGCGTGCCTGTCCCCTTGTTCGACGAGCGGCTAACATACTGACATCGGCGGTTGCGCCGCACGGAGCGTCCGATGGGACGCGTGCGGGCGGCCGGCCGAGGTTGAGCAGCCGATGTTCACGGGCATCATCCAGGCCGTCGGGAAAGTCGTGGGGGCGGGTCAAGCTCCGCGCCGCCACCCTTCTGGCGGGCTGGCACATCGGCTGGAGATCGATCTTGCAGGGCTGGGCGCGCATACCGCTCGAAACGCCGACCAGCCGCACGAGGGGCGGGCCGGGCGTGCAGCCCTGCCCGCGGGCGCGAGCGTCGCGGTGAACGGCGTCTGCCTGACCCTCGCCGAGCCGGCGGGGTCGCGGGGCGTTTTCGACGTCGTTCCGGAGACCTGGCGGCGAACGACGCTTGCCGGTCTGCGGGTCGGCGATGCGGTCAACCTCGAAGCGTCCGTGCGCGTGGGTGACCCGCTGGACGGGCACTTCGTGCAGGGCCACGTCGAGGGCGTCGGCACCGTCGAGCGCGTGGACCGCAACGGCGGCGAGTGGAAGCTGTGGGTGCGCACCGACGCCGAGCTCTTGCCGGCCATCGTCACCAAGGGCTCGATCGCGATCGACGGCGTGAGTCTGACTGTGGCGGACCTCGCGGGCGAGCGCTTCTCCGTGGCGCTCGTGCCGACCACGCTCGAGCGGACGGTGCTCGGCGAACGCCGCGCGGGAGACGCGGTGAATATCGAGACCGACATCCTCGCGCGGCTGGTGCTGGCGCGCCTGGAGCCGCTGACCCGCGGGCGCGGCGGCCCGGGCCTCACGCTGGAGACGTTGCGGGCCGGCGGGTACGCCTCATGAGTGCGGCTATCCCCACGTTCGGCGCCCGGCCGCTGATCGGCATTACACTCGGCGACCCGCTGGGGATCGGCCCGGAGGTGCTGGTGCGGGCGCTGTCCGACCCGGAGCTCCGCGGGCGGGCGCGGTTCGTGATCTTCGGGCTGCACGACGTGCTCGAGGTCGCGGCCGACCAGGCCGAGGTCAACCCGTTCTGGTGGCGCGAGCCGTACGACCGCAACGTGCGCGTTGGGAGCGGCGTGTTATTGGCGGATTTTGACGAGCTGCAACCGGTGCGGCCGAACGGCATCCGCGAGCCGGATCCGCTGGCGGGGCATGCGTCGTTCCGCTTCGTCGAGGAGGGGGTGCGGCATTTGCAGGCGGGCACGTTGGACGCGCTGGTGACGGGACCGATCTGCAAGCAAAGCTGGCACCTGGCGGGGCACCGCTACCAGGGCCACACCGATTTCTTCGCGCGGCGATTCGACAACCGACGGATCAACATGCTGTTCGTGGCGGGCAGTCTGCGCGTCGCGCTCGCATCCGACCACGTCCCGCTGTTCGAGCTGCGCCATCGCTTCACGATCGGCCTGGTGCACCCGCCCATCGACCTGCTGCACCAGGCCTTGCGCGCGTGGTTTGGGATCGAGCGGCCGCGGATCGGCGTGCTGGGATTGAATCCGCACGCGGGCGAGGAGGGCCTGCTCGGGGATGAGGAGCGGCGGATCATCGAGCCGGCCCTCACCGCGGCCCGCGACGCAGGGATCGAGGTGACCGGGCCGCTCCCCCCGGACACCGCGTTCGTGCCCGAGGTCTCCCAGCGGTTCGATGGTCTGGTGGCGATGTACCATGACCAGGGGCTCATCCCGCTGAAGATGCACGCGTTCCGCCGGGCGGTGCAGGTGACGCTGGGGTTGGACGTGGTGCGGACGAGTCCGGACCACGGCACCGCGTTCGACATCGCGGGCAAGGCGCGGGCCGACGCCGGCAGCATGCGGGCGGCTATCGGGCTGGCGATCGACCTCGCGCTCGCACGGCAGCGGCACAAGAACGGCGTGGCGGCGGCGCGCTAGCAGTGCTTCGGAGCTCGGGCGGGGTTCTGAACGCGGAGCGCGAGCGTGCCACCGCGGCACCACCGACGCGCCCCGGGGTACGCGGCGACGGATCCGCGGAGCGTTAAAAAAAGACCCGCCGACGCGCAGGCGCCGGCGGGCCTCAGGAGGTCACATGCGATAGTAGGCAGGTTGACAATCGCCCGCACCGGTCTCGGCGATACCGCAGACCGACCGGGCTCGCGAATCAGGCCACGATCTGCTGGACCACATCGATCACCGCGCGGACCGTGGTCGGCACTTCCTCCTCGGTCAGCAGCGACTGGAAAAACGCCTGGATAAACGTCGACGAGAGCCCGGCCGCAGCGCCGCTCACACCGTTGATCACCGTGTCGCGGACGGCCGGGTCGCAGCCGGCGAGCGCCAGCAAGCCACCGCTGGCGAGCGTAAGCGCCGCCATCCGGCCGCGTCGAAGCAAAGCGTCCATACAGATCTCCTTACACCCGGCGGCCGCCCAGGCCGCACCGCGGTCGGGGTTCAAGTCCCGATTGTCCTTATCGGCGGAGCGGCAGTCCAATTTGACTTTGCTGTAGCGGAGGCACCGGCGGATCTTGCGCGATGCACCTGTACGCGACGCACTCCGCTCGCTCCGGTCCGCTGAGCGATCGTTGCCGCTGACCGGTCACAGGAGCGGACCCGAGCGACCGGGGCGCGCAGCCCGCGTCGATCTCGCGGTGCAGACCCTCCTCGGCGGTTGCACCCCCAAACGTCGGCCTTGCGAGTCTTTGCATCCTTTACGTGTCCGGGTCTTCCGTCGGCTCCTCACCGCCGGACTTCTCCTCCGGCTCGGGGCGCGGCTGCGGCGGCTGAGGCACCGGTTGCGGCTGCGGCTGGGGCGGCGGCCGTTGGACCCGGGGTCGACCGGGTTGCTCGCCGGGTCTGGCGGGCGCGGCCTGGCCGGCCTGTTCGGCCGCCTGGCGCTGAGCGCGGGTCGGCAGCTTTTCGAGCTTGGCCTTGAGCTGCTTCTCGATGTCGCTAATGGGCTCGAGGAGCTTGGTGCGCTGCTGGTTCAGCTCGCCGAGCTCCTTGATCTTCGCGGCCTCGTTGTTGCCCGTGAGGCCCTTGATCTTCTCGTCCAGGCGATCGAGCTCGGACTTGCGACGCCGCATGACGTGCTGGGCCTGCTCCTGGCAATCCTTGAGGACCGCCCGGGCCCGCTCCTGCTGCGCATCGTCGAGCTTGTACTTTTCGATGAACTCGCGGACGTAACGCTCCCACTCGCTCTCGAAATTGGCGCCCGCGGGAGCCGAAGTGGCGGTCCCCCGGCCAGTCCGCCCGGGCCGAGCCGGGCTGCCCGTGTGGGTTCCACCCGGTCCTCCCGCCTGGGTCACGCCGCCCGTACCAGAGGGCGGATCGACACGCACGCCCCGCCCCGGCGGCGGTGGGTTGACACCGTCGGGCCGCGCGGCGGGCGATTCGGGCATGGGCTGTGCGACCGGATTCGGGTTCGGCTGGCGAGCCCCGGGAGCGTTGGGCAGCGGAGCGCGTCCGGCCGGTCCCTTGCGGAATTCGTCGATGGACATCTGCCCGTTGACGATGCGCGCGAGCTGATCGTCCGTCTGACCGAAGCTGGTGTACATCTCCTTGACATCTTCGTCGTGGACCTTCTTCTGCTCGTCGCTGAGGATGCCGCGCCACTCCTCGTTGCCTTGGATGATGAGCGCCTTGGCCTCTTCATAGAGCGGTAGCGCCCGCTGACCCCAGGCAATCAGCTCCTGGGGCTCCATGGTGCCGCCCGTGCGAACCGCAACGAGCTGGTCGATCAGGTCGTAGAGCTCCTCGCGGTGCCGTGAGAGGAAATTGTCGGCCTTCTGCCGCAGAAAGGCCTGGGTGTACTGGTCCTGTTCGGGGCTGAGGTTGTAGCGGCGTGCGAGGAAACGGGCATGGTTATCGATCAACGCGTCGATGTTGATCATCCGGCTGTAGCTCTGCCGGGCGGGTTCCGGCTGGGCATGGCCGGCCGCCGCGAGAACGACAGCGAACACGGATATTCGGGGGATCGAAAGCCGGAAAACCATCAGAGAGCTCCCAAAGTCGTGCGGCGGGCCGGGTTTTCGTCTCAGAGTCATCGGTATTATAGAGTAACGGGCCGAACCGGTTGCGAACGTTACCCTCTGCGGCCACAGAGATGCGCCATTGAAACCGCTCCCGAAACCACACGCCTGCGTTTTTGACCTCGATGGCACACTCGTCGACTCGCTCCGCGACATCGCCGAGTCGGTAAACATCTGCCTGGAGATGCTCGGCCTCGCGACGCGCCCCGTCGACGCGTACCGTTACCTGGTCGGGGAGGGAATCCCGAAGCTGTGCGAACGAGCGATTGGGGCGCAGCGGCCAGATTTGGTACCCCGCCTCGCAGAGCTGGCACGGGCGGTTTATCGGACGCGCGTCGTGCGCCACACGCGGCCGTATCCGGGTGTGCCGCAGATGATTGATCGCTTGCGGGGAGCCGGAGTCCGGCTGGGGGTGCTGTCAAACAAGCCGCATGAGCTGACGCGGCGGGTGATCGAGACTTTTTGGGGCGACGGGCAGTTCACTGCGGTTTACGGCTACCTCGGGGAGGCGCATCGCAAACCGTCGCCGGTGTACCTGGAACGGATCTGCGCAGAGCTCGGCGTGGCGACGGAGCACACCTGGATGATCGGTGACACACCGACGGACATCCGGACGGCACGGGCGGCCGGCACCCGGGCGGTGGCGGTAACGTGGGGTTTCCGGAGTCGTGCGGACCTGCTGGCCGATCGGCCGGATCGGATTGTAGACGCACCTGAGGAGCTGCCGTGATGGTGGCGAAACCCAGTGTTGTGGCGGGGCGGAAACCGGTCGGCGGGCTGAAAACGGGGGTTGAGAGAGGGTACAGGCACCGCCGGCGTGCGCTCTGGCGCTACCGTGAAGGTAGGTAGGCGCGGAGCCAGCCCCCTTTCTGACGGGGCTGGTCGGCCCCCCACCTCACCGAAGGCGGCAAGCGAAGTGGGCGAAATGGACTGTTTTTCCATAATCACGGCTTCGATAGCTCTGGTAGAATGACGGCTTCTGGCACGCGACGGGGCCTCCCGAGCGCGGGCCGACGCTTTGGGTGCGAAAAGACCCGGAAAGGATTCAGGAATGCCAGCCAAGCGTAGTAGCACACGGCGGCGCTGGCGGGTGCCGTCCGCATGGGCGGGCCTCACGCTGCTCGTCGTGACGGCGGGCTGTAGCACCCCGCCAGGGGAAGACAGCTCGTACAAACACGGCTCACAAAGCGCGGCGACGCCGGCGCAGCCGAAGAAAGCCGAGCCGGCCCCGGCTGCGGCACACCAGCCCGAGCTGACCGCCAAGCCCGCGACGACCAAGGAGCCCGTCGCTCGAACCGACCCGAACCCGGCGGCCGAGCCGCCGGCGGCCGGCGAGAAGTCGAGCACCGTGCGGACTTCGCCGCCCGGAAGCGTGAACATCCCTCCCGATACGAAGCTGGAGAGTGAAGCCGACCGCGAGCGTTTGGCGCAGATGATTCGCGAGGCCGCGCTGGCCGCCCAGAAGGCTCGGCAGGAGCAGGGCGAGCCGGCACAAGCGCCGCCGGTGGTGGCCGTGCCGCCGCCGCAAGCCGCCAAGCCCAAGCCCGCCACCAGTACCCAGCCGGCCGCGCCGGCAGCGAAGCCTGACGACGCGCCGCATGCCGAAGGCGAAAAGAAAGAAGCCGGCTGCGGCAGCACGGGAGGCGTGGCGATTGACTTGACCCCGCCGCCGCCGGATCAGCCGCAACCGAAGGCGGTGATCAAGGACACCAAACTGAGCATCGACCCGGTGTGGCGCGGCACGCCGGCCGAGTTCGTCATCCAGGTGTCGAACGAGGGTGAAGCTCCGCTGGCCGTCAGGTTGAAAAAGGGCTGAGGGATCTCCCTCAGCGGTCAGTCTGACCGCATGATTCAGCCCGGCCAGAGCGAGCAATTCGCCCTGACGATCGCGACCACGAGCGCCCAGGCGGACATCAACAAGAAGATCACGATCACGACGAACGACCGGACGAACCAGAACGTGACGGTCGAGTGCATCGCGAAGGTTCTGGTGCCGTTCCGGCTGGATCCGAAGACGGTGAACCTGGGGGCCATCGCGCGCACTTCGGAAGAACAGCGCAAAACGGTGGTGCTGACGCGCGGCGACGGCGGGCCGCTCAGCCCGAAGATCACCAATACCGGCAGCCCGAATGTGACCGCGGAATTGCGCGCGATCGAAGCGGGCGAGAAGTACGAGCTGGAGATCGTCGCCCGGCCGCCGTGGCCGAACGGCTATCTGCGCGCCAACATCGTGCTCGAAACGGGCATCGAGCAGGCCCCGCGCGACACGATCTCGGTGCTGGGCAGCGTGACGCCGCGGCTGGCGGCCGACCCCCCGCGGCTCCAGGTCGGGGCCGACCCGCCCGTCGACACCGAGCTTCAGACGCGGCTGAAGTGGGACGGTCCTCCGGGTCAGGTGACCGAGGTGACGGCGACCGACCCGAAGCTGACGGCGGAGCTACGGGAAGAGAACGGCGAGCAGACCGTGGTGCTGAAGGTACCGGCGCATTACGCTCCGACCGCGCGAACGGGCAACGTGATCAAGATCAGGACGAACGACCCGGCAGTGCCGGAATTCACGATTCCGTTCTTCGCGGCGTCCCGCCCCGCTCAGCCGGCCGTCACCGGCGCCCCCGGTGCGGCCCAGCCGGCGCGGGCGCGGCAGACCGGGCGGTCGACGACCCAGCCGGCGGCGCAGCCGGGCGCAGGTCCCGCGCTCCAGCAGGCGCGGCCGACGGCCGAGC
>CAZMCT010000055.1:0-24147 GCA_964564785.1 uncultured Planctomycetales bacterium
CCGCGGTTTCGGCGGCACTATTGCCGCCGTAGATCGTGCCGGTCGTCCGGCCGCGCCCGGGGCACGCGGCGGAGACGGCGCGGATAAACGGTGGCACGGATGCCGGATCCCGGGCCGGATCGAGGAGCCGATTCTATCGAGCTGATTCGATCCGGGGACCACGAAGCTGCTGAAATCAAGGTGATCGAGCCCGACGCGCGAGAGGCGCGTGCCGGGCCAGAGCACCTCCCGGAGGACGATCTGGGGCAGAAGGTTGCCGCCCGCGAGGTTCCCGGCGCGAAGCTGTAGTGCGCCGCGGTAGGCGTCGTGGTCGTCGCACAGTGTGGCCAGGTGCTCCCAGTCGCCGTCCATGAGGAAGGAGAGCTCGAGGTTTCCGTACCCGCCGAGTTCGCCGTCGTGCCGGATGACGACTGCGAAGAACTGGTTCCGCTCGTGCATGAGCGTGACCGACTGAAGGACGGGGTTCGCCAGGGCCTGTCCGGCGGCGTAGAGCTGGGCGCCGAGCTTGAGGGTGGCGCGGTCGTAATAGACCACCAGGCCCTCGGTGGTGTTGGACGGGAAGCCGAGCGTCAGCAGCTCCAGCGTGCCGGAGTCCTTCGCCAGGTCGTAGGCGGCGAAGGGGAGCGCGAAGAACCCGATGTAGGTCCAGTCGGCGTCTGTGGCGAGGTCGCGGATGTAGCTTTCGGCGGCACGGGGGGTGCCCCCCACTTGCCAGGTGGAGGGCAGGTCTTTCGTCCACATGATCGTGTCAATATCGACGGTGGCGCAGCCCTCGCGAATCGTCTCGTGGCTGCCGTTGCTCATCCAGGTCGTCCCCGAGACCGTAAGCGGGGCGGGGTGCTGCTCGAACCAGTAGTTGGTCCGCAGCCCCTCGTTCGTGCCGTTCGGCGGCAGCCCCGCGCCGGAGGGACTGACCCAGCGACAACGGCTGTTGTAGGACTTGCCCCGCTTCCACTGCGACCAGTGCAGGATTTCGCCCACCGCATAGTCGACGTTGAGGCCGCCCCCCAACCCGCTGTTGAGGCGATGATAGAACAGCCGCGGTTCGGGGTTGTCCAGCGTCACACGCACGACTCTGCCGTTGTCCCCGTGCCCGCCGGCCAGCGGCACACCGCCGCAGAGCGGGCTGCTGATGGACCACACGTCGGCAGCGGCCGACTCGCACCGGCTGTCCGCCGCGCTCAGCAGGTTGCTGGCCGCGGGCTCCAGCAGCAGCCCGTTCACCATGGTGACGGTAAGTGGCCGGAGGACCAGGTGCCGGCAGGTCGCCCCCTCGAGGATCAGATGCAGGAAGCCCCCGGCGCACCCCGCGTAACGGCTGACCGCCTCCTCGGTGCCATCGAAACAGACGGTGCAGGCGTGCGTCCATGTCGCACCGCGGTCGCCTGAGACGGTCAACACCAGGCGCGCGTTGGCCGGGGTGGGAATCCGCCAGCACGCGTAAATGACGCCGTCGTGCTCGAACAACGCCCAGCACTGGGTGGTCCCGCCGTCCCAGAGGCCGTCGTTGAGGCTCACGCCGTGGGGCACGACCCGGATCGTACCGTAGTCGCCGGACGCGGGGTCGACGTTCAGCCACAGCAGGCCCAGCATGCGGTCCGAGGCGCACAGCAGCCACTGCGGATCGCCGACGTCCAGGAAGGCGATGGGCTGCTCGTCGAGATCGCGGGCCAGTGTGCTGGGGTTGGCCCCTGAATCGATCAACACGCTCCAGTTCAGGCCCCGGTCCGTGCTGACGAAGAAGCGTTGCCCCTCGCCGCTGTCGCCATGAGCGGCCACGACGGTATTGGTGGCCGCATGGTACCCGACGGCATGCCAGTGCCGGTAGGTGGTGTCAGTCGGGTCGATCTCGTGCAGGTCCAGGACCTGGGACCACGTCAACCCGCCATCCGCACTGCGATACACGCGCCGGCCCCGATGCGGGCCGGAGGCGTACTCCGTGACCAGGCATACGCCTCCTGGCAGCTCCGTGAAGCTGAGCGCCGTCACGGTCGCGTTGGGCGTCGAGAACGTCAGAACGGGGCTGCTCCAGGTTGCGCCGTCATCATCGCTGTACGAGAGAGCCCGCGTGTTGCCCGCGATGCGGGCGCGAATGAGCCGGCCGACGGTCATAGCCCACAACTGCTCTCCCCCTGCACCCCACGTGTTGTCCACGAGCGTCCAGGTCAGGCCGTCCGGGGACTTGTAGATGCCGTTCATCCCCGGGTTCGCATTCCGGCCGAACACGCAGCGCCCGTTGTGGCAGAGGGGCACGACGTCGACGCCGGCACCGCCTTCGCCCCCGCGGACCGCGCACTGGGCCCGGGAGCAGATCGAGGCGCGCACGATGCGGCGGGCATCGGCGGCGTACTGCACCGGACCGGCGGCATCCGTCAGATACGCGATGCTGCCGCGGGCGAAGGTCCCGGCGCTGGCGGGGTCGAGGATGACCTCGGGCAGGCCGGGATCCACGCAGTCGACACCCGGGCCCTGCCAGTCGCCGCCCCGCAGGTCGCACTCTCCTTCCGTCAGGTCATTGATGCACGCCCCGTCCACCGAACAGGCGCCCAGCAGCGGCGGGCACGCCTCGCACGTCAGGGCCAGGCGGTAATACGCGCAGCCTTGGAATACGCTCGAGGATTGCGGCGATATGCGGACATAGTAGGAGAGGTCCGGAACACACCCGACCTCGAGCACCGCCTCCGTGCAGGCCGACACTTGAACGTGCTTGGAATGCGGGCTGGTGCAATCGCCCCAGACGAAGCTCAGTTCCAGGTCAAACTCGGCTTCGGCGACGATCCGGTAACGGTTGCCGCCGGCGAGGCCGGAGATCCGGTACCAGTCCGTATCCCGTCCGCCTTCCTCGCTCCACGCCCGCCCCCAGATCGTCTCGCCGCAATGGATGTCGCCGAACTCGGGCGAAAGGCCATCACAACCGCCGTTGCAGTCCGCACCGCAGCTCTCGTCTTCGGGCGACGCGTTCAGCGGGCACACGAGGAGGCACGGGCACGCGCCGCATTCGCCGCCCTCGACCCACCGGGCATGCGCCCACCGCGGCTTACTCAAGATCGCGATGAAGGGATTGATGTCGCCGAAGTCGACCGTCCCGTCTGCGTTGGTGTCGCAGTTGCCCGGGAGTGAGAACCTGCACGAAGGGGTAGACGTCATCGAAATCGACCCGCCCATCGCAGTTCGCATCGCCCGACAGCAACGCGCAGTCGTCCAGTAGAGTCAGCCGGCACGCGCCGTCGTCGTAGCAGCAGGCACCCAGCAACGGGACGTCGCCGGGTGCGAATCCATCGCCCGCTTCCGCCCGTTCGCCGGGCGCGCCGCTGCCCTGCTGGTCCGCCCTCAAGCCCGCAATCCCCGCCAGGCTCCCGACAAGCGCGACCCCGAGCCAGAACGGCCAGCGGCCACACATCACCCCTGAGCTCCTCGCCAGAGCGCCGTCCCACCATCCTGATTCACGGGTCCACGCTCTCCGCCTGACCGCGGTCACGTGAACTACGAGCGACGAGATTCCCGAAAGCTCCATGCGCCACACCCGCCCGCCACGTCCGCCTCCAGGGCACGCGCCCACGCGTTGTGCGGGGCCGCGCGCACGGCAAAAGCCCGTCCAGCGCCGGGGCCGGCCGCGGAACAACGTACCATCTGTATCTATCGACTGTTACAGAGCTGCACTGCCACTGTACCCTAAGTCTATCGGCCGGGCCTGGCGGAGACAAGACTCTCCCATCGGCCGCGGCGCCGCGGGGATGTCAAGAAACGAGGTGCCGCGCCAACCCCCTGCGGGTACACTGGGCTCGTGCTGACGATCTCCCTCCAGTCGGGCTCGAACGGCAACTGTATCTATGTCGAGGCCGATGGCGTCAGCGTACTGCTCGATGCGGGGATCTCCGGCCGGCAGGCCCGCGAGCGGCTGGCCGGGCAGCAGCGCGAGATCGGTCGCGCCAGCGCGGTGATCGTCTCGCACCGGCACGGGGACCACTCCACTGCCGCAGGGGTCTTTCACCGGATGTTCAAGCTGCCGATCTACACGACGCCGGCGACGCACCGGGCCATGGCGGGGTCGTGGGGCCGCGTCGAGGGCGTGCGGCATTTTCGACCCGGTGACTCGCTCGGCTTCGGGCCACTCACCGTCCACACCCTGCCAACGCCGCACGACGCGGCCGAGAGCGTCGCGTTCATCGTCGAGCACGCCGGCCGGCGCGTCGGAATCCTGACCGATCTCGGCCACCCGTTTGCCGCGCTCGAGACCGCGATCGAGGAACTTGACGGCGTTTACCTGGAGAGCAATTACGACCCGCAGATGCTGGCGGAGGGCCCCTACCCCCCCGATCTACAGCAGCGCATCCGCGGACCCGGCGGGCACCTTTCCAACTGCGAATCCGCCGAGCTGCTGCGCCGCTGCGGCCGGCGTCTCCGCTGGGCGGTTCTGGCACATCTGAGCGAGCATAACAACGCCCCTGAGGTAGCGGTCGACACGCATCGCCGGGTGGTCGGGCGCGCGCTGCCGCTGGCGGTGGCGAGCCGTTACGCGGCATCAAATGTCTTCACGGTCTGAACTTGCGCCCCTCCCGACCGCGCAACGAAACGGCCCGCCGCAGTGTCCAGTCACTGCTTTGGGCCGTGATCCGCTCGGGCGGGGGGGCAGGGATGCCGTCCGGCGGAAGCTCGAAACCACGTGTCCCCGGGCCGCTCAGGTCGGAACGTGGCGCTTGGCGAACGCCCGCCAGGCTTCACACTGGCCGGGGTCCGAACAGCAGACGTCCCGAATCTCCTCGTAGAACACGTCCGGATTCTGTCCGATATCGCGTTTCAGTGGGCACTTCAGCGCGATCCGCGGCCGAGTCGTTGACCGGCCGGTCAGTAGCGAACGAATGTACACCTGGTTCTTGCCGGCAGTGCACTTCATCTCGCGGTTCAGGTGCCGCTCGAGGATTGAAAGATTGCTGGTCAGCTCTTCCGGGGTGATCGGGGGGCCGAACGCCGCGTCGACTTTTCGAGTTTTCAGACTGTGCGCGGACCAACTCATCGCAACACCTCCTCAAGCAGAAACAGAAGGGGTGAAGGCAGGAAGCCTGTCAGGCCGGGCGGGTGCCTCGACCAATGTCGGTCGCACAACCCGCCCGGTCCAAAGATCGCGGTCGCTGGCGCAGTGGAACCAGCACGCGCGGGACCTGCTGCGTGATCAAGGGGAAATCGTGTTGTCGGCTGTCAGGAGCGGCGACTAAGCGATGAGATAACAATGATTTAACAGTGCATGATGACGATGATCGATCACCATGCCCCTGACATCCACCAGTATTATATCGGGTCAAAGTGTCTCTGCAAATAGCAAAGCTCTCGGGCGGTTTCCCGGAGGGTAGCTGTGAAAGCCGAACGGGTGGCGATCGCGAGCAGTTCCTAGCAGCTCCCTGAGAACGAAGGCTGGCTCCGCGTTGCCAGGGACGCTGGCTCCGCGTCAACTCACCAACCGCGCCAGTCTCGACGACCGGTCCGGCAGTGCCTGTCCCCGTCTTCAACTGCCCTCTTACAAGAGGCGGTCAATCCTCGTACCCCAACGGATGGGCCTTGTGCCACCGCCAAGCGGTTTCGATGATTGACTTCACGTCCTGATAACGCGGCTCCCATCCAAAGCGATTACGGAGTCGGGTCGCATCGGCAAACAAGCGCTCCGGGTCACCCGGGCGCCTGGGAGCGATCACGGATGGAATGTCCTTGCCAGTCACGGCGCGCGCGGCATCGATAACGGCTCGCACGCTGGTTCCGTTACCGGTTCCGACATTGTATGCCTCGAAGCGGCCCGGGGTGCAGCCCTCGACCGCCATTCGGTGTGCCTCGGCCAGGTCCTCGACGTGGACGTAGTCGCGGATACATGTGCCGTCCGGCGTTGGGTAGTCCGCACCGAAGATCTTCACACTCTCCCGCTGCCCCAGTGCGACTTGGAGCACGATCGGGATCAGGTGGATCTCCGGGTCGTGATCCTCCCCGATGGAGCCGTCGGCAGCCGCGCCCGACGCGTTGAAGTAGCGAAGCGCGACCGAACCCAAGCCCCATGCGACGGCGGAGTGTTCCAGCATCCACTCGACGGCGAGCTTGGTGGCGCCGTACGGGTTGATGGGGCGCTTCGGGATGTCCTCCGGGATTGGAAGCACGTCAGGCTGGCCGTACACGGCGCACGAGCTGCTGAACACGAAGCGCTGCACTTCGTGTGCCTTGAGCACTTCCAGCAGATTCAGCGTGTTGACCACGTTGTTGCGCCAGTACAAGAGCGGCTCGGCCACCGATTCCCCCACGTTGAGCAGGGCGGCGAAGTGCATCGCCGCGTCAAATCGCCCGGCCGCGAATACGCCATCGAGCCGCACGCGGTCCGCCAGGTCCGCTTCAATGAATGTCGCCCGCTTGTCCACGGCCGCGGCGTGTCCCGCGGCGAGGTTGTCGTAGACCGTCACCTCGTGACCGGCCGCGACAAGCTGTTTCACGCAGTGGCTGCCGACGTAACCCGCACCGCCCGCAACGAAGATTCGCATCCAGGTCTCCCGGCTTGGTTGTTCGCCGGTCATCTTAGGCTGAGGCGCACGCCCGGTGCCATGGGCGCGGGCGGTCATGCCGCGGTTTTCGGCCGGCGGGGTTGTCTTTGGCCGACTCGCCGGGGCCGCAGGGGGGCTGAAAAGGGTGGGGCGCGCCCGCCACATCGCGTAAACTGCGACCGTGTCCGTCGTGAAGCCCAACCCTGAGACTTGTCCGCCCACCCACCCGAATGGGAACGCGGAATACTCCGCTTCGGCGGCGCCCGAGCTCGACAAACTGACGCCGGCCATGCGGCAGTACCGCGAGCAGAAGCAGCAGGTGCCGGATGCCATCCTGCTTTTCCGGATGGGCGACTTCTACGAGCTGTTCTACGAGGACGCCGAGCTCGGGGCCCGGGTGCTGGGCATCACGCTCACGAGCCGCGACGGCGGGCGGACTCCCCTGGCCGGAATCCCCCACCACGCACTGGAGGGATACCTCGCCCGGCTCGTGGCCGCGGGCTACAAAGTCGCGATCAGCGAACAGGTCGAGGATCCGCGGCAGGCCCGCGGCCTCGTCGACCGGGCACTGGTCCGCATCGTCACGCCCGGCACCCTCACGGACGAAGCGCTGCTCGAGCGCACCCGCAGCAACGTCCTGGCCGCCCTGGTGCTCGAAGCGGCCGAATCGGGGCTCGCGGTGCTCGAGCTGGCCAGCGGCCGGTTCGATGTGCTCTTGTGCCCCACGCGGGCGGGCGAGCCGCCCCGGCAGTTGCTCGAGGAGCTGACCCGCGCCGACCCGGCCGAGGTGCTGTTGCCCGAGCCTCAAGGTCCCGGCCGGCACGCGCTGGAGCCCGAGCTGCGTGCGCGCCTGAGGGCCGCGGTGACGTACCGCGGCGCGGCGGATTTCACCCCGGGCCGGGCGGCCCAGTTGCTGCGCGAACATTTTCAGACGGCGGGTCTGGAGGGTTTCGGCTTCGAACGCGTGGATGCGTCGCTTCAGGCCGCGGGCGGCCTGCTGGCGTACGTGCGCGAGACGCAGCGGGCGGCTGCCCTGCACATCCGGCCGCCGCGTCGGCAGAGCCCGGCCGACTGGATGGAGCTGGACTCGGTCACCCTGCGGTCGCTGGAAATCGAGCGGACGCTGCGGACGGGAGCCCGCGAGGGCTCGCTGCTGGCGGCGGTGGATCGCACCCGCAACCCGATGGGAGCGCGCCTGCTGCGGTTGTGGCTGTGCTACCCGCTGCGGGACCTGGCGGAGATTCGCCGACGACAGGGGGCGGTGGGTGTGTTGCGCGGCGATGGTCGGGCGCGGGCCGCGCTCCAGGAGCACCTGCACGCGATTGCGGACATCGAACGGGTGGTGGGCCGGCTGGGCGTGCAGCGGATCACACCGCGCGACGTACGGGCACTGGGCGACAGTCTGGCACGGCTCGCGCCCCTGCGTGGTGTGCTGCAACATGTGCACAACCCGGAGTGCGAGCGGCTGGCGGACCAGCTCGATGGGCTGGACGAACTGGCGGCGCGGTTGTGCGCGCAGCTCCGGCCGGAGGCGCCGCTGACGGTGCGCGAGGGCGGCATTTTCGCCGACGGCGTCCACCCCGAATTGGACCGCTTGCGGGCGATCAACCGCGACGGGCAGCAGTGGCTGGCCGAGTTCCAGCAGCGTGAGGCGCGCCGCACGGGGATCGGCTCGCTGAAGGTCGCGTACAACAAGGTGTTCGGCTTCTACATCGAGGTCACCAACCCGCACCGCCACCGCGTGCCGCCGGACTACGTCCGCAAGCAGACGATGAAGAACGCGGAACGGTACATCACCGAGGAGCTCAAGCACCACGAGGCCGAGGCGCTCTCGGCGCAGACCCGTGCCTGCGATCTCGAGTACGAGCTCTTCGCGGAATTGCGGAGCGAGCTTGTGCGGCACATTCCCGCCCTCCAGCGGGCCGCGGCCGCCCTTGCGCGCCTCGACGTGCTGGCCGGCTGGGCCGAGCTCGCGGCCGAGCGGCGCTTTACCTGCCCCGAGTTCGTGGACCCGCCGCTGCTCGATATCCAGGCCGGCCGGCACCCCGTGCTCGAGCAGATGCTCGACGCGGGGTTTGTGGCAAATGACACGCTGCTGGCAGCAAAGGGACCGAGGGATCAAGGGATCGAGGGATCGAGGGGATCGGCCGTGGACGAACCGCGCGCCCGCGCGCCCGCAAGCCCGCGAGCCCTTTCCCCCGATCCCTCGGTCCCTCGATCGCTCGCCCTCATCACCGGCCCCAACATGGCGGGAAAATCGACGTACATCCGCCAGGTCGCGCTGCTGACGCTGCTGGCGCATGCCGGCTCGTGGGTGCCGGCCGAGCACATGCGGCTGGGGCTGGTCGACCGC
Organism: uncultured Planctomycetales bacterium; assembly: GCA_964564785.1. Classification (GTDB taxonomy): domain Bacteria; phylum Planctomycetota; class Phycisphaerae; order UBA1845; family Fen-1342; genus CAZMCT01. The sequence continues at coordinate 8,866 of CAZMCT010000055.1, forward strand.
ATCTTCACCCGCGTCGGGGCGGCCGACGAACTCGCGCGGGGGCAGTCGACGTTCATGGTCGAGATGCTCGAGACCGCGAATATTCTGCACAACGCGACCCCGCGCTCGCTCGTGATCCTGGACGAGGTCGGCCGCGGCACGAGCACGTTCGACGGCGTGGCGCTGGCCTGGGCCATCACCGAGCACCTGGCCGCGCTCGGCTGCCGCACCCTGTTTGCGACGCACTACCACGAGCTCACCGAGCTGGCCGAGTTGCTCGACCCGGTGTTCAACCTGAACGTGGCGGTCCGCGAGTACGAGGACCAGGTCGTGTTTCTGCACAAGATCGTGCCGGGGGCGGCCGGGCGGAGCTACGGGCTGCACGTGGCCCGGCTGGCGGGCGTTCCCCCGCCGGTGCTCGAACGGGCGAACGCGGTGCTGAACGAGCTGGAGCGCACGTTCGCGCGCGAGTCGCAGCGGCCGGTGCTGGCGGCGGTGCAGCGGCGACGGGTGCGGCAGTTGCGGCTGTTCGAGCCGCCGGAGGAGACGATCGTGCGGCAGCTTCGGGAGCTCGACGCCGTGCCGGAGGCGGCGCGGGCGCTGGAGCTGATTCAGGCGTGGCGGGCGCTGCTGGGGTCGTAGCAGCCCGTTGAATACGGGGGCTGGCTCCGCGCGACCCGCCCATCCGGGTTGCGGCAACAGCCAGTCCCGCGGTGCCTGTTCCCTTTTTCAGCGGGCTGGCAGGCCCCTGCCGCGCCGGCAGGGGCACCCGAGCGGGAGGATGCGCGTGAACGTCGTACGGAACCCGGCGCTGTGGCTGCCGGTCGCCCTGGCGGTGCTCACACTCGCGGGCGTGGCGCTGCTGCGGCAGGATGCCGTCGTCCACCTTTCCGAGCGCGATCGCAGCGCGTATGACGACGTGAACCCCTGGCGCTGGACGTTTGACGCGCTCAGCGCGACCTGCGGCACAGGGCTGCTGCTGTTCGACCTGCGCGAGGAGTACACGCCGTTGGGGCGCGGGGTGCTGGCTACACTGGGGCTGGCGGGGGCGGTGCTATACCTGCTCGCGGCCCGGCAGATGCTCGAGCGACTCTGGCCGGGCAGCGGGCTGCCGCGCGGCCGGACGATCCTGCTGTCGTTTCTGGCCGTTCAGGCACTCGCCATCCCGGTCGCGGCGGTGGCGCTGCGACTGTGCGCCGCACCGCAGCCGTTGGCGGATACCGCCGCCGGAACCATCTCCGCGTTTGCCTCGCTGGGTTGGGTCCCGAGCCCTCCCGGAGACGCGGGGCTGCGCGTGTACGCGGCTGTCGCGTTCGTCAGTGCGCTGGGCTGGCCGGGGTGGCTGGCGTGGCGCGGGCGCAGCGGCCGCGGCGCGCTGCTGATCGGCGCGACGAGCTATATCGGGTTTCTGGCGGCGTGTGCGCTGCTGATCGCGGCGCTCGAGGTGCCGCGCGGGGGAGCGCAGCACCGGGCCCGCGCGGATCAGGTGGATACCCGTTTCGCAGCCCGCGCCGGGCGGGCGGCGGTGCAGGTCGCGGCGGCGGCGGGGGCCGGCCTGCCGACCGAGCAGATTGCCGACCGCGGCGTGAGCGAGGGCACCAAGCTGATCGTCGCGGCCGTCGTGCTGGTGGGCGGGCTGGGCGGTTCACCGGGCGGGGGCGTGAAGTGGTTCGTGCTGCTCTGGGGGCTGGCGGCGGTGGTGGGGACGCGCAAGTCCTGCGCGTCGGCCGAGCGCACCCGCCGCGGGGTTCTGGCCGGCACGCTGTCGGCGGGCCTGCTCTTCGCGTGGACGGGGATCATCGCGCTCGGGCTGCTGTTGATCGAGGCGCAGGTCGGCTCGCGTTTCCAGTCGCCGCCGACGCTGGCGGACGCGCTGCTCGACGCGGCGTCGGCCGTCGGGGGGGCGGGCCTGACGAGCGGCCTGGTGCCCACCCTCACCGCCCCGACGCTCTCCAGCGGCATCCGGTTGAGCGTCGATCTGTATCAGTACGGCCTGGGCTGGCTGCTGCTGGCGATGTTCGTCGGCCGGCTGCTGCCGATCTGGGCGCTGGCCCGGGCGGCCGCGGTCCGTCCGCGTGAAGACGCGGGCGGCTGGCCGCCGGTGCCATAAGGAGAACCTCACGGAGCCAGAGACACGCAGAAGGGAGGCAAGTGGCGAGTTGCGAGTAGCGAAGGGCGAGTGGCGCGGAGCGAAGGGCGAGTGGCGAGCAGTGAATGCCGAGTTGCGCGAAGCGCACCCGGGTGTCATTCCCAGGAGCGCAGCGCCGGGGAATCCGGCCACGGACGCAGGCACGCCCAACAGCGCGAACGCACCTCATCCGGAGCCAGATTCCTCGTCGGTCGCCAGGGCGACCTCCTCGGAATGACCGCGCCCTCCGCTCCTCAGAACGACGACGCTGTCCGCTCGTCGGAATGACGAGCTCCCACTCTGCCCGGCTCTTCTTCTCTGTCCTCTGGGTCGCTGTGCCGCTGTGTCTCTGTGGTGATCCGTTTCGGGAGCCAGGATGCGCACCATCGGGATCATTCCCGCGCGAGCCGGGTCGAAGCGTCTGCCGGGCAAGAACCTGGCCGACTTGCGTGGCCGGCCGCTGATCTCCTACACGTGCGAGGCGGCGCTGCGCTGCGGCGTGCTCGACGCGGTGTACGTCAACACGGACTGCCCCCGCATCGCGGCTGTGGCGACGGAGTACGGGGTACCGTGCCCGGTGCTGCGGCCGCAGCATCTGGCCACGGACGAGAGCCCGACCCGCGACTCGAACGTGTTCCTGCTCGAGTACCTGGCCGGCCGGGGCGAGCGGTACGACGCGCTGGTGGTGCTTCAGCCGACCTCGCCGCTGCGGACGGCCGAGGACATCCGGGCGGGGCTGGCGTTGTTCGTGGAGCAGGCGCCGTGCGCGGTGATCGGGGTCGTCCCGCTGGTGCCGCGCTCGTGGCTGGGCAGCGTCGGACGCGACGGCCAGTTCACGCGTTGGACGGGAGAGGAGCGGGCGTATCGCATCAATGGAGCGCTGTATTTGCACCGGCTGGCGGATTACCTGCCGGACCGTCCGCCGGCCCGCACGGTGGCGTACGTGATGCCGCCCGAGCGAAGCGTTGACATTGATCGTCGCAGCGACCTGGAATACGCCGAGTTCCTGCTCGGTCAAGGAGTCCCGGCATGAGCCCCGGCCTCTCGTCCCCGATGGTGCGCTTCGGGCAGCGCTGGATCGGCCACCAGCAGCGGGTGCTGATCATCGCCGAGGCGGGTGTGAACCACGACGGCGATGTGTACCAGGGTCTGCGCCTGATCGACGCCGCCGCCCAGGCCGGCGCGGACGTGGTGAAGTTCCAGATGTTTCGGGCCGCGGACCTGGTGAGCGCCGGAGCCCCGAGCGCGGCGTATCAACAGCGGCGCGGGGCCGGTTCGCAGCGCGACCTCTTGGCCCGGCTCGAGCTGTCCGAGGACGCGTTCGCCGCGCTCGCCGAGCACTGCCGGGCGCGGGGCGTTGCCTTCCTGGCCACCCCGTTCAGCCCGTCCGACGTCGACCGGCTGGTGAAACTCGGCGTGCCGGCGCTGAAGATCGCCTCGCCCGACCTGACCAACGTGCCACTGCTGCGCCGGGCCGCGGCGACCGGCCTGCCGCTGATCGTCTCCACCGGAGCCGCCACCGCGGACGAGATCCGCCGCAGCGTCGAGCGACTGCACGGCTGGGGGCTGGGCGGGCGTCTGGTCCTGCTGCACTGCGTCAGCGGCTACCCCGCGCCGCGCGAGACGGCCAATCTGCGGGCCATCGCGGCCCTCCGCGAGCTGGCCGGCGTCCCCTGCGGGTTTTCCGACCACACGGAGTCGACCGCGATCGGCGGCTGGGCCGTCGCGGCCGGCGCGTGCGTGCTCGAGAAGCACTTCACGCTCGACCGCACGGCCCGCGGCCCGGACCACGCCATGTCGCTCAATCCCCGCCAACTGGCGGTCTACATCGCGGCCGCCCGGGCGGCCGAGTCGACCCTGGGAACCGGAGTGCTCGGCCTGACCGAGGTCGAGCACGACGTCCGGGCCGTGGCACGCCAGAGCGTCGTGGCCGCGGTCGCCATCCCGGCCGGGACCGCCGTGACCCCGGCGATGCTCACGGTCAAGCGCCCCGGCGGCGGCATTTCGCCCGAGGAAATCGAGCGTCTGCCCGGCCGGCGGGTCCGGAGCGACATTGCGGCGGACACGGTGCTGACGTGGGACCTGTTTGAATGAAGCGGCGGATCGCGGTCGTGACCGGGACGCGGGCCGAATACGGCCTGCTCACGTCGACGCTGCACGCCATCGCGGCCCACCCGCGGCTCGAGCTGCGTGTGATCGTCACCGGCATCCATCTGCTGCCGCGGTTCGGGCGGACGGTGCGCGAGATCGCGCGTGACGGCTGGCCGATCGCGGCGCGCGTGCCGATGCAGCGCGGCGACGATGACCCGCTCGATCAGGCCGTGGGGCTCGGCCGTGGAGTCATCGGCATCACCCGCGCGTTGGAACGCTGCGGGGCCGACGTGGTGCTCGTGCTGGGCGACCGGATTGAGGCCCTGGCCGGGGCGCTGGCGGGGGTGACGACGGGGCGGGTCGTGGCGCAAGTGCACGCGGGGGACGTGGCCCAGGGGGATTTCGACGATTCGCTACGGCACGCGATCACCAAGCTGGCGCACCTGCACCTCGCGGCGACGCGCGAGGCCGCCCGGCGGGTGGTTCGCATGGGCGAGGACCCGCGGCACGTGCACGTGGTCGGGGCTCCGGGGCTCGATCGGCTGCGCGAGCTGCTGACCGAACGAACACGACGACGGGGTCCGTCACGATCGGACGCGGCGCCGTACGCACTGGTTGTCTATCACGCGTGGGGGCGCGCGGCGGTCGTCGAGCAGCGCACCATGTCCGCGGTGCTGGACGCGGCCCGCGCTGCCGGCCTGCGGCGCGTGATTCTCTACCCCAACACGGATCGGGGACACACGGGCGTGCTGCGGGCCATCGCGCGACACGTCCGCACCGCGCGGCCGGGCGAGGTCGAGGTGGCCCGCTCGCTGCCACGCGACGAGTACTTGCGCCGGCTGCTGGAGGCCCGCGTGCTGATCGGCAACTCCTCCAGCGGGATCATCGAGGCCCCGCTGGCGGGCGTGCCGGTGGTGGACGTGGGCGGCCGTCAGGCGGGGCGAACCCCGGGCGGGCCGGCCGTGCTGCATTGCGGTGAAACGCCCGGCGCGATCCGCGCCGCGCTGCGCCGCGCGCTGGCGCTGCGTCTGCGGCGAGGCGGGCGCAACATGTACGGCGACGGGCACACGGGCGCACGCATCGCGCGGCGGCTGGCGGCGGCGAAACTGCCGGACGCCCGGAAGCGGATCGCGTATTGAGCGCGGTGGCCGTGTCCGCCTGTCATTCCAAGGGGCTCACTGACCAGAAATCGGGCTGCGGACGCGGGGCTTTGCGATTCGTCGTGGGTCGGCCGCGCCGCAGCCAGCCTCCTCCTCGTCGCCGCCGCGATCTCCTCGGGAGGACAGCAGCGAGCGGGCCGCGCCACATTCGCGCGGACGCCCGCGGACGTCCTGTTCGTAACCGTCATGTGCCCGGCTATAATGCCCAGCCCGATCATCCAGCACGAAAGGTGGCGCATGAGTCCGGTCGCCATGGCCCTGCTGCTCCTTGTGACGCTGGCCGCGTTTGCCTGGTCCGCCCGCCGTCGTTGGCGGTTGCTCCGCGTCGCGCAGCGGCCGGAACGGCGTTTCGACCGGCTCGGGCAGCGCATGGGCGGCGTGCTGCGGTACGTATTCGGCCAGACGAAGATGCCGCGCTACCCGCTGGCCGGCTGGGCACACATCGTGGTGTTCTTCGGGTTCTGCGTGCTGCTGCTGAACTCGATCATGCTCTGGACGCGCGGCTTCGTGCAGCCCGGCAGCGAGGCGTACGACCTGTGGGTCTTCGGCCTCGACCAGCCGTTGGGCATCCTCTACGCGTTCCTGCGCGACATCTTCACCGTGCTGGTGATCGTGGGCGTCCTGGCGTTCTTCTACAACCGCGTCATCGCCCGCCTGCCGCGGCTGACGCTCAACGCCGAGGGCCTGCTGATCCTCGGCATCATCCTGACCATGATGGTCGCGGACCTCGTGTACGAGGGCGGCGAGATCAACCGTCGCCACGAGGGCCGCTTCCTTGCCGCGATGCCGTTCGGCTCCCTGGCGGCCCGTGTCGTCGGCGACAGCACGCTCCTGTGGCACGTGGGGTTTTGGACGCACTCGGCCCTGGTGCTGCTGTTCCTCAACCTGTTGCCCTACGGCAAACACTTTCACGTCCTGACCGTCGTCCCCAACGTCTTCTTCCGCCCGCTCACTCCCCGCGGCCGGCTCGCACCGATCGCCGACATCGACGGCAAGCTGGAGCGCGAGGAGACGCTGGGCGTGAAGCGCGTCGCCAACCTGTCGTGGAAGGAGGTGCTCGACCTTTACACCTGCACCGAGTGCGGCCGCTGTTCGGACAACTGTCCCGCGACGCGCACGGGCAAGCTGCTGTCGCCCAAGCATCTGCTAATCGGCCTGCGCGATCACATGTATATGCGCGAGCGGTGGCTGGTGACGCCGGGGCCCGCGGGTGAGACCGCGCGGGCCGGGTTCGAGGGCGCGGCGCCGGGCAAGCCGCACGGGACGCGTGACCGCACGCGCCGGCCCGACATCCTGGAAGCGGTGCTCCCAGTCGACGACCTGGTGCCGGCGTGGATCAACCCCGAGGTGCTGTGGGCCTGCACCACCTGTGCGGCCTGCGAGGAAGAGTGCCCGGTACTGATTACGTATGTCGACAAGATTGTCGATCTGCGGCGCAACCTGGTGCTCGAGCGGGGCGAATTCCCCGAGCAGCTTCAGACGGCCTTCCGCGGGCTCGAGACGGTGGGCAACCCGTACAGTTACCCGAACGAGCAGCGGGCGGAATGGGCGGCGGGGCTCGACGTGCCGCTGATGGCCGAGAAGAGTGACGTGGAGTACCTCTACTGGGTGGGCTGCGCGGCCTCCTTCGACGACCGTTCGCGGAAGATCGCGCGGGCCTTCGCGCAACTACTCCAGACCGCGGGTGTGAGCTTCGCGATCCTGGGGCCCGAGGAGACCTGCAACGGCGACCCGGCCCGCCGCGCGGGCAACGAGTACCTGTTTCAGATGCTCGCGAAGCAGAACGTCGAGACGCTCGCCCGCTACCACGTGCGGAAGATCATCACCACCTGTCCGCACTGCTTCAACACGCTCAAGAACGAGTACCCCGATTTCGGCGGGCATTACGAGGTGATCCACCACAGCGAGCTGCTGGCCGAGCTGGTACGAACGGGGCGCTTGCGGCCGCGGCAGCGGTTCGATGCGGCGCTGACGTTCCATGACGCGTGCTATCTGGGCCGGCACAACGGGGTGTACGACGCGCCGCGTGAAGTTTTGCGCGCCGTCCCGGGCGTGCGGCTGGCGGAGATCCCGGCCGGTCGCGACCGCGGACTGTGCTGCGGGGCGGGCGGGGCGCAGATGTGGAAGGAGGAGGAGCCGGGCGACGGCCGCGTCAACCACGCCCGCGTGCGGCAGCTCGTGGGGGCGTTTGACGGCCCGGGCGGCACGCTGGCGCGGCCGAGCGGCAACGGCCGCGGGGGCGGCGCCGGCGACGCGCGGCCCGCACGGACGGTGGCCTCGGCGTGTCCCTTCTGCAAGACGATGTTGACCGACGGGCTGACGGATCTCGGTCACGAGGGTATCGGGCAGCTCGATATCGCGGAGATTCTCTGGAAGGCGGTGCGGCCGCCGGAGCCGGCGGAGGCCCCGGCAGCTCACCCCGGGTGAAGACCACGGGGTCGACAAATGGCGAAGAAACCGGCGGCGGAAAGCGTGTACAAGGTCATCGAGCTGGTCGGCACGAGCCCCAAGTCGTGGGAGGACGCCGCGCGGAACGCGGTCGAGACGGCCGCCCAGAGCCTGCGCGAGCTGCGGGTGGCGGAGGTCGCCAAGCTCGACCTGAAGATTGAAGACGGAAAGGTCGTGGCCTATCGCGCCCGCGTGACCGTGTCGTTCAAGTACGAGACGGAGTAGCGGGCCGGACCGCGCGGTTCGCGCCGGGAAACGCGGGCCCTTGTCATGCCGCAGAGCGCAGCGCCCTGTCATTCCGCACAGCGCAGCGACGCGGAATCCGGCCGAGCAGGCGGATACGTCGCGGCCGGGGAACACCCCGTGGTAGGGAGTCGTATCCCATGCGAGGCCGGATTCCTCGTCGGTTCCCGCGGCAACCTCCTTGCAATGAGAGCGCGGGGGCCCCGCGGCGGCCTCCTCGGAACGACACGCGCTCCGAGCCTCACGACATGACAACCGCTCGCGGACGCGCAAGTGTCCCCCCCGGCGCCCCGCCGAATTGTCGCCGGACGTCGCCACGCATGCGCCGTGACGAGCTCCAGTACGAACTCCCGCCGGAGCTGATCGCGCAGCACCCCGTCGAGCCGCGCGACGCCGCCCGGCTGCTCGTGCTGGATCGCGCCACCGGCCGCATCACTCACCGCCGCTTCCGCGATCTGGGCGAGTACCTGGCCCCGGGCGATCGCCTGGTGCTGAACGACACGCGTGTGCTGCCCGCGCGGTTCTTTTGCCGCCGCGCGACCGGCGGACGCGTGGAAGCGCTTTTCCTGCACGAGTCCGCCGGGGTCTGGAACGTCTTGCTCAAGCATACCCGCCGGCTGCGCTCCGGCGAGCGGCTGACCTGCGAGGGCGACCCAACGGGCTTCGTGCTGATCGAGCGTGGACCGCGCGGCGCGTGGCGCGTCCGGCCCGATCCGCCCGTGTCGCCGGCCGACCTGCTGGCCCGCGTCGGCCACACGCCACTGCCGCCGTACATCCGCCACGGTCAGGACCTGCCCGAGGACACCGAGCGCTATCAGACGGTCTACGCCGCCCGGCCGGGGGCGGTGGCGGCGCCGACCGCGGGGCTGCACTTCACGCCGGAGCTGCTGGCGCGGCTCGCGGGGCAGGGGGTGCGGCGCGTGGACGTGACGCTGCACGTCGGGGCGGGGACGTTTCTGCCGATCGAAGTGGACGACCTGGCCGCGCACCAGATGCACGCGGAGTGGTACGAAGTGCTGCCGGCCGCGCTGACGGACCTGCGGGCGGCACGGGTCGGGGGCGGACGGATCGTCGCGGTGGGGACGACCTCGGTGCGGGTGCTCGAGTCGCTGCCCGACGCGGCGCTGACCGCCGCGGGGGACGCGGTTCGCGGCTGGACGGACATCTTCATCTACCCCCCCTACCGGTTCCGGCACGTGGATCGGCTGGTGACGAATTTTCACCTGCCGGGCAGCACGCTGCTGGCGCTGGTGATGGCATTCGCCGGCCGCGAGGCGATCCGCGCGGCATATGCCGAGGCGGTCCGCGAGCAGTACCGGTTCTACAGCTACGGTGACGCGATGCTGATCCTGTAGGGCGCTTCGTGTGCGGATTGGGCCTGCTCGTGCACGTGGCCGCATTCCGCGCGTGGCGCGGGCTCGGAATGAAGGGATTGGGTGCCCTGCCCGGTGGGGTTATAATTCCGACGGTGGACAGGGAGGTCGCCGGCCGTTCCATGCGTACACCGCACGTTTCCGTCACCGTCAACCTCGATCAGATCCGCGCGTCGGCCGAGCGCATCAAGCGGCAGACGGGCGTGGGCCTGATCGCCGTCATCAAGGCCGACGCCTACGGCCTCGGGGCGCCGCGCGTGGCCGATGCGCTCGCCGGCGTCACCGACCAGTTCGCCTATTTCGCGCTGGCCGAGGCCCGCGAGGTCGGCCGGCCCGGCCTGGTCCTCGGCCCGCCGGAAGGCGAGCCGGCCGAGTTTCGCGAGCTCAACCTGCGGCCTGCGGTCGCCAACCGGGCGGGGGCGGCGAAGTTTGCGGGCATGCGTGTGGCGATCAAGGTGGACACGGGGATGCAGCGCTTTGGCTGCCCGCCGGAAGATCTCGACGACCTTGCGGCCCGCTGCGACGTCGAAGACTACTTCTCGCACGCCGTAACGGTCGCGGCGACCGAGCGGCTGCGCGCGGCCTGCGCGCACCGCGGCCGCCCTCTGCACGCGGCCGCGACGTGCCTGCTCGACCGGCCGGAATGCTGGTTCGACGCGGTTCGGCCGGGGCTGGCGCTGTATCGCGGCGCAATGCGGGTCGTGACTCGGCTGCACAGCGTGCGAAGCACGACCGGTCCGGTCGGGTATACCGGCTTTCATTACCCGCGGGTCGGCGTGATTCTGGCGGGCTACAGCAACCTGGTGCAGCCGGCGCCGGTGCTCATCAACGGCCGACGGCAGCAGTTGCTTGAAGTGGGGATGAACACGTCCTATGTCTCGGTCGATCCGCACGACAAGCCGGGCGACGAAGTGGTGTTGCTGGGGGACGGGCTGACCGAGGCGGAAGTCGCGATCGCGCTGCACGTCCGCGAGCACGAGGTGCTGTGTCGGTATGGCAGCATGGGTCTGCGTACATATGTGACGGCGGGCGTCGTGGCGGGAACGGCAGAGGCGCGCGGGTGAAGCGGCTGCCGGCCCCAACCCCTCGGTCCGGGTGGGTATTCGGGTAAGCCGGCGCGTTCCGCGGCAGTGCGAAGAGCGTGGGCGCCCGGGCGACCGGGATGCGGGTTCTCGGCCGGGGATGCCGGTTGCGGGCGGGTGTGCGGGGTCTATACTGACGGGGTGCTGCCGGGCGGGCGGTCCCGGGCGCAGCGGGCATCCGCAGAATCCAGCCAGCCACCGGAGTGCAGTATGTCCATCGCCCTGGCCTGCATTGGCGGACGCGACGCTTACAATCTGCTCAAGCAGGGGGCTCTGATGGCCGAACGGCTGGGGCCGCAGGCGACGCCGTTCGGCAAGTCGCAACCGATCTTCCGCTGCGAGTCGCGCAACGGGAGCTTCTTCTTTCTCTCACGGCACGGGGAGCGCGGCTACGACCTGACGCCGAGCTTCGTGAACTACCGGGCGAACATCTACGCGCTCAAGGACCTCGGCGCCCGCAGCATCGTCTCGTGGAGCGAGACCCGCGCCATCACGCACAATTTCCGGATCGGGCAGTACGTGCTGGTGGACGACCTGGTCGACGAGACCGTCGCCCGGCCGCACACGTTCTTCCAGGAGCAGGGTTTCGGGCACCTGCGGCAGTGGCCGGTCTTCTGCCCCAGCTTGCGCAAGGCGCTGGCGGACACGCTGACCGAGGAGAAGTGCGACTTCGCGGCCCGCGGCGTGTACGTGTGCGTCGAGGGACCCCGGCACGAAACGCCGGCCGAGACCCGCAAGTATGCGGCCGACGGCGGCGAACTGCTCGGGCAGGCTCTGGCACCGGAGGTGTTCCTGGCCCGCGAGCTACAGATGTGCTACGCGAGCCTGTGCTATGTGGGGCGCTATGCCGAGGACGGTACGAATTATCGCCCGTTCGAGGACGGCCGGGTGCTGCCCGAGGAGGTCGAGCGGCAACGGGCGACGGCGGCGGTGGAGCGGATGCCACGGCTGCTGGAGCGGTTCTGCGCGGTCCTGGGAGCAACACCGGGGATCTGCGCGTGCGAGTCGTCGATGACGCCGTACATGGCCAACGGCGAGCTGAGCTGGGACTGGCGGACGTGGTTTGGAGCGAACGCTCCCGCGCCGGCGAAATAGGCCATGCTGCTGCGGGCCGCGTGGGTGGCGCCGATCGCCGGACCGCCGTTGCGGGGTGGCGGTGTGCGGATCGCGGGCGGGCGCATCGCGGCGGTGGCGCCAGCCGAAGAACTCCCCGCCGATGGCGAGCCGGTCACCGACCTGGGTGACGTGCTGCTGCTGCCGGGGCTGGTCAACCCGCACACACACCTGGAGCTGACGTGCTACGCCGGGCAGATCGCGCCGGCGGGATTCTGGGATTGGCTGCCACAGCTCGTGCGGCTGCGGGCGGCCCCGGGGCAGTGGGAGCGCGAACAACGAGGTGTCGCGGTCGGGGCGTGGCAGTCGTTGCGCGCGGGCGTGACCTGCGTCGGCGACATCTCGCGCCGCAATCTGGCCTGGTCGGTGCTGCGCGGCATCCCGATCCGCAAGGTGTGCTTTGTCGAGCTGCTTTCGCTGGCGGATCATCCGCCGCGCGACCTGGCGGAACTGCGGGCCGCCGCGGCACAAGTAGAGGAAGACCCCCTGCTGACGGTCGGGATCACGCCGCACACGCCGTTCACGGTGCCGGTCGACCAGGTCCGCGGCGCGCTCGCGTTGGCCGCCGAACTGGGCCGGCCGTGGTGCACGCACTGGGCCGAGACGCGCGAGGAGCGGGCGTTTCTGCACGGGGCGGGTGAGATTCCCGGCTTCCTGGCAGCGCTGCTCGAACAGTGCGGCGTGCGGTCGCCGCGATCGCATCCGCTCGATGTGCTCGAACAATGCACGTGGGGCGCCGGGCCGGGGGCGCTCGCGCATTGCAACTATGTAGAGCCGGGCGACGCCGAGCGGCTGGCTGCGGCTGGTCACACGGTCATGTACTGCCCCCGGGCACACCGCTTTTTCGGGCACGCCCCGCATCCCTATCGAGAGCTGAAGCGGGCGGGCGTGCCGGTCGCGCTCGCCACCGACAGCGCGGCCAGCAACCAGGACCTCGCGCTGCTTCGCGAACTCCAGTTTGTGCGGCAGTTCCTGCCCGACCCGCCGCCGCCGGCGGCGCTGCTCGAGATGGTCACGCGCACCGCGGCCCGGGCGCTGGGGTTGGAGCAGCGCGTCGGAACGCTCGAGCCGGGAAAGGAAGCCGATTTGGCGGCGTTTCCGTGCCGGCCGGATGCGCCGGACCCGATTGCGGAGCTGATCGACGCTGCGCCCCCCCCGGTGGGTGTGTGGGTCGCGGGTCAGCGCGTGATCTGACGAGGGCGGCAGGGCCCACCGCCGGTGGCACGTCCGTTGGCACGGTCCGCAGCGGCGCAGCCGCGCAGGGCCGTGGCGCCCTGAGCTAACACCACGGCCCTGTGCAGCTCACGCGGCTTCGGACCGTGCCCACCCGCCCCAGGTCACACTCTCCGCCCCACGAAATCCGCGAACCGCGGGAACAACGTCATGAGCCCCGCCGCGACGAGCCCGAGCCGGCTCGGCCAGACCTCCGGTACAGGCCGACGCAGACAGCGCACGACGGCCGCGGCAACGTGCTCGGCGGACTGCACGAACGCCCTCGGTGCATCTCCGTGTGGCCGGCGCGGGTCGGGCGAGCGGCCGGACAACCGGGCAGCGGTGTTGAAGAACTCGGTCCGGGTGGTCACCGGATGCACCGAGGACACGTCGATGCGGTGGGGAGCGAGCTCGAGCCGCATCGCACGGCAGAAGTGGTTCTGGGCCGCCTTCGTAGCCGAGTAGGCCGCAAAGTTCGGCATCGTGAACTTCGCGACGGCGCTCGAGCACATGAGCAGGTGCCCCGGCCGGGCGCCCGCGATGAGCCGCCGGGCCGCCTCGCTGACCAGATCGAGGGCGGCGAAGAAATTGACTTCGAAGATCTGCCGCAGCTCTTGCGGCGTGAGCTCGTGCGAGGCCTTCTTGAACCCGTAACCGGCGTTTGCGAAAACGACGTCAAAACGCCCGAAACGCGTTTGGGCCGCGTCGAGCAGGCGAGCTGTCATCGACGGCTCCGTCACGTCCCCGACGACGAGCTCCGCGTCGCGCCCCAGCGCTCGCACCCGCTGGGCCACGTCCGTCAGACGCGGCCGGTCGCGCCCGTGCAGCACGAGGTGCATGCCGGCCCGAGCGGCCGTCGCGGCCCCAATCCCCGAGCTGGCGCCGGTAATGACGAGCACCTTGTCGGCGAGCAAACGCGGCATGCGGCGGATTGTAGCGCTTCGCCCCATGGGCGTAGAATGCCCGGCCTGCGGGCGGTGCGGAGTTTCTGTTTCGGCCGCGGCGAACGGCCGGGAACGACGTGCGAGGTACAGGCCATGCGACGCAAGCTCATCGTCGGCAACTGGAAAATGAACCTCAACCTGGCTCAGGCACGTGCGCTCGTCGCCGGGATCCGGGCGGGCCTGGAGGCGAGCCGGGCTGCGGACCGCGTGGAGGTCGCCGTCTGCCCGCCCGCCGTATACGTGGCACCGGTGATCGACGCGGCACGCGGGACGATGGTCCAAGTCGGAGCACAGGACGTGTTCTTTGAGGATTCGGGCGCGTTCACGGGAGAGATTTCTGCGGGAATGCTCGCTGACATCGGCGCGAAGTTTGTTATTATAGGACATAGTGAACGAAGGCACACCATCGGCCACCTCGAAGACGACCGGATCATCAACCTGAAGGTGCGGGCTGCACACCGCGCCGGCCTGACGCCGATTCTCTGCGTGGGCGAGACGCTTTCCGAGCGCAAGTCAGGCCAGACCATGGACGTACTGACGTTCCAGATCACGGCGGACCTGGTTGGGGTCGATCTGACGCGGGATACCGTAATCGCTTACGAGCCGGTGTGGGCGATCGGAACCGGGCAGAACGCGACACCCGAGCAGGCTCAGGAGGCCCATGCTCACCTGCGCAGCCAGCTTCGCAAGTTGGGCGGCGTGCGGGGCGACGAGATTCGGATTTTGTACGGCGGGAGCGTGAAACCGGAGAATGCCGGCGAGATTATGCAACAACGGGACGTGGACGGCGGGCTGATCGGCGGGGCGAGCCTCAAGGCGGACTCGTTCCTGGGCATCGTTTCGGCCGCGGCGGGCGTTTGAAGCCGCGGGTCAGGTCGGAATTCGAGCTGTCCCCTCCTACGCATAGGCAACCGGCATAAACCGGGGAGCCGCGGGTCAGGTCGGAATTCGAGCTGTCCCCTCCTCGCGAGCGCGGGGGGTGGGCGTTATACTGCTGTGTTCGCGCGGCGTGCGATGGGCGCGCCGGGCCGGTGACTTCTGCAAAGTTGAGCAAACGATGATTCTGGCCGCCTGGTATCACATGATTCTGGCGTTTTTCTTCGCCGTCCTCGGCGTGCTGCTGATGCTGGTGATCCTGCTGCAACGGGGCAAGGGCGTCGGGCTGGCCGGGGCGTTTGGCGGGACCGGGGGGTCGTCGGCGTTCGGTGCCAAGACCGGTGACGTCCTAACCTGGATTACCATCGTGGGCGCGGCGACCTTGCTGACGTACACGGTCATTCTCAACTACGTATTCGCTGACAGGCCCGTGCCGCGCGGGGCCCCTCCCGCCGCACCAATCGCCCCGGGACCGCAGAATATCCCGCTGACACCCGCCACGCCCCCGCCGATGAACCAGCCGCCCCCAGGTTCGCCGGCAAACCCCGTACGGCTCGAGATTCAACCGCCCGGCCAGCAGGCGCCGGC
This sequence comes from uncultured Planctomycetales bacterium, assembly GCA_964564785.1. GTDB lineage: Bacteria > Planctomycetota > Phycisphaerae > UBA1845 > Fen-1342 > CAZMCT01. The sequence continues at coordinate 24,103 of CAZMCT010000055.1, forward strand.
CGCTCCCGGGCCCGTGACGGCGACCCCCGCGCAAAGCCCCGGCAC
>CAZMCT010000056.1:0-23863 GCA_964564785.1 uncultured Planctomycetales bacterium
TTATGGTGGTGGTCGCGGCCCGCAACCCGGACGCGATCAAGAAGGCGTGGTTTCACCCGCACCTGGGCTTGCAGGCGTTCCAGGCCCGCTGGCTGGCGACGGCGATCGGGCTAGTCGGCTATCGGCACAAGGCCGGCACGGAGATCATGCTGAAACTGGCGCGGCTCTTCCTGGAGAAGGACTGCGCGCTGGCCGAGATCAACCCGCTGGTGGTCACGACCGGGGGCGAATTGCTGGCGATCGACGCGAAGTTCAATTTCGACGACAACGCGTTGATCCGCCACCCGGACATCGAGGCCATGTTCGACCCAAGCGAGGAGAACCCGGCCGAGCTGCACGCCAAGGCCCACAACCTGAGCTACATCGCGCTGGATGGGAACATCGGCTGCCTGGTGAACGGGGCGGGGCTGGCGATGTCGACCATGGACATCATCAAGCTCTATGGCGGCGAGCCGGCGAACTTCCTGGACGTGGGCGGCAGCGTGACGGCCGAGGGGGCCGTTGAGGCGTTCCGCATCATTCTCGCCGACCCGAAGGTGCGTGCGGTGCTGGTGAACATTTTCGGCGGGATCGCCAAATGCGACGTGATCGCCGACGCGCTGATCAAGGCGGCCCGCGAGGTGGGCTTCAAGGTGCCGGTGGTGGTGCGGCTGGAGGGGACGAACGTGGACCGCGCGCGGCAGATGCTCCGCGAGGCCGCGATCCCGCAGCTCCAGCCGGCCACGGACCTGACCGACGCCGCGCGGCGGGTGTGCGCAGCGGTGTAGTCGTCAGCACCGCCGGCATGTGCAGTGCCGCGTGGTATACTCGTGCTGGGGCGGGCCGCGCCACGTGCCGCCGTGCGTCTATCCGCGCGCGATGGTGGAGCCGCATCCGGCGTGCGTTCGCGGCGCGGCCGGGCGTGCCGGTGGCTCGGAGGGTCGTTGAGTTGTGGAACCGACACAGGTTCTGATGGATGAGCTTTTTCGCAAGGCGGTCGCCCGCGCGCGGCAGATGTCCGCGGACGAAAAAATGCGCGCCGGCGGCGACATGTTTGACGAGCTTTGTGAGCGGATGCGCGCGGGGATCCGTTTTCAATTCCCGGAGGCCGACAATCAGCGCGTGGAGCAGATCCTGGAGGAACGTCTGCGCCTGGCGCGGCGGCTAGAGGCATGCGGATGACGAGCAACGCCGCGGTCGTCCAGGTGATCGAGGGGCTCGAGCGGGCCGGCATTCCCTATATGCTGGTCGGGTCGTTTGCCTCGAACGCCTACGGTGTCGCGCGGTCTACGCAGGATGCCGACATCGTCGTTGAACTGATTCCGGACGGCGTCTCCGCGCTGCGCCGGGAGCTGGGTGCTGATTTCGAGCTCGATGCACAAATGTCGTTCGACACGGTTACGGCGACGTCGCGCTACGTACTCGCGGTGCGCGGGTCGCGCTTCAAGATCGAGCTGTTCTTGCTCAGCAACGACCCGCACGATCGGGCGCGTTTTGCGCGCCGCCGGCCTGTGTCATATCTCGGGCGTGAGGTGTACCTCCCAAACGCCGAGGACTTGATCGTCACGAAACCCAGTTGGCTGCGACGGGCGCGGCGCGGCAAGGACTACGATGACGTCCGCAACGTGATTGCCGTGCAGCGCAAACGGCTGGACTGGAACTACATCCGGGACTGGTGTGGAGTGCACGGTACGGAGGGATTGCTGGACGAGATCCGCCGGTCCATTCCGGACCGATGATCCCCGTCGATTCAGCCCCAGGACGACGCATGCAGACCGCCTTACTCACCCTCGTCGATCGCTTCGCCGGCCGGCGCATTCTGCTGGTCGGCGATTTCATGCTCGACCGCTACGTCTTCGGCGACGCCGAGCGGATCAGCCCCGAAGCCCCGGTGCCCGTGCTGCGCGTGATCGAGCGGCAGGACCGCGTCGGTGGGGCCGGGTCGGTCGCCCTGAACGTCGTCGCGCTCGGCGCCCACGTCGTCTGCTGCGGGCTGCTGGGCAAGGATGCGTTCGGTGAACGCGTCGCCGGCGCCCTGCATGCGGCCGGTTGTGCGACCGACGGGTTGATCCGCGTCGACGACCGGCCGACCGTCACCAAGACCCGGCTGGTCGGCCTGGCCGAGCACCGCCACCGCCAGCAGATCCTGCGGGTCGACGACGAGCTCGTCCGCCCCCTCACGCCTACCGATGAGCGGCGTCTGCTCGACTGTGTGCAGGCGCAACTCGAGCACGCCGACGTCGTCTGTCTCGAGGACTACGCCAAGGGCGTGCTGTCCGCGGAAACATGCCGGCGGATCGTCGCCGCGGCCCGGCAGCGCGGCCGGCCGGTGCTGGTCGACCCGGCCCGCACGCCGGAGTGGAGCAAGTACGCCGGGGCCACGCTGCTGACGCCCAACCGCAACGAGCTGGAGATTGCCTGCGGCCGGGGCGTGAGCGATGCGGAGCTTGAGGCGGCCGGGCGGGAGCTGATGGGGCGCCACGGCATCGAAGGACTGCTGGTCACGCTGGGCCGCGACGGGGCGCTGCTGTTGCAGGCGAGCCGGCCGGCCGAGCGTTTCCCGACCACGCCCCGGGCGGTGTATGACAACACCGGCGCGGGCGACGCGGTGCTGGCGATGTTCGCGGTGGCCGTCGCGGCCGGGGCGAGCTGGGAGCAGGCGGCGCAGCTTGCGAACGTCGCGGGCGGACTGGAGGTGAGCAAGTTCGGCTGCGTGCCGATCTCGCGGCAGGAGATACGTGACGAGCTGGAGCGCGGGGCCGGCCGCGGGCGGGGCAAGATCCGCACGGTGACCGAGTTGCGGGGCGAGCTCGACGCCCGGCGGCAGCGGGGCGAGACGATCGTGTTTACCAACGGGTGCTTCGACATTTTGCACCCGGGGCATATCGAGCTGTTGGAGAAAGCGAAGGCGCTCGGCAGCGTGCTGGTGGTCGGCGTCAACAGCGACGCGTCGGTGCGGTCGCTGGGCAAGGGCGCAGGCCGTCCGGTGCGGCGGCAGGCGGACCGGCTGCGACTGCTGGCGGCGCTGGAGATGGTGGACTACGCGGTGCTGTTCGAGGAGCCGGACCCGGGCCGGTTGATCGAGGCGGTGTGCCCGGACGTGCTGGTGAAGGGCTCGGACTGGGCGGGCAAGGGTGTCGTGGGGCGGGAGTTCGTCGAAGCCCGCGGCGGGCGCGTCGTGCTGGTCGAGCTGGTCGAGGGCTACAGCACGACGGCCGAGCTGGAGCGCATCCGCGGCCTTCGTTGACCGGCGGGCCGCGGTGAAACGCCGAGGGCCGCAGAGAAGACAGCAGGGAACAGGGAACAGGGAACCGGGAACCGGGAACCGGGAACAGGGGACAGGGATCCGAGAACCGGGATCCGGGAACCGGGAACCGACACGCGACTTATGCGCCCCGGTCCGGCACTGCTCCGAGCCCGTGCGCCGGCGAGCGACCACCCCGGAGGGGTGCCGGTCAGCAGCCGTGAGCGCGGCCCACGGATGGGTGTATCCCCGTTCTTCCCGCCCCGGCCGGGGCGGCGGTATGCTGCTTGCGCGGCGACTGGCCCCAAGCGCATTTGCATGACTCAGCAGAGGTACGTGAATGACTCGCGACTGGGCGAGCGTGGTGCGGGAGCACGAAGCGGTCGTGGCCGGGCTGCGCGAACAGGGGCCGGCGCTCGGCCGCATCGCCGATGCGCTTAGCGCAGCGCTGCGGTCCGGGCGCCGCGTGTACACGCTCGGCAACGGCGGCAGCGCGGCGGACGCGCAGCACATCGCAGCCGAGCTGCTGGGGCGCTTCAAGGCCGAGCGGCGGGCGCTGCCGGCCGTGGCCCTCAGCACCGACACCTCGGCCCTGACCGCGATCGCGAACGACCTGGGCTTCGAGCAGGTTTTTGCCCGGCAGCTCGAAGGTCTCGTGCAACCCGGCGACGTGGTGTGGATCCTGAGCACCAGCGGCAACTCGCCGAATGTCCTCGCGGCCGCCCGCGTCGCGGCCGAGCGCGGGGCGGTCGTGGTGGGCTTCACGGGCGAGAGCGGCGGCCGGCTGGCCCCGCTGTGCACGCACGTGTTCCGCGTGCCGCACGCGTCGAGTGACCGCATCCAGGAAGGGCACGTGCTCGGGTATCACTACGTCTGCGAGCGGGTGGAGGCGGCGCTGGAGCAGAGTGCGACGGGCGAAGTCAGAAGTCACAAGTGAGAAGGGGCCCAGCGGCTGTGCTGGGGAATCATGGTCCCACCCGACCCGATGTTCGTCTGGGCCAATCGTGTCGAGGGGATGTTCTGGATGGTGCTGGGGATCGGGATTGCCGTTCATGCCGCGCGCCGCGCGGGCCGCGACTCGCTGGCGCGGTGGGCGAGCGTGGTGCAGCCACGTGTGGATTGCATGATTGGGCGATCTGGCGCCTCACCACGGCCGGTCCGACTGCTCCAGCCGGCACTTCGGAATGCTCGCCAGGAACCGCCGGCCGTAGGGCTTGCGCACCACCCGCGGATCGAGCACGACCACGATCCCCGTGTCGGTCTTGCTGCGGATCAGCCGGCCGAAGCCCTGCCGGAACTTGAGCACCGCGTCCGGGAGCTGATAGTCGTTGAACGGGTTCCCCCCGCGCTGGCGGATCAGCTCGCCGCGGGCTTCGACGGCCGGACGGTCGGGCACCGCGAACGGCAGCTTGACAATGATCACGTTCGACAGCGCCGCCCCGACCACGTCGACTCCCTGCCAGAAACTGTCGGTGCCGAAAATCACGCAGCGGTCCGTCTCGCGGAACTTCGCCAGCATCTGCGTCCGCGGCAGCGCCTCACCCTGCACCAGAAACGTGTAGCCGTCGACCGCGAGCTCGTCGCGCACCCGGCCGGCCACGTCGTTGAGCATCCGATAACTCGTGAACAGCACGAACGCCCGCCCCTCCGTCTGCCGCAGGAAATGCACGACCGCCCGGGCCGCCGCGGCGGTGAACGCGGCGTTGTCGCTCGGGTCGGGCAGGCCGGTCTCCAGGTGCAGCGTCACCTGCCGCTCGAAATCGAAGGGCGAGCCGAGCCTGAGCGTGTCCACCGCCCGCGCCGCGGCAGCCGATTCGTCGTCGTTGGCCGGCCCCCGCAGCCCCAGCCGGCCGAGCAGATAGTCGAACCGGTCGTCGCCCGCGGCGGCGAGCGTCGCACTGGTCAGGATGGCGCTGCGCACCCGAGCGAAAAGCAGGTCGCGGAGCGTGGCCGCGACGTCCAGCGGCGCACTGCACAGCGTCAACCGCTGCGGCCGGCCGGCTTCGCACTCGAGCCAGTACACGTGTTCGGCCTCGGCCCGCGTGAGGAGCGCTTCGACCAGTTCCGCCGTCGCGCCCGCCCGCTCGACGAACGAGTTCAGCTCGTAACGGTCCTCCTCGCGCGGCAACTGCTTCTTGAGTGGCTCGAGCTCGCTCACCAGGCGTCGCAAGGCCGGGCTGAGCCCGTTTTCGACGTCCGGATCGGTGACCAGCCGGCCGTTGGAGCGGCCGTGCTGCTGCTGCCACTGCCACAGGTCGTCAAACAGCCGCGTGCATGCAGACTGGGCCCGGATCACGGCAGCCTGGGTCTGGGGCGTGCCGAGCGTGGCCAGCAGGCCCTTGCCGGTGCGCTCGTTGAACAGGCCGGCGAGCAGGTGCTGGATGTTGGCGGCGGAAAGCGTGGCGCCGAAGTGGTCACTGGCGACGTGTTCGAGCGTGTGGGCCTCGTCGAGCACGATCAGGTCGTAGTCGGGCAGGACGCTGAGCTGCTGGCGACGGAGGACCAGGTCGGACATGAGCAGGGCGTGGTTGACGATCAGGAGGTCGGCCTGCTCGGCACGGCGGCGGGCCTGCTGGTAGAAACAGGGTTCGTAGAAGGGGCAACGGCGGCCGAGGCAGTTGTTGTGCTCGCTGCGAACGCGTTCCCAAACCTCGGGCGGCGGGGTCTCGGGCAGGTCGGAGAGCGAGCCGTCGCGGGTCTGGTAGGCCCAGTTTTCGATGCCGTGCAGCGCGTCGCGCAGGAAGAGGTTGGGAAAAAGGGCCGTTTGCTTCTCGCTCGCGCCCTTCAGGCGCCGGATGCTCAGGTAGTTGTTGCGGCCCTTGACCAGCTCGGCCCGCAGGTCGAGGCCCAGCGCGTCGCGCAGCAGCGGAATATCCTTGCCGATGAGCTGCTCCTGAAGCGCGATCGTGTGCGTACTGACCACGACGCGACGCTTCTTCCGCCGGATTTGGTCGATCGCGGGCAGCAAGTAGCCGAACGTCTTGCCGATCCCCGTGCCGCCCTCGACCGCCAGGTGCCGCTCCTGCTCAAACGCCCGCGCGACGGCGGCCGCCATCTCCACCTGCTGCGGCCGGACCTCGAAGCCCGGCAGCCGGCGGGCGATCGGGCCGTCGGGTTGAAGCCAGTCGTTCAGCGACACCGCGTGAATCACTTCCCCGACAGCGCTCGGACGAAATCGGCCGTGAACAACACCGTCACGCTGAGCGTGACCAGCAGTACGATCGTGCCGAACGCCGTCACGAACGTCTGGCCGCTGATCCAGCCGCCGCGCAGCGTGGCCAGGATGTGCGGCCGGGCGAGGACCAGCATGCTGATGATCATCGCCCCGCTCGTGAGGGGGACCGAGATCGAGTGCAGGTAGCTGTAGATCCAGGCGGCGCGGCTGACCTCGCGGGCCCGGCCGCTGAGGCTGTGGATGAAATGACCTTTCACGTAATACGCGACCGTGCGTGTTCCGTCGTCGCCGATCACCACGGTCCGGTCGCCGTTGTGGGCGTCGCCGCCGAGCGCGGCGTAGCCGAGGGTGTAGATCAGGTAGTTGGCGAGGCCGAGCGCGATCACCGCGATGCAAATCTGGTTGCGGCGGCGGCGCGGCAGGCGGTCCACGGGACACGGCGGCCCGAGCGCGCGCGCCGACAGGGCCGGCGTAAGCAGGTCGTCGGAGCCGAGCTCGAGTGGGTTATCGGGCGAGAGGCGCAATGCGGCCCTCCATCGGCGAGGACGCCGTCGCGTACAGCTTGCGCGGGATCCGCCCGGCGTGGTACGCCAGGTACCCGGCCTCGAGCGCGTGCCGCATCGCGGCCGCCATCTGCACCGGGTCACGGGCACTCGCGATCCCCGTGTTGAGTAGCACACCGTCGGCCCCGAGCTCCATCGCGATCGTCACGTCGGACGCGGTCCCGACGCCGGCGTCGACGATCACCGGATAATCAGGCTCACCGTCCTTGAGCTGTTCGAGGATGATGCGGATGTTGTTCGGGTTGAGCACACCCTGGCCGCTGCCGATGGGCGAGCCCAGCGGCATCACGCTAGCGCAGCCGGCCGCCTTCAGCCGCTGGCAGAGGATCGGGTCGTCGTTGGCGTACGCGAGCACGATGAAGCCGTCCTTCAGCAGCGTTTCGGCCGCCCGCAACGTTTCCACCGGGTCGGGCAGCAGCGTCCGCTTGTCGCCGAGCACCTCCAGCTTGACCCACTTTGCCCCGGGGTTGCCCAGCCCCTCGAGCAGCTCGCGGCCGAGCCGGGCCGAACGAATCGCGTCTTCGGCCGAGAAGCACCCGGCCGTGTTAGGCAGGATCGTATAGCGCTTGAGATCGAGGAAGTCGAGCAGGCTGCGGCCGGCCTGGTCGTACAGTCGTTCGCGGCGGACGGCGACGGTGACGACCTCGCAGCCGGAGGCCGCCAGGGCGTCGCGCATGAGCGGGTAGTCCGGCTCGCCGTTCTTGAGGTACTTGCCGGTTCCGACGAACAGCCGCGAGCGGATCGCAAAGCCGCCGATTCTCAGCGGGGGGATGTCCATCGGTGTCTCCACTTGCGGCCGCACCTCGCGTTCGGCCACCGCCCTGCGCACGCACGCCGCCGCGCGTTCAGCCGCCGCCGACGAGCGTCACGATCTCGACGCGGTCGCCGGGCGCGAGCCGGGTCTCGCCGAACTGCGCGCGGCGGACGAGAGCTTCGTTGCGTTCGACCGCGACGCGCTCCGGGGTCAGACCGAGCAGCGCGAGCAACTCGGCAACCGACGTCTGGTCCGGAATGCTACGCGGGTCGCCGTTGAGCGTGATGTCCATGTTCCGCTTCCAGCGAAGATTATAACCCGCTTCGGCAACGGAGCGACGGGTGGCACGGTCCGAAGGTCGCTCCGGCGACCGTGGGGCCGTGGTCGCAGCGTGTCGGGGTCGTTCCCGCGCTTGCAGGATTGCCACGGCCCCTCGCGGCCGCGCCGCGCCGGACCGTGCCGCCCGGACTCCCGCAGTGCCTGGCCCCTTTGTTGAACGGGCGGTCGGGCTTCCGCGTCACCCCGCCGCCTGCACGTTGTGCGTGAAGACGCGGATCTCGCGCGGCCGCACGTACACGCGCCGGCCGACCGCGACCTCCAGCCCGCGATAGCGCTCCTGCGACATCTCGACGTGAATCGTCTCGCCCGCGGCGCTGAGCAGCTCGATCTTCACCTGCGGGCCGGCCGCGTTGATCCGCACGATCGTGCCCTCAAGCAGCGTGTCGTCGTGCGGGGTGACGGCGATCTCCAGGTCGTGCGGCCGGACGAAGCCGCGCAGCTCGAGCGAGCCGGTCAGCGGCCCGGCCGGCAGGTCGGTCTGGTACGCGCCAAAGGTGGCCTTCTCGCCTTCGGCCCGGCCGTGAAAGACGTTCACATGGCCGAGGAAGTGCAGCACGAACTCGCTCGCCGGCTGGTGGAAGACCTCTTCGGGCGTGCCGACCTGCTCGATGCGGCCGGCGTTCATCACGACCACGCGGTCGGCGACCTCGAGGGCTTCCTCCTGGTCGTGGGTGACGAGCACGCCGGTGACGTTGATCTCGCCGTGCAGGCGGCGAAGCCAGCGTCGCAGTTCGGCCCGCACCTGGGCGTCGAGGGCGCCGAACGGCTCATCCAGCAGGAGCACCTTGGGTTCGACGGCCAGCGCGCGGGCCAGAGCGACGCGTTGCCGCTGACCGCCGGAGAGCTGACCGGGGTAGCGGCCGGCGAGCCATTCGAGCTGCACCAGCTCGAGCAGTCGGCGGACGCGGGCGCGGATTTCGCTCCGCGGCGGGCGGCGGCGGCGCGGCAAGACGCGCAGGCCGAAAGCGACGTTGTCAAAGACCGTCATGTGGCGGAACAGCGCATAGTGCTGGAAGACGAACCCGACGCGGCGGTCCTGGACGCGGCGGGTGGTCGCATCCTGGCCGTGAAAGAGGATGGATCCGCGGTCGGGCGCCTCCAGTCCGGCGATAATCCGCAGGAGCGTGGTCTTGCCGGAGCCGGATGGGCCGAGCAGCGCGACCAGCTCGCCGTCGCGGATCTCGAGCGAAACGTCGTCGAGGGCCCGGAAGGTCCCGAAGGTCTTGGTCACGTTGCGGACTTCAATGCTCATCGCTGGCTCAGCAAGAAGGTGCCCAATGAGCGGGTGACGGGCGGTGCGTCACCGCGCGGCCTCAGCACCCTTCGTCGCTCGGTCACCTTGCGGCCTTGTCACTCCGCTCCATGGCGCGGCAGGCCTCATCCACGCTCCGCTACCCGTGGGTTTCTTGTGCCCCGGGTTACGTTGTCACCATCGCGCACGCAGCCGCGGCGCGTGTTCCACTCGACCAGACTCTTGGCCGCCAGCGTCACCAGCGAGAGCAGGGCCAGCAGCGAGGCGACCGCGAACGCGCCGACGAAATTGTACTCGTTGTAGAGGATCTCGACGTGCAGCGTCATCGTGTTCGTGAGCCCGCGGATGTGGCCCGAGACGACCGAGACGGCCCCGAATTCACCCATCGCCCGGGCGTTGCACAGGATCACGCCGTACAGCAGGCCCCACTTGATGTTCGGCAGCGTGACGCGGAAAAACGTCTGCCAGCCGCGGGCGCCGAGCACCACCGCGGCCTCCTCCTCCTCGGTTCCCTGGGCCTGCATGAGCGGGATCAGCTCGCGGGCCACCAGCGGGCACGTGACGAACAGCGTCGCCAGCACGATCCCCGGCACGGAAAAGATGATCTGGATGTCGTGCGCTTCCAGCCACGGCCCCAGCCAGCCCCGCAGCCCGAAGATCAACACGTAGATCAGCCCGCTGATCACCGGCGAGACGGCGAACGGCAGGTCGATCAGTGTCAGCAGCAGGCTCTTGCCGGGGAAGTCGAACTTCGCGATTGCCCAAGCGGCCGCGATTCCGAACAGCATGTTGAGCGGGACGCTGATGCCCGCGGTCAGCAACGTGAGGCGGATCGCGGCCCGCGCGTCCGGGTCGCGCAGCGCCTCGAAGTACGCCCCCAGACCCCGCTCGAGCGCCTGGACAAACACGGTCACGACCGGCAGCACCAGGAACAGCACCACGAAGCCGAGCGCCGCCGCCAGGAGTAGCAGGCGCGCGTACAGCGGGTCGGCGCCGACCTGTCGCCCGCCGGCAAGCGGCCGCGGCCTCGCAACCGGCACATCCCGTGTGGCGTGGGTCATGCGCGTCAGTCTCCCGCGGCCGGGGCGCGGCTGGCCGCCCAGCGCTGCAACAGGTTGATCGTCAGTAGCAGGATGAACGAAGCGATGAGCATCACCACCGCGATCGCGGTCGCCCCGGCATAGTCGTACTGCTCGAGCCGGTCGATGATCAGCAGCGGGGCGATCTCGGTCCGCATCTGGATGTTGCCGGCGATGAAGATCACCGACCCGTACTCGCCGATCGCCCGGGCCATCGCCAGCGCAAACCCGGTCGCGAGCGCCGGCCGGATCTCCGGCAGGATCACGCGCCACAGCGTCTGCCAGCGGTTGGCCCCCAGACTGGCCGCGGCCTCCTCGATCTCCGCGTCCAGGTCCTCGAGCACCGGCTGCACCGTGCGGACCACGAACGGCAGCCCGACGAACGTCAGCGCCACCACGACGCCGAGCGGCGTGAACGCGATCTGGAGCCCGTCGGGCAGCAGCCAGTGGTACGCGCGCGCAACTCCGCTCCAAGCCGGCAGCGCGGCCTCGATCCGGGCGTTCAGCGCCGCCAGCGGCCGGCCCAGCCAGCCGTTCGGCGCATAGAGGCTGGTCAGGGCGATCCCGGCCACCGCGGTCGGCAGGGCGAACGGCAAGTCGACGAGCGCGTCAATCACCCGGCGGAACGGGAAGCGGTAGCGCACCAGAACCCACGCCAGGATCGTGCCGAAGACGGCGTTGAGCACGGCGGCGGCGAGCGAGGCGCCGAACGTCAGCCGGTAGGCGGCAAGCGCGCGCGGGGTGCTGATCGTGGACCAGAACTTGTCCCCGTCCATCGCGGCCGCCCGGACCAGCAGGCCGCCGAGCGGGACGAGGACCACAAGTGAGAAGTAAAGCAGCGCGTAACCCAGGGCCAGGCGGAAGCCGGGCAGAATACGGCGGCGGTGGGGGGCGGCTGGCAAGGGGTGCTCGCGTTACTTCTGCTGGCAGATCTGGTCGAAGACGCCGCCCTCGGCGAAGTGCTGACGCTGGGCTTTTTCCCAGCCGCCGAATTCGCCGTCGATCGTGAACAGCTTCAGCGGGGGGAAGCGATCCTTGTGGGCGGCCGCGACCTCCGGGTTCCGCGGACGATAGTAGTGTTTGGCGACGAGCTCCTGTCCGGCCGGCGTGTACAGGAATTCGAGGTACGCGCGGGCGACTTCGGTGGTCTTGTGTTTCTCGGCAAACTTGTCGATCACCGCGACCGGCGGCTCGGCCAGGATGCTGACCGACGGCAGTACGATCTCGACCTTGTGCTTCCCGAGCTCGTTCAGGGCGAGCAGCGCTTCGTTCTCCCAGGCCAGCAGCACGTCGCCGATCCCGCGCTGCACGAAGGTTGTCGTGGCCGCGCGCGCTCCCGAATCGAGCACCGGGACATTCTTGAATAGCTGGGTCACGAACGCCCGAGCCTGCCGTTCGTCCCCGTCGAACTTGCGCTGCGCGTAGCCCCACACCGCCAGGTAGTTCCACCGGGCCCCACCCGAAGTCTTCGGGTTCGGCGTGATTACCCCGACCCCCGGCTTGACCAGGTCGTCCCAGTCCTTGATGCCCTTCGGGTTCCCCTTGCGAACCAGGAACACGATCGTGGACGTGTACGGCGTGCTGTTCTCGGGCAGCCGCGACTGCCACTCCTTCGGAAGCAATCCGCCGTGCTCGGCGATCGCGTCGATGTCGTACGCCAGCGCCAGCGTCACTACGTCGGCCTCAAGCCCCTCGATCACCGCCCGCGCCTGCTTGCCCGAGCCCCCGTGCGACTGCCGGATCGTCACCGTCTGCCCCGTCTTCTCCTTCCATTCCTTCGCGAACGCCGCATTCACGTCCTTGTACAGCTCACGCGTCGGGTCGTACGACACGTTCAGCAGCTCGATGTCCGCGCCCGCGGCGATGCTCAGGCCGCAGAGCGCGGCCGCCACTGCCGGTACAAACGACCGCACGAATCTCATGCGTGGCTCCCTTCGCTCGGCTTTCCGGTCGGGGCCGGCCGCGCCCCCCGGTTTTCACTCGATATACCCCAGCGCCCGCAGTCGCTGGCGGATCGCGTCGACCTCGCGCGCCGTCAGGCCCGGCGCCGGCGAGTCCAGCTTGCCGCCCGCGGCCACATCGCGCAGCACGTACGTCGCGAACTCCGTGACGCTGCGAAACCCCGTGTTGGCGATCAGTTCCGAGAGGCGGTCGTAGAGTTCGCCCGGAATCTTGAGCGTCACCATCCGGCGTCGAGGTGTCGGCTCCGTCGGCACTGTGACTCCAATAAGAGCCTCGTACGCTCCATTAGGAGTGTAACGAAACTATCGTCCCTGTCAAGCGTCGAGTGCAGGTTTCGGGTTTGTCTGCCCAGTCGGAGGAACACAATTGACTTGCCACGATGAGGACCTTAGGGTGAGATTTGTGTCCGGCTTCGTCGGAGGTAAGCGGGCTTAGGCCCCACTCAGCCACCGGCTGGACCCGCTGGGAAGGAGACGGCATGAAGCGCCGCAGAGGGCTGGGCTTATTCTTTGTAAGCTGCTATATAACAATATCTTATGCCGACTCGCCGCGCACGTTCTGGGAATGGCGGGCCAGCACCTTCGACCCGGCGAGCCAGCACGAGGCGACCGTTATCGCGTACGAGGACGGGGAACTCCTCGTCGCTTGGTCGAGTCGCCGCCAGCAGGATGGCCGATCGGGCATCTATGCCCAGCGCTTCGCGGCCGATGGTACGCCAATCGGACTCGAAACCCCTCTCGGAGTCGCATCAGGATTCCACCAGACGGAGCCCGCAGTCGCCGTTGATTCGCATGGAAGCGTTTGGGTCGTCTGGCAGGGCTATGGGAACGACGGCTCAGCCGGCGCGATCGTCGCTCGCCGGCTGGACCGCGAATTGCGCGGGCCTGCGGAATTCGTGATCAACACCGGGACCCGCGGGCACCAGTGCCAGCCTGCGTTGGCGACAAGCCGTGACGGCCGCGTGTTGGTGACGTGGACTTCACAGGAGAGCGGCCGCAGCGCGGTGCGGGTCTGCGCGCGACTATACGGAGCAGACGGTGCGGCATATGGATCTGAGTGGTGCGTTTCTGGAGGGGGGGAGTCCGGTCTGAACCCGGCGGTGGCCGCGGGCGACGACGGCACGTGGGCGATCGCGTACAGCGCGTTTGATTCCGAGATGCAGCCGATGGGCGTGCGGGTACAGCGCCTGAGCGCGGACGGTGAGCGGCTCGGTGAGACGACGCCCGTGAGCGCTGCGGGGGCGATGAGCGCGGTGGAGCCGGCGATCGTGGCCGTTGCGGACGGGTGGCTGGTGGGCTGGCTGGAAGCGAGCGCGAGCGGCGACGGCCACGATGTGATGGTGCGCCGGCTGACCTCTGGCGGGCTTCCCCGAGGTGAGGTCGAGCTGGTTTCGAGCGCGGGGGTGGGGCCGCAGAGCGGTGTAGCGCTCGCGGCTGCGGCGGACGGGCGGATAGCGGTCGCCTGGAATCAGCCGGACGGGGACGAGCAGGGGGTGTATGCCCGGGTGAGCGAACCGGGTGAATATCGCTGGGGGCCTGCGTTCCGCCTCACGGCGGCGCGGCAGGGCATGCAGAATCTGCGGGCGGCTGCGGGAAGCCGGCGGCTGGTGTACGGTCCGCAGGGACTGATTTGCGCGTGGAGCGGCGACGCGGGGCTGGGAGACAAGTCGAGCGCGAACGTGACGGTGGTCGCGGACGGGACGTGGCTGCCATCGGGGCCGCAGGGGGTTCAGCCGGGAATGGCGCCGGCCGGCGCGAGTGCCGAGTTCGCGGGCCCGCACATTCCGCCTTCGTTCGATCCGGCGCTGATTGACCCGGGCGAGCGAGAGGTGCAGCGCGGCACGACGTTCGGCTTCGACGGGATTCTGAACACGGGCTGGACTCCGCCCGATCCGCACATGGCCGTGGGTCCGGACCACATCGTGGTGATGGCGAACGGGCAGATCGCGTTCTACGACAAGGACGGCAACCAGCAGTTTCAGGACCAGATCGAAGGAGCCGGAGGCTTTTGGGGCAGCGTGGGCGCGACCGATTTCGTGTTCGACCCGGAAGCGGTCTACGACGAGCTCAGCGGGCGGTTCTTCGTGATGGCCGCCGAGGCGTATGCGCCGCCCAACCAGACACGGTCGTATGTCCTGGTCGCGGTTTCGGACGACAGCAACCCGAACGGCACGTGGTACAAGTATCGGTTCAACACCACATCGCTCGCGGGCAACCTGTTCGACTCGCCCAACATCGGGGTGGATGCGAACGTGGTGTACATCACGGGAGACGGGTTCGGCGTCAGCGCGAACTACCCCGTGTACACCTTCGACAAGGCCTCGCTGATGGTGGGCTTGCCGCCCGCCGTGCAGCGCTCGACCACGCTCGCGACCGCGACGCAGTCGGCCGGCATCCCGCCGGTGTCTTACGACAACCCCCCCGCGCTGTACATGATCGAGCACGCGGAGGGCACGAACCGGAACTACGTGCGGCTGATCGCTCTGCGCGACCCGCTGGGCACCCCGCAGTTCACGACGGTCAACGTCACGGTGCCGGTCTACAGCGACCCGGGTCTGCCGCCGCAGCAGGGCACGACCGTTCGGCCCGAGACGTTCGACGCCCGGTTCTGGAGCGTGGCGTACCGCGACGGCTCGCTGTGGGCCACGCACCACGTGAACAGCAGCCCGGTGCGGGCCCGCTGGTACCAGATCGCGATGAACGGCTGGCCCACCTCGGGCACCAACCCGCAGCTCGTGCAGTCCGGCGAGATCACCACCGGCGCCGGCGTGCACACCTACTTCAGCGCGATCAGCGTCAACGAGCGCGGCGACGCGGCCGTCACCTGCGCGCGGAGCGGAACCACGCTCTTCATCGGAATGCTGATGGCCTACCGCTACGCCAGCGATCCGCTCAACACGATGCGCACGCCCGTCCTGGTGCGCTCTAGCTCGGGCCCCTACAACACCGCCCGCTGGGGCGACTACGCGGCCGTCCAGCCCGACCCGGCCGTGCCCAACTGGTTCTGGGCGCACCACGAGTACGCCCTGGGCCAGAGCTGGCGGACCTGGGTGCAGCGGCTCGACCTGCCGCGCGGCGACGTGAACTGCGACGGCGTGGCCGACTTCGGCGACATCAATGTCTTCGTGCTGGCGCTGAGCGACCCCGCCACCTATGCGGCGCTCTACCCGAACTGCCCGCTCGAGGCCCGCGACATCAACGGCGACGGCGCGCTGGATTTCGCCGACATCAACCCGTTCGTGGCGCTGCTCACGCAGTAGACACGCTGCTGCGACTGCGATGCCGGGGACCGGGTTGACCGTGACCGCGTGCCCGCTATGTTGGCCCGCATGCGCCGCCTGCTGCTCGTCATTCACCTGGCTGTGTTGGCGGCCCTCGGTCCGCTGTTCCTCTTCACGGCCCTGGGCCTCGGCCTGCTGGTCTCCACCATCGCGCGGACCCAGCTCCAGGCGATCCAGTTCGCGTTCATGATCATGCTGCCCTCGATCTTGCTCTCGGGCTTCGTGTTCCCGCGCGAGGCGATGCCGACGCCCATCTACGTGGTCACCTTCGCGATCCCCGTGACCTACTTCATCGAGATCCTGCGCGGCATCATCCTCCGCTCGGCCGGCCTGCCCGACCTGCTGCCGCACGTGGTCGGCCTGGCGGTCTGCTGCGCCGCCATCCTCGGCCTGAGCGTGGCCCGCTTCCGCAAGCAGCTCGACTGATGCGAGGCGCCCCCGTTTTCGGGTAAAATGCCCGCGCCATGCGGAAGAATTACATCCTGGATGCGAACATCCTCATCCACGATCCCTATTCGATTTTCCAGTTTGCCGATAACACCGTGATTATCCCGGTCGGTGTCATCGGCGAACTCGACCGCTTCAAGAAGGAGCCGACCGACCGCGGGTTCTCCGCCCGGGCCGTCGTTCGCCTCCTCGACGGACTCCGCAACGGCGAGAGCCTCGCGACCGGCGTCTCGCTCGACAACGGCGGCCGCCTCAAGGTCTACTGCGAGCCCGACCGCGTGCTCTCCGGCAACATGGGCCCCGCCGACGCCGAGATCCTGCGTGTTGCCCGCGAGATCCGCCAACAAGAACCCGATGTCCCCGTGGTCATCGTCACGAAGGACATCAACCTCCGCATCCGGGCTGACGCCGCCGGCCTGCGGGCGGAGGACTACGAGTCCGATCACGTCATGCTCTCCGAAGTCGAGCCCGCCGACGAGGAGCTCACCATCTCTCCCGAGCAGTTCGACCAGTTCAAGAGCTGCGGCCGGCTCGCCCTGCCCGACCATCGGCTGCATCCGAACGAGTACGTCCTCCTGCGGACCGCCGAGCGCGAGCGCGGCACCGCCCTGGCCCGCCGTGACACCCACGGACCCGACCTCATCGCCCTTCAGGACCCCCCCGGCGGCTTGTGGGGAATCCGACCCCGCAACAAGGAACAGTACTACGCCATCGATGCCCTCCTCGACGAACGCATCAATCTCGTCACGCTCCTCGGCAAGGCCGGCACCGGTAAGACCCTCCTCGCCCTCGCCGCCGCCCTGCAACTCACCTGCAAGAAGAAGGCCTACCGCGGCGTCCTCGTCTGCCGCCCGATCGTCCCCGTCGGCCGCGACCTCGGCTACCTCCCCGGCGATATCGGCAGCAAGCTCGCCCCCTGGATGAAGCCGATCACCGATACCTTCGAGTTCCTCATCGACGTCGGCGGACCCGTCAAGGGCTTCGCCGACGGCGCCAGTCTGATGCGCGCCGGCCTGATCGAGATCCAGCCGCTCACCTACATCCGCGGCCGCAATATCGCCAAACGCTTCGTCGTCATCGACGAGGCCCAGAACCTCACCCCCCTCGAGATCAAGACCGTCATCACCCGCATGGGCCAGGCCGCCAAGATCGTCCTCACCGGAGATCCGTGGCAGATCGACAACCCCTACGTTGACCGCAACAGCAACGGCTTCACGTACCTCGTCAACCGCCTCAGCGGTCAGGCGCTCGCCGCTCACGTCGAGCTGCGCAAGGGCGAGCGTAGCCCGTTGGCCGAGCTGGCCGCCAACCTGCTCTAGCGCCGAAGCCCCGCGGCCCCGGCCGCCCGACTATTCGGACGTCAACGCGCTCTCGGGCACCCCCAGCAGGCACGCCAGATCGCGCAGCGCGAAGGGCTTCTCGAGTCGCGCCACCCCGGCGGGGCGCTCCGGCCGCCCGTCCGCGGCCGCCAGGACCGTCACGACCGTCCGGATCGGCGGCGTGGCCTGGGCTGCCAGCCGCAGTAAATGACGCACCGCGGCGGCCGGCATCTGATCCGAAATCACGCACGCCGAGAGCCCACCCGCGTGGAGAGCGCGTTCGGCGCTCGCTTCCGTGCGGCAGGGGACGACCTCGAACCAGCGGCCGAGGAACCTCTCCATGGACCAGAGCAGCAATTCGTCCGGATCACAGAGCAGCACGCGGCCGATCGTCGTCGGAGCAGGGCGGCTCGGACCGGGAAGCGGCTGGCCGGAGGACTGGGGTTCGGCGGCGTCCATAACAGGCGAGCCCCATGCACTTTGCGTGCCACCGCGCCCCTCGCGGTTGGCGGCCAGTTCGAGTACGATGGCGACGGGATGTGCAGGCCGCGACCGCTGCGAGGTTCGGCCCCCGCGCGTCGAGGGTCATGAGCCCCCGGGGCCGGTGCCGGGACCGCGCTGCCCGCCGGCCCGGCGGTCGGCGGCTGTGCGAAAAGCCGCGACCTCGCGGCAGTTGACCCAGCGCTGCCGGGCGGCCGAGCGCCTTTCGGATGGGGTTCGCGCTGCGGCCGCCGCACGCCGCAGGGCCCGCGTAAGATCAGAAAATGCCGCCGTTTGCGTTCGACGAGCTGAAGAAATACGTCGGGTTCGGTCCCGATGATGCGGCCGTGCTGCGCGCGCTGGCGGAGCCCATCGCCCCGGCGCTGCCGCGTGTCGTCGAGCGCTTCTACGCGGCGATCGAGTTGAACGCGAACACACGGGCGGTTCTCCGCGGGGTGGAGCAGGCCGCGCGGCTCCGGCGAACGCTGCTGGAGTGGTTGCGCGGGCTGTTTGGCGGCGACTATGGGGACGAGTATGCCCGGCGCCGCGCGCGGATCGGGCACGTACACGTGCAGGTGGGCTTACCGCCACACTTCATGGTTGCTGCCATGGAAGTCGTCTGGCAGGAGCTGGAGCGGGCGGTGCATGAGCTGCCCGGCCGCAACCGCGCGGCCCAGCGCCGCGCGCTGCACAAGCTGCTGAGCCTCGAGCTGGCCCTGATGCTTGGCAGTTACCAGGAGAGCTTCGCCGACCAGGTCCGCCAGGTGGAACGAGACGCCATGCAGGCCCGCCTCCGCGAGGCCGAGAAGCTGGCCGAGGTCGGGCAGCTCGCCGCTTCGCTGGCCCACGAAATCAAGAACCCGCTGGCGGGCATCAGCGGTGCGATCCAGGTGATCCGAGCGGGTCTGCGACAGACCGATCCGCACTGGCCGGTGCTGGGCGAGGTGCTGCGGCAGATCACCCGACTCGACCGCACGGTCAAGGACCTGCTGGTCTACGCCCGGCCGAAGCCGCCGCGCTACCAGCGCTGCGAACTGCGGCGCGCGATCGAGCGCGTGCTGACGCTGCTGCGCAAGGAGCCCGAGTTCGAGCGCGTGCGGTTCGAGTACCGCGTCGAGCGCGACCTGCCGGACATCGCCGCCGACGAGCATCAGCTCGAGCAACTGCTGATGAACCTGTTGTTGAATGCGGCCCAGGCCTCGGCGGTCGACGGGCTGGTGCGGCTGGTGGCCAGGGCCGAGGATTCGCGGGTCGAGCTGCTGGTCTCCGATCGCGGGTGTGGCATGAGCCCGGAGGTGCTGCGGCGGGCGCTGGAGCCGTTCTACACCACCAAGGCGCGCGGGACCGGGCTGGGCCTGCCGATCTGCCAGAAGATCGTGGAGGCGCACGGCGGACGGCTCTCGATCCGCAGCGCGCCGGGCGAGGGGACCGAGGTGACGGTCGAGTTGCTGGTCCGCCCGCCGGGGAGCTGACCTCGCCCGGCCCGCCGGGAGAAGGGCTCACCCACGGGCCCGCAGACTCGAAGAAGGAGAATACCGGTTGGCGAATCCCGACCTGTACCGGCCCGCGCGGGTTCCCGAACGCGTAACGGGAAGCTGCGGGTTCTCACGGAAAGCGGTCGCCATTCCCGGCGGCCGTGGAGCACACGAGCCCCGGCCGGCTTCTCGTGATTCCGGCGTCTCGCCGCCGTGGCGTGAGACGTTGTTCGCAGCCTGGCGAGAGGACCGATGACCATCCGCGTCTTGATCGTCGAGGACGAGAGCCTGATCCGCTGGTCGCTGCGCCAGAAGTTCGAGGAACGCGGTTACCAGGTAGTCGAAGCCGAGACGGGGCAGGCCGCGCTCAACGCCTTCCAGAGCGGCCCGTTCGACCTGATCCTGCTCGATTACCGCCTGCCCGACATCACCGGCCTGGATGTGCTGCACGGCCTGCGGCAGCTCGACCAGGACGCGGTCGTCATCATGATGACCGCCTACAGCACGATCGAGACCGCGGTCGAGGCCATCAAGCTCGGCGCGTTCAACTACATCGCCAAGCCGTTCCAGATGGACGAGATGCTCGTCACCGTCGACAAGGCCCTCGAGACCACCCAGCTTCGCCGCGAGGTCCGCGAGCTGCGCCGCACGCTCCAGGAGCAGTACGGCATCGACGCCATCATCGGCCGCGACGCGTCGATGCTCCGACTGTTCGAGACCATCAAGCAGGTCGCCCGCACCGGCGTCTCGACCGTCTTCCTGCGGGGCGAGACCGGCACCGGCAAGGACCTCGTCGCCCGCGTCATCCACCACAGCTCCGACCGGGCCCTCAGCCCGTTCGTCAACATCACCTGCACCGCCCTCTCCGAGTCGTTGCTGGAAAGCGAGCTCTTCGGCCACGAGCGCGGGGCCTTCACCGACGCCAAGGCCCAAAAGAAGGGCCTGTTGGAGATGGCTGACGGCGGGACGGTCTTTCTCGACGAGGTCGGTGACATGCCGGCCGCGCTGCAAGCCAAGCTCCTGCGGTTCCTGGAGGAGCGCAAGTTCCGCCGCGTCGGCGGCACCAAGGAGATCGCGGTCGACGTCCGCGTGATCGGCGCGACCAATCGCGACCTCGACAAGGCCATCGAACAGGGGCACTTCCGCCGCGACCTGATGTACCGGCTGAACGTGGTGACCATTACGCTGCCCCCCCTGCGGGCCCGCGGCGACGACATCCGCATCCTCGCCCAACACTTCGTCGCCCGCTTCGCCCAAGAGTTCAAGAAGCCCGACGTCCGGCTCCGCGACGACGTCCTCCCCGTGCTCCGCAATTACGCCTGGCCCGGAAACGTCCGCGAATTGCGCAACGTCATCGAGCGGGCCGTGCTGCTTTGTCACGACAACGTCATTACCCCTGCCGACATCGTCCTCGGCCGCACCGAGAGTCACCCCTGGGAGTGGGAAATCGACAACCTGGCCCTGCCGCCCGACGGTTTCGACTTCGACAAGCTGCGGCGGCTCGAGCGCCACCTGCTCCAGCAGGCCCTGGTGCGCACCAACAACAACCAGACCCAGGCCGCTCGCCTGCTGAACCTCTCTCGCGACCGCCTGCGCTACCGCCTCCAGAAGCACGGGTTGCTGTAGCGCCCCGCATGCGGGTCTCGGTGTCCCGCCGGTTCGCCGCCGCTCCGTCGCGTGAGCTTCCGGCCGGCACGCTCCCCCGCGTGCTCATGGGGCTCTCGTTCCGATGAGCTCGCCGCAAGCGACGGACGAGGAATCGGGGCGTGGACTGTCGCCAATCTCCGGCTATTTGGACGACTTCCCCGCCCACCGCCAAATCCCTCGTCGCGGCGCTCCTCGGGATGACGGGCTGCGCGTGCTCCTCCGCGCATGACATTCTGCTCGCTATTCCCCGAGCCACCGCACCGCCCGCCGGAACAGCGCCAGCCCGTCCCCCTCCGCCCGCTCCGGCAGCGATGTCCAGCACGGGTGCTGCGTCCACGTCACGAACCGCTCCGGGTGCGGCATCAGCCCGAGCACTCGCCCGGTCGCGTCGCACACGCCCGCCAGGTCCGCCACGCTACCGTTCGGGTTATAGGGCTCGCCGTGCAGGTTCGGCCCGTTGTCCGGCCGCGTGAACCGCAGCGCGTCCTGACCCGCCGCGATCAGCGCTTCGAGCCGCGCCGGGCGGTCGAACACGACCCGTCCCTCGCCATGTGCGATCGGCATCTCGTACACCCGGCCGGGTTCGAGAAACACGCACGGCCCGCGGCCGGCCCGCAGGTACACCCAGCGGTCCTGGAAACCCGGCGGGTCGTTGTACGTCACCGAGCAGGTGCGGGGCGAGTCCGCCCGGGGCGCAGGTTCGGCGCTCAGGGGGCCGCCGGGCAGCAGCCCCGTCTGAACCAGCACCTGGAACCCGTTGCAGATCCCCAGCACCAGCCCACCTCGGTCGATAAATGCGTGCACGTCGTCCGCGAGATGCCGCTGCACCTGTGCCGCAAGAATCCGGCCGGCCGCGATATCATCGCCGTAGCTGAAACCCCCCGGGAGCGTCAACACCTGGAAATCGCGCAGCAATCTCGGCGTCTCGATCAGCCGCCGCACGTGCACGCGCTCGCCTCTGGCGCCGGCCAACTCCCAGGCGTGCAGCGTTTCGCCGTCGCAGTTGGTACCCGCGGCCCGCAAGATCAGAACCCGAACGCTAGCCACAGCGCCTTTCCTTGCCCAGCCGATGACGCGTAAGCGGCGCTCGGCGGCCGCCCGAGCTTGCAGCGCCGGCGGGGGGCGATATTATACGTGACTCCGCCCGTCGTGCGCGGTCGGCCTCGGTAGCTCAGTTTGGTAGAGCAGCTGACTCTTAATCAGCGGGTCCCAGGTTCGAGTCCTGGCCGAGGCAGTCTTCCCACAATCACCCGCCCGCAATAGGCGTCGTTCGCTGTCGTCTGGCTGGTATAGCAAGGGCGCGGCCCCGGGCCGGCGGCCGACATGCTCCGGCGTGATCAAGTGTTGACGTTTGCGGCCGATAGTAAAAGGGAGTTGTCGGAGACCCCCATGAAAGGAGAGTGTATGCGCACCTGGCTTGGATTCTCTGTGGTTGCTCTTGTGCTAGTGATGCTACTGCCCGGCGGCTGCCCACTGGACCTGTCCGGCTGGAATCTTGTCCCGGACGGCGGCGGCGAGATCGGCGACGACGACAATAGCGTGGCCGGTGACGACGAAGTGGACGACAGTGTCGCCGACGATGAGGCCGGCGAGGATGCCGTCGACGAAGATGACGACGTCGAGGACGACGTCGCTGAAGACGACGACAGCGAGGAGGAAGTCGGCGAAGGCGACGAGACCGAGGAGGAAGTCGGCGAAGGCGACGAGACCGAGGAGGGCGACAGCAGCGACGACGAGGGCGACACCGCCGATATCACGATCAATGACGAGGGTGAGGCGGCCGTCGAGAAGTTCCTGCCCGAAGTTGTAAGCCTCGACATTGACGAGTTGCCGGAAGACGAGGAGGACGAGGGCGCCGCGAAGCGACAGACGGCCTCGGGCCCGGGCCCGGGCGGGTTCAACATCTACGAAAAGGTCGTCCGCTCGTCGGCCACCATCGTACACCGCTTCCACCGTTTCGCGGACCGCACGCTCGCGATGGCCGCGGCGATCCGCTACGACATGGATGATCCCAATCAGACGCAGGTCGAGGGCACGTTCTGGGTGCATGGCATCGAGGTTGCTTACAAGGCCGATTTCGCGGCCTTCGACATCGACGGTGACGGCACGCCCGACGGCTCGGGCAACGCGATCGACGAGCCGGTCGCTCTGCGGATGTGGACCGACCTCGGCGAGGGTTGGCAGCCGTTCTTCTGCGCACTGGTGACCGCGCGTCCCGGCGACGACAACCTCGGTGCCGGCCGGATCTACGTCCATCCCGACGCGGCCGACCCCTTCGCCCCCGCGGGGGTCACGCTGTTCGTCGAGTACGATCGCACCGACGACGCGCACCAGTGGAATCAGGCGTGGGTCTGCGGCCAGGTCCACCCGCTGTACGGCCTGCACCACGGCACGGCCCGCGTCGATCTCCGCTCGAGCGACGAGGAGGGGCTCGAGAAAACCGTCCGCTCGGCGAGCGAATTCGAGGAGAACCCGTACGGGTACACCACGTTCCAATCGGCCGCCCACTGGTTGCTCGGCGGCGAAGGGCTGCTGATGGCGGCGCACGTCCTGGCCGGCGGCGCCGAGGCCACCTTCGATAGCGTCTGTGTGGACCTCGAGACGCGCGAGCTGTCGGAGGAGGCCTGCACGGGCTTCGATACGCAGGACATGACGCTGCTCGAAATCCCGGCCGGCAACGAGACTGACCTGCCGGAGGACTTCCCGGCCGAGCCGACGTTCTAGCGGACCGCCGGGGGCCGGCACAGCGCGAAAACGCGGCGGCGGACGTGCGACCGTTCGCACCTCCGCCGCCCGTTTTCCACCCGGTCGCGTCCGGCCGGGTCGTCCAAGGTCATCGTCTGCGGCCGGCCCGGAACAGGGCCGGCC
>CAZMCT010000057.1:0-23756 GCA_964564785.1 uncultured Planctomycetales bacterium
CTCGGTGCCCGCGTCGCGGCCGCCCGCGACAACCTCGCCCGCGCCCTCATCCGCCAGGGCGCGACGCCGAACCGCACCGCGCCGCTCGGCTTCCTGATCACGTGCGCCGCCGGCTACTGCCTCACGCTCGGCGCTTCCCACCAGGTGCCCTACTTCGCCTGCGGGCCCGGCCCCGTGAGCTGGTGGCCCGCCCTCGCCGCCCTCCTCCTGGTCCTCGCCGGGGCCGCCGACATGCTCGACGGCGCCGTTGCCCGCGTTGGCCGCCTCGGCACCCGCGCCGGCGCGATCCTCGACTCCTCCGTCGACCGCCTCAGCGACATGGCCATCTACACCGGCTGCGCCCTGCACTTCGCCTTGCAGCCGCAGGCGAACCTCACGTACCTCCTGCTAGCCATCCTCGCCATGTGCAACGGCGTGCTCATCTCTTACGTCAAGGCCCGCGCCGAGGAACTCCTCGACGACTGCTCCGTCGGCTACTGGCTCCGCGGCGAACGCTTCGCCGCCATGCTCATCGGCAGCGCCTGCGGCCACGTCCCGGCCGTGCTCTGGCAGATGGCCATCTCGTGCTCCTTCACCGTCTGGCGCCGCTTGACGTTCGCCTATCGCACGCTGGAAGCGCTCGACCGCGGGCGCCCCCTGCCGCCCCGCGGACCCGACCCCGGGCTGCCGGGCCGCATCCAGCTCTGGCGTCGACCGCGGGGCTCGGTCGCGTACGATCTCGTGACCGGCACGCACATCGCGTACATCGTCTTCGCTCCGCTGCTCTGGCCCGCGCTGCTGGCCGGCGGCCCCGGCGCCGACCCGCTGCGGACATGGCTGGGGCTGTGAGCGCGAACGCGGCGCACCCGGCTGTGAGCGCATGCGCCGCCCTCGACGTGATCCCGACAAGCGCAGCCGGGCGGTCATTCCGACGAGCCCAAAGCCTCGCCACTCCGACGAGCGTAGCGAGGAGGAAGCTGACCGCGATACGGTCTGCCCCGTGCGCGCCGTTGCCGCATCCGCAGCCACATTCCTCGTCGATCGCCGCGGCGACCTTCTCGGAAACACGGCGCGCGGACCTTTTTCCGGCCTTCTCCGTGGCCCGCTGCGCTCTCGGCGTCTTTGCGGTAAATCGGGGCGGGAAGCGCCTACGCCGATTCCTTGCGGAGCCGGCCCTGGGCCAGCAGCTTGGCCCGCCCTTGGACCACCTCCGGTGTGACGGTGTAGATCATGTGCGGCTGGAGCTCCGGCAGCTCGAACATCGTCTCGAGCATGAACTCCTCGACCACGGCCCGCAGGGCCCGGGCGCCCGTGTCACGCGCCAGGGCGCGGTTGGCGATCTCGCGCAGCGCGTCGGGCGTGAACTCGAGCTTGGCCTTCTCGTATTCGAACAGCTTCTGGTACTGCCGCACGATCGCGTTCTTCGGCTCGGTCATGATCTCCACCAGCGCATCCGCGTCCAGCGGCATCAGCGGGCAGATGATCGGCACCCGTCCGACGAACTCGGGGATCATCCCGAACTCGATCAGGTCGTCGGGCGTGACGTGCTCGAGCAGTCGGCCCAGTTCCTTTGTCTCGTCCGGGCCGCGGTCGTCCGGGTTGAAGCCGATCTTCTTGCGGCCCAACCGCTTGCTCACGATTCGGTCGAGTCCCACGAACGTGCCGCCGCAGATGAACAGGATGTTGGTGGTGTCCATCTGGATGTACTGCTGCTCGGGATGCTTGCGGCCGCCCTGCGGCGGGATGTTGCTGATGGTGCCCTCGAGCATCTTGAGCAGGGCCTGCTGCACGCCTTCGCCCGACACGTCGCGGGTGATCGAGACGTTGTTCCACGTCTTGCCGATCTTGTCGATTTCGTCGATGTAGATGATGCCGCGCTGCGCCGCCTCGAGGTCATAGTCCGCGTTCTGAAGCAGGCGCAGCAGGATATTCTCCACATCCTCGCCCACGTAGCCGGCCTCGGTCAGCGTCGTGGCGTCGCCGATCGCAAACGGTACGTTCAGCACGCGGGCCAGCGTGCGGGCCAGCAGCGTCTTGCCGCAGCCCGTCGGCCCAATCAGCAACACGTTGCTCTTGTCGATCTCAACGTCGTTATCCTCGCCCGCTTCCGAGTGCGCCAGGCGCTTGTAGTGGTTGTGGACGGCCACCGAGATCGCTCGCTTGGCGAGGTCCTGGCCGATCACGTACTGGTTCAGGAAATTGAAGATCTCGCGCGGCTTGGGGATGCTCTTGAGGCTCGGGCGACCTTTCCCGGCCCGCCGCTGCTCCTCGCGGATCAGGTTGTGGCACAGCTCGATGCAGGAGGAGCAAATAAAAACGTCGCTGGCGCCTTCCACCATCGGTCCCGCGTCGCGGTGGCTCTTGCCACAGAAACTGCACACGCTGGACCGGCGCCCGCGATTGCCCGCTGACCCGCGACTCCCGCTCATGCAGCCTCCTCGCTTGACCCACGCTCCCGAGAGCCGTCGCGCGCCTGCGGCTCTCTTCCTCTCGACAGGTTGGATTCCTCAACCTTAGGCATTCTAGCAACGCCCCGCCCTATTTCCAACGGGCCGCGCTTTCTCAAGGACGGATAATAACGGCCCCCGCCGCCCCTGACACGCGATTTGCCCGGAGCGCCCGGAGGGCCAGTCCATTCGCGCCTTTTTCCGCCGAATGCCTGTCAATCCGGTTGGCTGGGTTTCTCGGGACGGGCGGAGGACGAATCCGACGGCTCCCCCGCCGTCGCTCCCGCCTGGATCAGCAGCGCGTCCCGCATCGACGCGAATTCCTGCTCGCTAATCTGCCCCCGGGCCCGCATCTCTCGCAGGTCCTGGAACGTGAACGTGGGCACACGCTCCTCACGCTGGGCCCAGCGCCGCACCGCCAGCACCACGCAGTAGCCGGCCACGGCCGCGACCGCCGCCGCCCCGAACCACAGGAACAGCGAGAGCAACTCGTCCGGCCCGGGAACCTTGCCCAGGATCACGGCGGACAGGTGTGCAGGCAGCGGTCTTGGCATGCAGGTCTCGGACCGGCGCGACGGGCGATGCCGCCCCCCCGCAACCGGTTATTTGCTGAGCAATTCGTCCTCGGTGACATAGCCGCCCAGCCGCTGGTGCACCAGCAGCGTGTTGCGCACCACGAGCGTGCGCTGGAACGGCATGATCGTGCCGAGCCCGCCGTTGTTCCGCCACGAATCCGGCTCGACCGTCTGGATGATCAGCTCCACGAGCTGTTCCATCTGCGGGTCGGTGCCCTGCCCACCCGCTCCCCCGCGGTTGTAGTCGTCCTGCTGTTGCTGCTGCTGGCCCTGCTGGAACATCCCTCCTCCGCCGCCGCCCGAACCGCCGCCCTGACCCATCCCCTGCGTTACGTTGAACGCGCTCTGCCGCGACGCCCGCGGGATGCGCACCAGCAGGTCCGACACATCGTAGATCTTCGTGATCATCTCCCGACTGAGATCATCCTCGGTCGACAGGATCAGCAGCGAGCCGCTCGCACGGTATGCGAGCTTCAAGTCCGTCCCACCCGCCTCGTTCATGATCAGCCACAGCACCTGACTTAGCCGCAGGTTCCGTGCCTGGATACTGATCGGCGTATCCCGCTCCACCCCCGCATCCGCCAGCGTCTGCCAACGCACCGACACGTTGAGCTGCGTGAAATCCGCCAACCAGTCCATCACCTGCTCGAGCGGCGTGTCCTGGAACGTCACCTCCGGCATCCGCGTGTTCAGGATGTCCACCGTGCTCCGCACTCTCGCCCGCGGCTGCCTGCGCTGTGCCCCGGCCTCCTGTGCCAGGGTGGTAGCTCCCAGCGCGACCACCAGCGCTGCCAGAACCATCTTGCGGAACATGACACGTCTCCTTGTGGCCGCGGCCAGGCCCCGCGACCTGCCTCTATAGTGTACCCCATCGGACCAGTGCCGGCCGACCTCAGTACCGCCGGGTCGCCATCCCGGGCCGCGCTCAGCTCGTCGCCCCGCGGGGCCCGTGCTTGTCCGCTCGCCATCCATACTCCCCACGCAGTAGCGCCGCGACCCCACGCAGGTCGAGGGGAGATGCCAACGGCCCCCGGGTCGTCATGACGAACGTCTCACTGTCCCGCCGGTGCAACCCGCCGTGCGTGCCCTGCATCCGGACCAACCCGGACAGTAGTCCGCTCCCCACGAACCACCGCTCGGTTAGACTGACCACCACATCCGGTTGTTCCACGCACAGCCCGAAGAGCCCCTCCCATAACCGCTGCGGAGCGGCCGGGAACGCCAGCTCGCCCGACGCCCGGAGCCACGCGCCGGCGCGCGCGAAACCCTCCGCGTCGATCTCGTTTTGCGACCTCAGAAGCGCGACCGCCGGCTCCAGTCCCAGCGGATCGCCCGCGACTTGTTCGTAACTGTATGATTCATCCAGGCTTACACTAATTCCCGCCCGCCGCCGCACACGCGCCTCCGCCACCCCAGCAAACACGCGCAGCGTCTCGCCCGAGCGCTCCGCGAGCGCTTCGACCTCCGGCCGGCCCCGCAGCGCCTCAACTGCACGCTCCCGCGTTTGCGCATCGAATGCGTGCAACCGCGCCACATCCAGCAGCCCGAAGCACGGTACCACCACGTCACCCGGCCGACGCAGCCGCCGCGCGACGCGCAACCCCGCCGAGCGGAGAACGCCCGGCAGGTCGAAACGCCGCACGCACGGCCAGCCGTCAGGAACGCGCCCCAGCCCATGGTCGCTCAGGATGACGATCTCCACGTCCGGATAATCTTCGCGGGCCTCGGAAATCCACGCGTCGAGCCGAGCCAGCTCCGCCTCGATTTCGGTCGGCCGAAGCATGTGCCCGATCCCGTCGGTGCTCAGCAGGTAAAGCGCAACTTGTCGTTGCCCCGCGGCCAGGCGTTCGTCCAGTGTTCGACGGGCTCGGCGCAGCTCACTCCGCCACACTGCCCGGGGCCGGAGGTACATGACCGCATCCTCGATGAAGCTCAGGCGGTAGTCGCAGTGGCGGACCCAGTGTTCGTTGCGGCCGCGGAGGTAGTCGAGCAGGGCGGGCCGGAGGCGATTGCGCCCGCGGTCAAAGTGGCCGGCCTCGTATCCCGGGGTGGGTCCGGTGCCGAAGAGCAGGTCGTAAGCGGGGTCGGTGAGCGTGGGGAAGACGGAAATCAGGCGTGCCGGCGGGCCGAAGGCCCGGAACTTTCCGGCCCGATACAGGGCGTCGATGCGTTCGAACGCGACGCCGTCGAGCAGGAGCACGAGCAGTCGTGGCCGCGCCGGGGGCTCCGCGCTGGCCGCGAGTCGCCGGTCAACGGCGACGCGCTCCATCCAACACACTGCACCGGCGGTGGCTCCGATCGCACTGACCACGAGGCCGATTGCAATCACGAGCGCGCTCACAGGCACGGCCGGGATTGACAGTTCGACGAATTCGCCGTCGGCTGCGAAAGCCAGGCCGACGCTGATGACGGCCAAGAGCGGCACGATCACGATCACGCCGACAATTCGCTCAGCCACGTTGGGTCGCTTCAGTAAGCGCACCAGCTCCGCGCACGCCCCGATCGCCCGCAGCCAGACTGCGCGCCGCTGCGCTCCGCGAAACGACAATGCCCGAAAGCACGCTCGATTGCACCGGCTCTCGCTCAGGTTTCAGGCTCGGGTTGCGATCGCCATGCCTCGTGCCGGGCTCGACGGATTTAGCGCAGCTTGGGCAGCGGCGCGAGACGCTCGGGGTGCGGCGCCCGGGCACGCACCAGGTATGCCTCGAGCCAACCGCGGGACTTGTCCGGGTGCTGCTGCGACCAGAGGATCGCCTCGTGGTCGAGCTCGTTGATGCGGTCGTTCGCGGCCCGCAACGCATCCATGCTGTTCCGAATGGCCGTCTCCACCGGCATCCGCTCGGGGTTGATGTCGATCCCGAAGTAGCCCGTGTAGCCGTGCATCTTGAGCGTGTAGAGCATCGCCTCGAGCTGCTCGGGCCCGATCACGCCCACGTTCAGGTCCTGGTCATAATTCCCCAGCGGCTGGCTGTTGCAGTGCGTGTGCGCCAGGCGGCCCTCCGAGAGCGGCCAGCTATATGCGTAGGCAAGGTCCTCGAAGCCCATCAGCACGTGGCCGATCTCGGGGTTGAGGCACAGCAGGGCGTGCCCCTCGCCGATCAGCCGGCGGTTCTCGCTGTTTTTCAGCAGACTCTCGACGTGGTGGCCGAGCAGCAGCCCCTCGGGCGTCGTACCGAACAGAATGTGCCCGCGCGGCTCGTACGGCTTGGGCTCGAAGGCCACTCGCACACCCGGCACCGCGTCCATCGCCTCCGCCAGGCCCTCGGCAAACCGCGCCCGCATCCCCGCGAAATCCACGCCGAACGGGTTCTCGTAGCCGTCGATCCCCGGCCAGACGATCGCGAAATCCGTCTGCAATTCGCGGTTGAGCAACAACGCCCGCTTCGTGCGCTCGATCGCCGCCTTGCGCGGCTGGTCCAGCGGGCTCGACAGCGAGCCCCACTCGAACATGTCGTCCCAGAATAGCAACGGAATCACGGTCAGCACGCGGATTCCGCTCGACCGGCTGAACGCCTTCCACACGTCGAGGTTGTCCTCGTTGATTTCGTTGGGGTAGTGGGCCTCGATCGCCTTCAGCCCGTGGGCGGCCAGCGACGCCGCCCTCTCGAGCCGTTGCTCGATGTCCAGCGCATCGCCGTAACGTTCGTGGAACCGGCTGTTGGGGGGGGAGAAGAACCAGATGCCCGCCGAGAACTTGAGGTCGAGCTGAAACGTCTGGAGGTGGCGAAGCAACTGCTCCGGGTCGCGACGAACGGCCTGAGCGCGAAGATCCACAAGCGGCATAGCGGGCTCCCTGCTCCGGGCGGCCGACCCTTGGAACTCGCGGCCGGCCCGACCGGTTCTCCGCGAGTACAGGCGTCCGCCGCCCGCCCACTACATGAACGCACCCGCGCACTGTCAAGCCGAAAGTCGCCCGCCGCGTTTGACCTGCGCTTTTCCGCCGTGCGGGGTGGCGCCGTGCCACACGACGCCCCGCGTCCACAAAAAAAGAGGGCACCAGGGGCCCGAAGGCGTCCCGGTGCTCTCCGGAGGGGAAAGAAGCTAGGTACAGCCGACCCCGCCGAAGCAAGGTCCTCTATAAAACCTCCTTTAGTATAGCGCCAGTGGCCTTTGCCGTCAACGCCCTGGCCATTCCGCTTTCCGTCCAGAGTTATCGTCCGAACGGCCCGTAGAGTTTAGTGAAATTGGCCGTTCGTGCCATGCTCCGTTCGGCCTGCTGGCCTAATCGACGCCACCGGGCACATTTATAGTACAACCGAGCGGTCAAAAAAGTTCCCGGCCCCTGCACGTTTTTTCTACCATTTGTTCATAAGTCACTTGCCAACGCAGAATTGAGAGAAAATCTTGTCCAGGATTTCCTCATCTGCCGCAACTGCTCCCGGATCCTCCAAGGCAGCACGTCCCCGCCTGAGCTCGAGCGAAATGAGTTCCACGGGCAACTCATGGTCGAGATCGCAAACTATTTCCATAGCGTTACTTATAGCCTCTGCCGCAGTCTCGACCCCAGCATGCGAGGAACCCCCACGCGCAGCGCGCCCGCGTAGCAGCTCCGCCACCGCACTACGCACCAACTCCAGTCCTGCCCCCGTGACCGCACTCACGCACAAACCGTCCGGCTGCGGTCCGCGCGGCGGCAGATCACACTTGCTCCGAACGATGAGCAGTTGTTCAGGGGGAAACCGCGCCACGACGCTTGCATCACGCTCGGCCCAAGGCTCATCGACGGGATGAACCCAGATGACAACGTCCGCCTGCCGGGCCGCCCGCTCTGCCGCGTCGCGTGAAGCCTCGTCAAGCTCGATGCTCGAATCGTTGAGGCCCGCAGTGTCCTGCAACACGCAGCGAATCCCCTCCAGGTCCACCTCGGCCGAAATCACGTCGCGCGTCGTTCCCAGCACGGGCGACACCAGCGCGCGTTCGGAGCCGACCAGCGCGTTGAAGAGCGTGCTCTTGCCGGCGTTCGGCTGGCCCAACAGGGCCACGTGCGGGCGGCCGGCCCGCGGGTCCAGCGGCGAGTTGGCCAGGGACGAGAGCGTTCGTCCGATTTCGCCAAGCGCGGACCGCAGCTCGTCGCGCGTGATGAAACGAATGTCCTCCTCGTCCACGAAGTCGATGCCGGCCTCCAGACGTGCCAAGACGCTCGTGAGCTGATCCACGACCAACGCCAAACCCGCGGTGTGTGACTGTCGGGCGCAGCGTAGCCCGTCGCGGGCTTCCGCCTCGTGTGTGGCGCGCATCAGTGCCAGTACGCCCGCGGCCTGCCGCGCAGCCAGGCGCCCGTTCAGCACCGCCCGACCCGTGAACTCGCCGGGCAGCGCCGGCCGCGCGCCCCACTCGATGAGTCGCTCGCAGAGCGCGCGCAGGAGCGGGAGGCAGCCGACCGTGTGCAACTCGACCACGTCCTGCCCGGTGTAGCTGCGTGGGCCGGCAAACCACAGTATGGTCGCCGGCAGCGCGACCTCCGGCTCGATCGCCAGCCGGACGTCGCTGCACGCGGGCAGCCGGCCCGGCCGCGGCTCGACCCCCCAACGCCCAACCAGCGCGAACGCCTCGGGCCCGCTGAGCCGCACGATCCCCAGGGGCGCCGGATTCCACGCGCTCGAGACCGCCACGATCGTGTCGCTCAAGGCGGGAAACTGCATGTGCCGCTCATTCCTCGGTCAGGAGCAGGTTGCGGGCCAGGATCAACTCGGGCAACCCGCCGCGCACCACCTCCGTCGCGGCCGCGTAGTTCTGCCCCCGCGTGTCGCGGTTGGGCAGCGCCACCGCGCAGCCGACGCCCGCGGCCCGCAGCGCGATGATGCCGGGTTCCGTGTCCTCCAGCCCCACGCACAGTCCGTAGTCGCTCCCCGGCACGCCCATCTGATATAGCGCCACGCTATACAAATCACGGTGCGGCTTCAGCCGACCTTCCCACACATCCGACGCGCACGCGAAGCCGTCGAACACCGCCCGGTAGTCCGCCAACTCGGCCGCCAGCCGCCCGCGCACCGTGGCCGGCACCGGCCAGCCCGCAACCCGCGCGCGCATCACCGCCACCACCTCGCGCATGCACGCGTGCGTCTCGTAGCCGATCGACGCCGTCACCAGCCCCACCCGCGCCGGCGCGCGTTGGAAGCGCTCCGCGAGCCGCGCCAGCCGCGGCCGCCACGCGTCGAGCTCCGCGGCGGTGTGCCCGAGCTCCGGGTGATTCAGCAATTCCGCCCGCAACGGCTCGTAGAGCGCATCGGCCTCGGCGCCCAGCCAGCCCTTGATCAGCGGGATGAACACCTCGTACCCGGGCATCGGCTCGACCAGCCGCCCGCGGCCGGGGCCGAGCAGTTCCCGGGCGAGTCGTTCGCCCTGCCCCCGCTCGAGTTCGCGCAGGATCGCGTGATACCGCATGTAGTAGATGTCGAGCGCGGCCGCGACCTCGCCGCTGCTTTGCGGCCGGAAGGCGCCTCCGTAGCGGGCGACGAACGGGCGCACCAGCGAGCCGACGCAGTCGGCATCCACGGTGCCACCGGCCACGAGCCGCTGGAAGTCGGGGTCGGAGAGCAGGTCGGACAGCCCGCAGAGGCGCGCATTCTGCGTCACGTCGCGGCGGCGCTGCGCGTCGCTCATGCACGCCAGCGTCCAGCAGACGGCCTCGAAAAACGCCTGCCGGAACGGCTCGAGGCGGACGTCCGCGCGGTAGCGCGCCAACAGGAACTCCGTGTGCCGGAAGTTGCTGTTGCCGATGACGTGCGGGTAGTCGAGCTGTTCGTCCAGACCCGCCCAATCAGCGGGCGTCAGCCGACCCGTGACGCGTCGCACCATGTACTCCAGGGCGTGCAGCGCGAGCGGCTCGGTGGTGGTACTCGTGCCGTCCATGTCAACGACGTAGGCGACAACCCGCGGCAGCGGCGGCCGGACGCGGGGCGCCAGCGGATATAGCTCCGTGCGCGCGGGGATGAACGCGAGGTTGCGAACCTGGGCGAACTCGGTCGTGCCGAGATCGGCCGCAGTGCAGCGCAGCGCTTCGGCCGCCTGCTCGGGTGTGAGATATCGAGCCAGGGTGTCCATGTCGCCAGTCTCGCGGCCCCGCGGCGCATTGACAAGTCACCGCCCCTCGGCCGCCATCGACGCGCCCGTCGGGCCCGGAACGCGCATCGCGCCCGTCGGCCGAGTACACTGGCGCACGGAAACCCGAGCGGGAGCCCTCATGATCCGCGGCGTCATTTTCGATCTGGACGGCGTCCTCGTTACCACCGACGAGCTGCACTTTCAGTCCTGGCAGCAGCTGGCGGCAGCCGAGGGCATTCCGTTCGACCGCGCCACCAACGAGCGGCTGCGCGGCATCAGCCGCATGGAGAGCCTCGAGATCGTGCTGGAGCGCTCTCCGCGCAAGTACACGCCCGAGGAGAAGCTGGCCCTGGCGGAACGCAAGAACCATCATTACCGCGAGCTGCTCGGCCGGCTCACACCCGCCAACCTCCTGCCCGGAGCGCTCGCGACGGTCCACGAGCTCCGCCGCCGGGGCCTCAAGACGGCCGTGGGGTCGTCGAGCAAGAACACGTCGCTGATCCTCGAGCGGCTCGAGCTTTGGCCGCTGTTCGACGCCGTCGTCGACGGAAATCAGATCCGCCGCTCGAAGCCCGATCCCGAAGTCTTCCTGCTCGCGGCCCAGCGGCTGGGCCTGCGGCCCGCTGAGTGCCTGGTCGTGGAGGATGCGCTGGCCGGTGTGGAGAGCGCCCGCCGGGCCGGAATGGCGGTGTTCGGCATCGGCACGCCCACCACGCTACCCGGCGTCCGGCCGCTCGCGCCGGATCTCGCGCACGTGACGGTCGACGCGCTACTCCGATGCGACGACACGAACACGTGAGACCGCAACGACGAGCAAACGCCGTGCACGCTTTTCGCGATGTCACGGGTTCCTGTCTTTACGCTCATCCGCCCGCAACTGCACCGCCGTCAGTCGCGGCCCGCACGAGGTGGTCTCGACGGCGAACGCGAGCGGCCCCAGTCGCGGGGCGAGTTGCGCGGCCAGTTCCGGCGTCACCTGCGCTGCGCCCAGCGCTTCCCCCAACCCCAGCAACGCGAGCGAGCCGGCTTCCGGCACCGTGCCGCGCAGTGCTTCGCCGCCGTCGCGCAGATCGAGCACGAGTTGGAGCAGACCGCCCGCGTCGACATACCCCACCAGCCAGCTTTGCTCGGGCAGCGCACGGGCCGCTCGGGCCCACCGCTCCACTTCCTGCAAGCGAGTCCCGGGAGTTTGCGCCAGGGCCGCCTCGACGGCCGGCGTGGTGCCCGCCAAGAGCAGCTCGGGCGCGACGCCGATTGCCAGCCCCCCCGGTACGAACGGCGGAGCCGGTTGCAGGTCGAATAACTTCTGCCCGGCCCGTTGCGCCAGCGGCCCTTCCCCCAGCGGACCGGCAAAGAAGTCCGTCAGGGCGGTTGCCGCGTGGTGCCCGACGGACATCAGCATGCGGGCGCTGCCGGGCGCGAGCGGCCGCGTCACCGCCACCCACGTCCCCATCGGCCCGCGCAGATGGTCGATCAGGTCGCGCCGCAGGGCCACCTTCTCACCCGTCGCCAGCGTGACCTCCATCGACCGCATCCCCGCGACCCGCTCAGGATCGCTCGACTCGAACGCGCGCTCCAGTTCGCGCAGCAGCTCGGCCGGGCCGAACGCCGTCTGCACGAAGAAGAGCGCATCGGCCGGCGTCGTGTCCGGCGGCAGCGTGGGCCGATTCTCGCACGTCAGCAGCCGCAGCAGCCCGCGCGCCTCGCCCCGCACCCGCAGGGCCAGGACGCCGCGCCAGTCCCACCCGCTTCCGCCAAACTCGACCGACCCCAGCAGCGGCCCGACGGACTCGCCGCCGACCGCCGCCTGCCATTCGTAGATCTCGCGTTGCTCCGGGCGGCGCGCCACGCGGCGCAGCAGTCCCATCCAGCCCGGCAAATTCACGAACACCCGTACCCCCCCGCCGCCGCCCGCGACACTCTCGCGCAGCGTCACGTAGTCCGCGTTGTCCGATAGCGGCAGCGCCCGCGGCTCCAGCACCGCCCGCACCTGCTCCGG
Organism: uncultured Planctomycetales bacterium; assembly: GCA_964564785.1. Classification (GTDB taxonomy): domain Bacteria; phylum Planctomycetota; class Phycisphaerae; order UBA1845; family Fen-1342; genus CAZMCT01. The sequence goes on from CAZMCT010000057.1 coordinate 12,045, forward strand.
CGTCGTCGCCACGATCAGCCGCTGCGGCGTCAGGCACAGCGCCAGCCGTGCCGGCCGCCCCTCGCCCGGCCACAGCTCCTCCAGCATCCGCGAGACCCGCTCGCCCGAGCGCATCAGCTCCGCCGGCCCCTCGTCCGCGTCCGCAGGCTCGCTCGCCGGACCCAACGGGTTCAACACGTCGATGACGGCCCCGCCGCCCACACGCGTCTCGTGTCGCCCGGTCGACTTCAATCGCGTCAGTGCCGCGTCGTAGTACGCTCGCATCAAGGCCGCATCGGCAACGTCGGCCGCGAACACGAAGCCCAGTCGCGGCTCGGGCCCCGCCAGCGGCTCGATCCACAGTGCCAGCGGCCCGCCGAAGGGGTTCTTCAGCTCCGCGACCGGCGTGCCCAGCAGCAGGGCGAGCCGCTGCTGGACGGCCCGCACCGTCTCCCCCAGTGCGCGGGCCCACGGCACCAGCGGCGGCGGCGCGTCCGGCTCGTTCGTCAGGGCCCAGAGATCGGTCCGCCGCAGCTCATCCGAGGCGCGGCGCGAGTCGGGCACGCCGATGAAATTCAGGACCTCCGCCGGCGCCCAGCTCGCCGGGTCGAACGCCGGCTGCCCGGGCACGCGCAGCACGTCCAGCCCGGCCGGCTGACCCCCCGAAACCGGCAGCGTCTGCGGCGTCACGCCGGGCGCACGGATCGGCTGCGTGGCGGGCTGCGCGGTTACGCGCCCGGCCGCGAGCATAAGGAATGTGGCAACGAAACTGTGGAACCCGGCGAAACGCGTGGGGCGAATGGCCATGGCCCGACTCCCGGCCGGCCCAGCACGCGGGCCGCGTGCGTACAGGATGGGCGAGGTCGGCACGCGTGTCCAGCCGAGGACCGCGATGTGGGGGCGACGTGGCCGACCCGTTCGGTCCGCGGGGGGAGCTTCCAACACGACCGCGTTTCCGCCCTCGAAGCGCGACAAGCGACGCCCGGAACGTCACGCCGGCACGGAAACATCGGAACACGCCGCAGGGCCGCCGCGCCCGTCGGGGCTCATTCGTCGAACAGCGCGGTCGAGATGTAGCGCTCGCCCGCGGAGGCAAGAATGACGACGATCGTCTTGCCCTTGTGCTCGGGCCGGTGGGCGACCTGGTCGGCCGCGGCCAGGGCCGCGCCGGAGCTGATCCCGCACAGGATGCCCTCCTCGCGGGCGGCGCGGCGAGCCCAGGCGAACGCGTCGTCATTGCTGACCTGCACCACGTCGTCAATGATGTCGAGGTTGAGCACGTCGGGAATGAAGCCCGCCCCGATCCCCTGAATCTTGTGCGGGCCGGGCTGGAGCGGCTGGCCGGCCCGTTTCTGCGTGATCACGGGCGAATGCGTGGGCTCGACCGCAATGCACTGGAAGGAGCGCTTGCGGCCCTTGATGACCTCACCCACGCCGGTGATGGTCCCGCCGGTGCCGATGCCGGCCACGAGGATGTCGGCCTGGCCGTCGGTGTCCTTCCAGATCTCTTCGGCCGTGGTGCGGCGGTGAATCTCGGGATTGGCCGGGTTCTTGAACTGCTGCGGCATCCAGGCGTTGGCCGTTTGGGCTACGAGCTGTTCGGCCCGGGCGATCGCGCCGCGCATGCCCTCGGCCGCGGGCGTGAGCACCAGCTCGGCCCCGAGTTGCCGCAGGACGCGCCGCCGCTCGATGCTCATGCTCTCGGGCATGGTGAGCATGCAGCGTAGTCCGCGGGCGGCGCAGGCGAACGCGAGCGAGATTCCGGTGTTGCCGGAGGTCGGCTCGATAATGGTCGTATCCGGGCGGACGTGCCCCTTTGCCAACCCGTCCTCAATCATTGCTACGCCGATGCGGTCCTTGACGCTCTTGAGCGGGTTGAAGAACTCCAGCTTCGCGTACACCGCCGCCCCGCCCGTGATCAGACGGTTGATGCGCACCAGCGGTGTGTGGCCAACAATCCGCGTGACGTCCTCGAACAGGCGCGTCATGCTGTTTCTCCTCGTCCGAAATGTTCGCCGCGGTCGAAACTCTCCGGCCGGGCCCGGCCCGCGTTCTCGACGCCCGTCACCGTGGGAGATTCTGCGAATGCACGCTGCGCGTGTCAACCGAGTATAGTCGGCGGCGGCACTGCCGCACCGGCTGTGCACCGGGGCCACCGGGACCGGGCCGAACGCCACCTTCCACGCTCGGCTGACACAGCGTACCGATTTGGGGCTACCATGAGTGCGGAGGCGTTGCTTGAGTGCGCGGCCGAGGTACGACTGCCGGAAATGCGGGGCGTGCTGCGTCGGCATCGACGTGCTGCTGACCGACGCGGAGGCCGAGCATTACGAATCACAGCCGGGCCTGGAGCGCCTGACGGTGCTCTACCAGCCGCGGGCCGGGCTGGCGGCGCGCTTCATGGCCCGCGACCCGCAGACCGACCGCTGCCAGGCGCTGGAAGGCCCGCTGGGTGATTGCCGCTGCGGAATCTACGCCCAGCGGCCGTACCTGTGTCGCTATCTGCAACCGGGCGATCCGCAATGTCTCGAAGCCCGCAGGCGGGCGGGGTTCGAGGTGTAGCAACGGAGCGGGCGGACCGCCTCGACCCGGCAGACCGAGCGGCGCCGGCGGTCACTCCGAACCGCAGCCCAGGACGGGCGCGGGCCGCGTGTCGCGGGAGCTCGAATTTCGGGACCGTCGCAGCGAGTGCGGCATCGCGCCTGCGCGGCCAGTTTCCTCGTCGCTGCGCTGCTCGGAACGACCGCCGCGCCGCGCTCTTCGGCCGGCCGGGGCAGACCCTCAGCCGTCGGTCGCGTCCGACAGCGCGGCGCCAATCCCCAGCTCCGCGAGGCGCAGCGTGCCGTGGCCGAAGGCGGTCAGGCGCCGATACAACTCGTCGAGGTCGGTCGCCTGCCCCGCGAAGGCCCGCAACTCGGCCATCTCGCGCTCGATCCGTTCGCGCTCACCCGGCGGCAGCCGATCACCGACGCGTTCGAGCATCTGGCGCGTCTTGTGCAGGTCGAACTCGACCTGGTTGAGCAGGTCGATGCGGCGGTGGGCGTCGATGTCGGCCCGGGCGTGGGCGATGCTGTCGCGCGTCATGCGCTGGACTTCGTCGCGCGTCAGCCCGCGGTTGGGGATGATCTGGATGCCGGCCTGCCGCCCGCTGCGCAGCTCGCGGGCCGACACGTTGAGAATCCCGTTCGCGTCGATCAGGAACTCGACCTCGACCTTCGGGAAGCCCGCGGGCATCGGCGGGATGTCCGCGAGCACGAATTCGCCCAGGGCCCGGCAGTCGCGGGCCAGCTCGCGCTCGCCCTGAAGCACGTTGATCTTGATCGCCGTCTGTCCGTCGACAAAGGTCGTGAACATCTCCGTCGCCCGGCAGGGGATCGTCGTGTTGCGAACGATCAGCTTGCCCACCGCCCCGCCCATGGTCTCGATCCCCAGCGAGAGGGGCGTGACGTCGAGCAGCAGCAGGTCCGCCTGTCGGCCGGACAGAATCGCAGCCTGGATGGCGGCGCCCAGCGCTACGACCTCGTCCGGGTTGAGCGCGGTGTACGGCGGCCGGCCGAACAGCTCGGCCACGCGCTGCTTCACGGCCGGCAGACGCGTCGAGCCGCCGACCAGGATCGCCTGATGAATATCGGCCGGCGTGAGGCCCGCGTCACGCAGCGCGTGTTCGCAGAGCGCGATGGTCCGTTCGACCAGCGACGCGGTACGCTGCTCGAACTCGGCCCGCGTCACGGTGCGGCGATAGACGCGGTCGCGGCCCAGGTCCAGCTCGATCTGGGCGTCGAGCCTCTCACTCAGCCGGATCTTGACCTGCTCGGCCAGCGTCCGCAGCGCCTGCTTGGTGTTCGGTGAGGTGATCGACACGCCGAACTGCGCCGCCACCTCGTCCGTCACGAGCGTGATCAGCACCCGGTCGAAATCGTCGCCCCCCAGGTGCGTGTCGCCCGCCGTGCTGAGCACCTGAAACACACCGTCCTCCAGCCGGAGGATCGAGATGTCGAACGTGCCGCCACCCAGGTCGTACACGGCGACGGTCTGGCCGCTCTCCGCCGAGCCCTTCGCGGCCGACGTCGTCCCGCACGTCGGAGTCGGCAGCGAGAAGCCGCGCGTCACCCCCCGGCCGCCCGTCGGCCGTTCCACACCGATCCCGTACGCCAGGGCGGCCGCCGTCGGCTCGTTCACGATCCGCACCACGTCGAGCCCCGCCGCCCGCCCCGCGTCGCGCGTCGCCTGCCGTTGCGCATCGTCGAAATACGCCGGCACCGTGATGACCGCCTTGCCGACCGGCCGGCCGAGGTGCCGCTCGGCCCGCACCTTCAGCTCACGGAGAATCAGGGCCGAGAGCTCCTCGGGGGTATAACCGCGGCCGTCGATCTCGACCTGGAGCGTGTCGCGCGGGCCCGGTCGCACGGCATACGTCAGGAACGGCAGGTCTGCGCGGATATCCTCCCAGCTCTGACCGATGAGTCGCTTGACCGAATAGACGGTGGCCTGGGCGTTCTCGACCGCGTGAGCCCGTGCCTCCCACCCGATCGTCAGCCGCGGAGGGCCGCCGGGCTGCGGTACGAAGCCGATGACGGACGGCAGTCGCCCTTCGCCGCGCTGGTCGCGGATCACCTGCGGCCCGCCCTCGTCGACCACCGCGACCAGCGAGAAGGTCGTGCCGAGGTCGATGCCCACGATGGGTTCGTCGTTCATCACGCCGGCCCCCGCTGAGCGACATCGGGAGAGTGCAAGGGCCTGACCCACTGCGGCGGTCCGGACGACTGCGAGTTGCCCGCGGCTACGCGATCTGCCACCGGTGGTTACCCTGCTACCTGGTCACGTTGTGAGCGGGGTCGGCGCCTCCGCCAAGACTTTCTGGTAATACTTGATCGAGTTCAGCGTCGCGCGCAGTTCGTCCCGCAGCGGGGCCTCACCCGGCAGCCGCGCCGCAAGCGCCGCGATCCGTGCCCGCAGTCGGTCGTACTCGCCCTGCGCCGTGGCCCGGCAGCACTCCAGCGCCGCTGCGTCGGCCCTCGTGAGCGCCTCGCTCAGCTCTTCCCGCAGCAACATGCTTTGCGCCAATACGCCGTCCAGCACCGCCCGGCTGGCCGCCGCCGACGGTCCGCCGGCCAGCTCCAGCAGGTACTCCGCCCGCAGCACCGGGTCGGACAGCACCCGATACGCTTCGTTCAGCCGGGCGGTCAGCCGCAGACTCGCTTCGGCGTCAGCCGCGTCGGCGTGCTGGTCGGGGTGCACCCCGCGGGAAATCTGGAGGTACTTCTGCCGAACGACGGCCGCGTCCAGTTCATAGCGCGGCGCCAGCCCGAGCAGGTCGAAATGCGTCAGCCCCTCGGCCGGGTGCAGGCTGCGGCAGTTGTCACAGAAGATCGGCGAGGCCATCGGGCCGTGGCACGCGCGGCATTTGGCCGGAGCCGAGCTGGAGAACTGCGTATCCGTCCGCCGCCTCCGCACTGTCTGACGAATGCAAGGACGAGGGGGTGAGGCGGACCGCGTCCGACCTGCCCGCCTTCCCACATCCCCACCGCGGCTATGCCGAATAGCTCGACCCGCAGCCGCACGAGTGCTTGGCGTTCGGGTTCTTGAATGTGAACCCGCGCCCCATCATGCCGTCCTGGAAGTCGATCTCGGTCCCGGACAGGTTGCCGACCATGTAGCTCTTCAGGTCGCACACCACCACCACCCCGTGCGACTCGAATACCTCGTCCGTTTCCGCCACCGGCGCACTGCGCTCGTCGCGCAGGTCCAGAATGTACGTCAACCCGCTGCACCCCCCACCCTTGACGCCCACGTAGAGATACTGCGTGGCCGGGCTGTCCGTCTTGGCCATGAACTTGCGCACGTTTTCCGCCGCGAGCGGCGTGAGTCGGACGCCTTCCGATTCGGTCGCGGGTCGGGCCCGGCCGCGGGCTGCGACCTGCTGGCCGGCGTCGGGCGGAACGATTTCGACAGGGTTCATACGTTGGCATCTCCATCGCGCGCGGCGCCCCCCGCCCCGGGCGCCGCGCCCCGCGCGGTTGCTCCGTTGGATGATAGCGGCGTCGACGCGGGCACCGGCCCGCCCGCCAAGCGCGCCGCGCGCTTGGCTTTCAGGTCCGCCACGGCGGCCCGGATGGCATCCTCGGCCAGGACGCTACAGTGAATCTTGACCGGCGGCAGGGCCAGCTCGCGCACGATGTCCGTGTTCTTGATCTCCAGCGCCTCGTCGAGCTTGCGGCCCTTGATCCATTCGGTGGCCAGCGAACTGGAGGCGATGGCCGACCCGCAGCCGAAGGTCTTGAAGCGGGCATCGATGATCCGGTCGTGCTCGTCGACCTGGATCTGGAGCTTCATCACGTCGCCGCATTCCGGCGCGCCGACGATTCCGGTGCCGACGTTGTCGCTGTGGCGGTCGAGCGAGCCGACGTTGCGCGGGTGATTGAAGTGATCGATGACTTTCTCGTTGTACGGCATCCACGTTGCTCCCAACACGCGACTCAGGTTGCCGGGCGCGCCTCCAGGCTCTCCTGCGCCAGCTCGTACAGCGGGCTCATCTCCCGCAGCTTGCGGACGGCGGCCACCACGCGCTCGATCGTGTAGTCGATTTCGGCCTCGGTGTTGAAGCGCCCGACCGAGAAGCGGATGCTGCTGTGCGCCAGGTCGTCCCCGACGCCGATCGCCTTGAGCACGTAGCTGGGCTCGAGCGACGCGCTGGTGCAGGCCGAGCCGCTGGACACCGCGATCTCGGGACAGCCCATCATCAGGCTCTCGCCCTCGACGTACGCGAACGAGACGTTCAGGTTGCTCGGCGTGCGCTCGGTCGGGTGGCCGTTGAGCGTGATGTGGTCGAGCTGCGCGCTGAGGCCCTGCCACAACCGGTCGCGCAGGGCCGCGATCCGCGCCGGCTCGCTGTCCAGGTGCTGCCGGGCCAGCTCCGCCGCCGCACCCAACCCGACGATGCCCGGCACGTTCAGCGTGCCGCTGCGCATGCCGCGCTCGTGCCCGCCCCCGTGCAGAAGCGGTTCGCAGCGCACCCGCGGCCGCTGTCGGCGAACGTAGATCGCGCCCACACCCTTCGGCCCATGCAGCTTGTGCCCGCTGCACGTCAGCAGGTCGATCCCCATCGCCTGCACGTCGATCGGCACCTTGCCGAACGTCTGGCACGCGTCGGTGTGGAACAAGACGCCCCGCTCCTTGCACAGCCGCCCGATCTCCGCGATCGGCTGCAACGTCCCGATCTCGTTGTTGCCGTGCATGATCGAGACGAGGATCGTGTCGTCCTTGATGGCCTCCGCGAGCTGCCCCACATCGATCCGCCCCATGCGATCGACCGACAGGTACGTCACGCGATAGCCGTGGTGCTCGAGGTGCTTGCACGGATCGATCACCGCCTTGTGCTCCGTCGGTTGGGTGATGATGTGCTTGCCCTTGTCGGCGTACATCGCCGCGACGCCCTTGATCGCCAGGTTGTTCCCCTCGGTCGCGCCGCTGGTGAACAGGATCTCGCGCGGGTCGGCCCCGATCAGGGCCGCCACCTGCTTCCGGGCGGTCTCGACCGCCTCCTCCGCCTCCCACCCGAAGGCGTGGCTGCGCGAGGCCGCGTTCCCGTATTTCTCGCAGAAGTACGGCAGCATCGCCTCAAGCACCCGCGCGTCGACGCGGGTGGTCGCGTTGTTGTCGAGGTACACTCTCATTTCACCATCGTCCGGGCCGGGTCCATCGGCGGATTGTGCTCGTCAAACGCCAAGTCGGCCATCGTAACCCCCATCAGGAACTTCCGCAGCCGCTCGTGCACCTTCACAACCGAGCGGCGAATAAAACACTGCCCGCTCCGCTCGCACCGCCGCCCATCTTTCCCCGTGTTCACACAGCGCACCAGGTGCACCGGTCCCTCCACCGCCTCGATCAGGCCCGCCAGCGTGATGCTCTCCGGCCGCTGGTTGAGCACGTAGCCTCCCCGGGCCCCGCGCACCGACGTCACCTGCCCCGTGCGGTTCAGCCGTTTCAGCACGTTCATCAGCAGCGGCAGCGGCACGTTGTGCTCGTCGGCGATCTCGCGGGCACTCACAACGCGCGACCCGGTGTGCGCCAGATGGCAGACGGCAATCATCGCATACTCGGTCTTACGCGTCAGAGTCAACATACCGACTTTCCTCCCTCTGCTTCATCCTGAATATAGCATCGTCACGGTCCGGTTTCAACTCCCCCGCCCGCCTCTTCCTCACCCCACTCGCCCGTGATTTCCGCACATTCCCGCGACCGAGTCGCATCGCCGGCCCCACCCCCGGCCGGATGTCCGCGCGCGGCGCCACCCCCTTTCTCAACCGACTGCGAACCACCGGCGGGTTGCATTTGTTTGCGTCGTGCTAAGCAACAGTGCGCTGCGCTCCTCCGACCGAACCGGCTCGAGACGACGACGGGAGAGCCGTGTCCCGGTGCATCCGCGTGTGCTTCCCCGTGCGAACTTCACCCGCTAAACTGCGGAGCACGTGTCGTCGAGTAACTAGCCGCATCCAGGAGGCTCGGGCCGATGGCGGGCGAGGAAGCACCCGGCTGTACCTACCGCCTGGTGCTGATACGCGACGGTCGTCGCATCGTCCACGCCACCGCGCTTCAGAATTACAAGCAGGCCGTCGCCTGCGTCGCCGACGCCGTGCGAACCCACGCCGGCGGCGGCCGTGTGACCGGTGTACTGCTTGAACGGCGGTTCGAGCATCGCCCAAAGCCGGATGCGACCGTTCTGTCCCCTGCTTGGGTGGTCGTCGAGCAGTGGGGAAGCGAAGTCATCCTTCGCATCCTGCGGCAGAACGGCTATCACCACCCGGCTGCCAACCAAGAGCCATCCGCCCTCGCCGCGTCCCTCTCGACCAGGGCCGACCGGGATGGGACGCCGCAGATGCGCCCCGCGCAACCCGGCGCTCTCATGGAGCGGCGACAGTTGCATCCGTCGAGTCCGCCCGCCGCGGCCTCGCTTGCGCTGCCCGTAATCGTTCCCGAACAGCCTGCGGGCGAGCGACCACGGGGGCACCACTGGCATTTCGCTGCCGGCTTGAGCGTGATCCTGATCGCCTGGATTGCGATCGCGATGGTGCTCGCGGGCGGACACCTCTTTCGACTACTCGAGAGTCGTCCCGCTTCGCAACCGTCTATCGTAAAAGAACTTCCGTTCACTGGTCCGCCCCAGGCCCTCGGTCGCCCCCCCGCCACGGCCACCAGCTTCCCCGCGTCAAGCCACCCAAATCGCTGACCGGTTCACCCGTCCACGAGATACACTGGAGGTTGCGGCCACAGGGCCGTCCGTACGAGCGAGGAGGTGAAGGATGTATCGTCGAGCGAGCGCGGTTTTGGCGGCATTGTTGGCGGGTTTGGCGGGATGCGACTTGAGTCTGTCCATCGGGGACCAAGAGCCCTTCCTCGACGTGGACACCTACGGCGACCGTGAGATCGAGATCGATGTCCGCGGCGGCGAATCCGAGGAGGACGGGGCTGAGGTCGGTGTCTGGCTCGGCGGCTACGAAGTTTACGACGACTGCTTTGACTGTGGTTACTCCTACGGGGCCGACGACGACTACGACCCGTACTCCGGCCGCGGCCTGTATCCCTTCTAGCGCCGGCCCCGGTACCGGCCTCGGCGCTGCGCGCTCCGCAGCGCCTACTCGACCCCGTGCATTCCGCGCCGCAGGGGCGGGCTCAGGATGAACAGCAGTAGCGCGGCCGCCCCGGGGAGGCCGGCGGCCACTAGGTAGATTCGCCGGAATCAGCGTCGTTGGGGCGCGGCCCGCTGCTCATGAGCCGCTTGAGCAAGGGTGTCAAGATGAACAGCAGGGCAGACGAGGCGATCGTCAGTCCGCCGATGTAGACGAAGATCTTCGCGAACCCCCACTCCTGGATGCGCGATCCGACCAGCCCGCCGGTGATGACGTTCGCGACGGCCGATGACAGGAACCACACGCCCATGAACACGCCCACCAGGCGCGCCGGAGCAAGCCGGGTGATCATCGACAGGCCCACCGGCGACAGGCACAGCTCGCCGGTCGTAAACACAAAGATGCTGACCAAGAGGTAGAGCATGCTGGCCTTGCCGCCGGCCGCCGCCTCTTTCGCGGCGAACCAGAAGACCAAGAATCCAAGACCGAGTTGGAACAGGCCCAGTGCGAACTTCATCGGTGTCGATGGGTCGAGGTGCTTGCGATCGAGCCAGACCCACAGCCAGGTGAACGGGATGCACAATACGATGACCAGGAGCGGATTGATGGTGTTTACCACGAAGGCAGTGGGCATGTTCAAGCCCAAGAAGTGCGTGTCCATGTTCAACTTGGCGAAACGGATGATCGTACTGCCCTGCAATTCGTAGAACCCCCAGAACACCATCGAGAAGATGCAGAGCACGATGATGACGATCATTCGGCCGGCCTCGGCGCGTGTGCCGCGCCAGCATTCGAACAGCAGGTAGATCAGCACAACCACGGCGATCGTCTTGGCCAGGTTCTGCACCCACTCGGGGCGAGAGATCATGTATGCGGCCACCGCGATGAACGCGACCATGCCGATGACCAGCGGAAGGGCATTGGCTACTCCCAGAGGCCCGGGCTTCAGCAGCGTGGCGCCTTCCGGCGGCAGGCCCCGGCCGTGAATCCACTTGCGGAACGCGAGGATGTTGATCAGGGACACGAGCATTCCGAGTCCCGCCAGTAGATACGCGACGTACCAGCCCCTCGCCTCCCCGGCACCACTGGCCCAGCTAGACAGCCATGCGCCGACGTTGATGCCCATGTAGAAAATCGTGAACGCGGCATCGCGCCGTCCGTCTTCGGCCGTGTAGAGCGTACCGACGATCGTCGAGATGTTCGGTTTGAAGAAGCCGTTTCCGCAGCACAGCACCCCCAGGCCGGTCCAGAACAGCCAGTCCAATTGCTCGGGACGAAAGGTCCCGCGGAGCGATTGCGCCAGTTGCGCTGCGACATCAGCGGCGGGCTGAGCGCCCGGCGCAGGCGTCGCCTGCAAGCCGGCGACCAGGATGGAGTGCGTCGTCAGTATGAAATGCGCCAGCGCCATGAGCACGCCGCCGATGTAGATCGCCCGGCGCTGCCCGAGCAGGCGATCGGCGAGCATTCCGCCGATGAACGGCGCGGAGTACACGAAGCCCATGTAGGCTCCGTAGACCTGATCGGCGATGCCGCCCGTGAACTCGGCCCCCTTCTCGGCGGTCATCTTGGCGAGCACGACGCTGACGACGTACAGCGTCAGCACACCGCGCATCGCGTAGAAACTGAACCGCTCCCACATCTCCGTGCTCGACAGGACGAATAGCCCCTTCGGATGCCCGAACAGCTCGCCGCCTCGAAGCGCGGCGGGTTCCTGCCTGACCGGTGCCTGGGCCACGTGCACTCTCCTGTGAAGACGTGCGGATCTGCGGCCGCGCGCTGCCACGCGCCGCCGGCCGCGTGGCGGGAATATACCACCAACCCCACCAGGTGGCACGGCCCGCAGCAGCGCAGCCGCGCAGGCGTGTGGTGGGTCGGCGGGGGTGGCACGGTCCGCAGCGGCGCAGCCGCGCAGGGCCGTCGTGGGTCGGCAGGGGTGCCACTGCCGTATCGGCCGTGCAGGGTACGTCCTCCCCGGCCGACGAGCCGTCGGCCGCTGTGGCACCGCCGCCCTCGGCGGTGGAGCAACGACAGTAGCGCGGTGCCCCACAGCCGAGGGCGGCTGTGCCACGTTCTGTGCCACTGCCGTATCGGCCGTGCAGGGTACGTC
>CAZMCT010000058.1:0-23756 GCA_964564785.1 uncultured Planctomycetales bacterium
GGGGGCTTTTTTCATGGGGGCGGGGGCGGGGCCGTGGGCGGCCGAGTCGGGCTGCGGAACCCGGCCCGTTTCCGAAGTGGAACGTGCCTCCGCCCCGGTTGCCACGGGCCGTTTCCGGACGCCGACGGACTGCCGTGCGGGCGGCGTCAACACGGCCGGCCGGCCGCCGCGAGCACTTGATCAGCGGAGGAGCCGCCGGAGCATCATGTTGAGCACGCCGCCGTGGCGGTAGTACTCAATCTCGACGGGCGTATCGATCCTGCACGTCACACGGAACTCGACGTGTGCCCCGGTCTCGGGATTGTCGCCGATGACGGTGAGTTCCTGGAGCGGCCGCAGGTGGTCGTCGAGGTCGGGGATGTCATAAAAGCCGCGGCCGGTGAGGCCGAGGGACTCCCAGGTCTGGTCGGGGGCGAACTGGAGCGGAAGGACGCCCATTCCGACGAGGTTGCTGCGGTGGATGCGCTCGAAACTGGCGGCGATGACGGCGCGGACGCCGAGAAGCGCGGTGCCCTTGGCGGCCCAGTCGCGAGAGCTGCCCATGCCGTAGTCGCGGCCGGCGAAGATGACAAGCGGGGTTCCGGCGGCTCGATAGCGCATGGCCGCGTCGAAAATGCTCATCTGGTTGCCGCTGGGGAGGTGGACCGTGAGGCCGCCCTCGGTGCCGGGCGCAAGGAGGTTGCGGAGGCGGGGGTTGGCGAAAGTGCCGCGGGTCATGATACGGTCGTTGCCGCGCCGCGCGCCGTAGCTGTTGAAGTCGGCGGGATCGACGCCGTTTTCCTGGAGGTAACGGCCGGCGGGCGATGTGGGATCGATACTGCCGGCGGGGCTGATGTGGTCGGTGGTGACGCTGTCGCCGAGGAGGGCGAGGCAGCGCGCGCCACGGATGGGCGCGATGGGCGCGGGCTTGGGCGGCAGATCGACGAAGAACGGCGGCTCCTGGATGTAGGTGCTGCCCTCGTCCCATTCGTAGACGCGGCCGGTGGCGGCGGCCAGACGCTGCCACTCGGGCGGGCCGGTGAAGACGTCGGCATAGTGGCGGCGGAAAACCTCGGGGTCGACGGACTTCTCGATCGCGGTGGAGATCTCCGCCTGCGTGGGCCAAATGTCTCGGAGGAAAACCGGCCGACCCTGGGGGTCGGTGCCGAGCGGCTCGGTTTGCAGATCGAGGTCAATGGTGCCGGCGAGGGCGTAGGCGACGACCAGCGGGGGCGACGCGAGGTAGTTGGCCTTGACATCGGGGTTGACGCGGCCTTCGAAGTTGCGGTTGCCGCTCAGGACCGCGACGGCGACCAACTCGCGACCGATGGCGGCCCGAATGGCGTCGGGAAGTGGGCCGCTGTTGCCGATGCACGTGGTGCAGCCGTAGCCGACGGTATGGAAGCCGAGCTGCTCGAGATAGGGCGTCAGCCCCGCGCCCTGGAGGTACGCCGTCACGGCGCGTGAGCCCGGGGCGAGCGACGTCTTGACCCAGGGCTGGACGCGGAGACCGCGCTCGACGGCCTTGCGGGCCAGCAGGCCGGCCGCGAGCATGACGGAGGGGTTGCTGGTATTGGTGCAACTGGTGATGGCGGCGATGACGACGGAGCCGTGTCGGAGCGTGGCGCGGCCGGATTCGAGCTGGACTACGGCGGTGCGGCCGAGTTCGGCCGGGGTCAGCGCGAAGCCACGATTCTTGAGGGGCGCCTGCAACGCGGCGCGGAAGGCCGCTTTGACCTGCGAGAGCGCGACGCGGTCCTGCGGCCGCTTGGGGCCGGCGACGCTGGGCTCGACCGTCGAAAGATCGAGCTCCACCATCCGCGTGTACTTCGGGTCGGGGGTGGTATCCGTGCGGAACAGGCCCTGTTCCTTGCAGTAGCGCTCGACGAGATCGATGTCGGCGGCGCTGCGGCCGGTGAGCCGCAGATACTCGAGCGTGCGATCGTCGACCGGGAAGAAGCCGACGGTGGCGCCGTACTCGGGGGCCATGTTCGCGATGGTCGCGCGGTCGGCGACACCCATGCTGGACAGTCCGGTGCCGCAGAACTCGACGAACTTGTTGACGACCCCGAGGCTGCGCAGCATCTCCGTCACCCGCAGGACCAGGTCCGTCGCGGTGGCACCCTCGCGCAAGGCGCCGGTCAGCCGAAACCCGATGACCTCGGGCGTGAGCATGAACATCGGCTGCCCGAGCATGGCGGCCTCCGCCTCGATGCCGCCGACGCCCCAGCCGAGCACGCCGAGCCCGTTGATCATGGTGGTGTGGCTGTCGGTTCCAACAAGGGTGTCGGGCATGGCGAGGCTGCGGCCGCGGGCGAGCGTGCGGCGGATGACGACGCCCGCGAGGTACTCGAGGTTGACCTGGTGGACGATGCCGGTGGCTGGGGGAACGACACGGAAATTGGCGAAGGCGTTCTGACCCCACTTGAGAAACTCGTATCGCTCGCGATTGCGATGAAACTCGAGCCGGGCGTTGAGGGCCAGGGCCTCGGGATGGGCGTAGTGGTCGACCTGGACGGAGTGGTCGATCACGAGATCCACGGGAATGAGCGGGTTGATCCGGTCGGGGTCGCCCCCCATGCGTGCGATGGCGGCGCGCATCGCGGCGAGGTCGACCAGCGCGGGGACGCCGGTGAAATCCTGGAGGATGACGCGGGCCGGCATGAAGGGCAGCTCGCGCTCGGGCAGTTCGCCGGGAGTCCAGGCGGCGAGCGTGCGGACGTGCTCGTCGAGGACGGCGAATCCGTCGACGTTCCGCAGCACGCTCTCGAGCAGGACGCGGATCGAGTAGGGAAGATCGGCCAAACGGCACAGACCGGCCTTTTCGAGCGCGTCGATGCGGTAGAGCTCGACGGCGCCGCCGGCCGTGGACAGCGTGGCTTTCGCGGCGAAGGTGTCCGATGTCTTGCTCATGATCCACACTCCCGCAGCCTGTGCCCCGATGCGACGTGGACACGCGCTGATGCCTCGCGGCGCTGCCGGCACCCGTGTTGTGTGGGGCCCGGGTGGCGCCCGGCGCCGCAGGCACGCCGCCCGCGGCGACCGGTGGTATTTGTCATTCTACGTTGGGGGCGGGTCGTCCGGCGACGGCTCGGGCTGATCACGAGGAGGCCGAGGGCGGGTCGTCGGCGGCTTCGCCGGGGGTGCCGGTTCGACGCCGGGCGGCTCAGAGGGCGCCGCCGTCGGGGCGTTCAGTCGCACAGCTTGGACGATCCGTGGGGGGCTGAGCGGTTCGGAGGGGGTGGTATCGACCGGCTTGCCGGTCTGGTCCCGCTGCCGTTCGAGGCCGGCCATGCGCTCGACGATGTCCCAGCCTTCGGTGACCTTGCCGAAGACGGTGTAACCCCATCCGTCGCGGCTGGGATAGTCGAGGCGGGGATTGTCCGCCAGGTTGAAGTAAAACTGCGCGGCGCCGGTGTGGGGGTTACGGGCGCGGGCGAGACCGACGGTAGCGCGGAGGTTCTTGAGGCCGTTGCGGGCCTCGCTGCGAATTGGGCGGCGCAGGCCCTCGGTCTTGGGCTGCTCGATGGCGGTGTAGCCGCCGCCCTGGACGAGAAAGTCCGGGATGATGCGGTGGAAGATCGTGCCGTTGTAGAAGCCGTCGTCGACGTAGCGGAGGAAGTTGGTGACGGTGAGAGGTGCCTTCTCTTCGTTGAGCTCGACGACGATGCGGCCCCA
This sequence comes from uncultured Planctomycetales bacterium, assembly GCA_964564785.1. Lineage (GTDB taxonomy): Bacteria > Planctomycetota > Phycisphaerae > UBA1845 > Fen-1342 > CAZMCT01. The sequence continues at coordinate 3,658 of CAZMCT010000058.1, forward strand.
GTTTTCGCCGGCGACTTCGATATCGAGCGCGACCAGGGGCGGGACGGCGCTGCGCGGCCCGAGGATCGGGTCTTCAGGCTCCACGTCGGGCGGCGCCCCTTCGTCCGAGGCCGGCGGGGTCGGCGGCTCGGCCCGTGCGGTCGCGAGCTGCGGGGGGGCCTCCGAGCCGGGCGGAGCGCTGACCAGATCACCGCTGTGCATACCGCCGGGCGACGGGGTCGGCGGCCGGGCGGGATGGGAAGACGGCGGTACAGGGTTGGGACGCGGCGGCTGGGTCGTCGTGTTTGGCGCTGCGGGTCGGAACTGCGATCTGGCCGGTCGGCCGGCGGTGGAGGCCCTGCCGGGCGGCTGAGGCGCCGGGCTGCCCCCGCCGCCCGCGGGTGGCGTCGGGGGCTGCGCCACGGCGAGCGCGGCGGCGGCGATGAGTAGCGTTAACGCACTTCCTGAAAACGGTTTACGGTACATCTCACGCCTCCGCGCGGGCGGGTCGTTCGGCCGCCGCAGGCACACCCTCTCCCCAGGCGAACCGGATTCGTGACAAGTCATACATGATACACGCCGAGGCGTCTATGGGTGGCGGGCGATGCCGAGCCGCTCGCACAGGTCGTCGGGCAGCGGTTGCGGCCGGCCATTGCGTCCCACGGCCACGAGCGTGGAGCGTCCTTCGGTCAGGAGCACGCCGTCGCGCGTGAGGCGATAGCTGTGGTCGACGCGGACGGGCGTGAAGCGCTCGGTGGTGGTGGTGAGCGTGAGGAGGTCGTCGTAATGGGCGGGCGCGCGGAAGCGGCATTCGAGCCGGGCGACGACGTAGAAACAGCCGCGCTCCTCCATGTCGCGATACCGGACGCCGTTGCGGCGAAGGAGCTCGGTGCGGCCGAGTTCGAAGTAGACGAAATACTGGGCGTGGTGCAGGTAGCCCATCGCGTCGGTCTCGGCATAGCGGACGCGGATTTCGACGTCGCAGGAGGCGAGCGGTGCGGACATGCTCGGAGTATAACCGCCCACTGAAGAAGGGGACTGGCTCCCCACCATCTGGCTCCACGCCAACCCAGGAACACGGTAGCGCTAACAGCCGCTCCCGCGGTGCCTGTCCCGTTGTTCGGAGCTGTCCCGTTCTTCGGCGGGTTGATAGGGAGGGCGGCGAGTGGCGAGTGGCGCGGCGCGCGTCGGCACGGTCGGGCCGCCGGACTACGTGTCGGGCGCGGGGACGGCCGCGGCGAGGGGCGTGGCCACCGGCGCTGCCGCCGGGCTGCGGCGCAAGTCCATCGGGGCGTACAGGGCGGCCAGGAGAGCGAGCAGCAGCAGGCCCTCGCCGGGCATGAGCTCGTAGCGGACCTTGCCCCAGTCGAAGCGGACCCAGGTCGTCTTGGGCGGCAGCTCACGGCGGAGGATCACAGCGTGGGGCCTCGCAGGATCGGCGTGGACGCGCAGCCAGCCGGTGGCGTAGGCGGCGAAGCCGACCAGCAGGACGACGACCCAGGACAAAAGGGCCGGTGAACGGAGCAGGCGGGCGGCGGTGTAGGAACGGGTGCACGGGTCGCGGCCGGGCCGTTCGACCAGCGCGAACGCGAGCACCACGCCGAAGCCCGCGCCGATGAGGTTGAGGACGATATCGTTGAAGTCGAGCGGGATGTTCTCCGTGGGCTTCATGATCCAGTACTGGACCGCCTCGTCTAGACCGCCGAGCAGCGTGGTCAGCAGGATGGTTTCGAGGTACCGCCCGATCAGCGGGTAGACGAGCAACGCGAGGATGCCGTACTGGATGAAATGCACGACTTCGCTGTTGGCGTAGAAGAGCGTCACGTAGGATGTGACCGCGAGGGTGGCGGTAACCGCGGCGTACACGGCGAGCTCGCGCCGCCGGTTGCACGTCCGGGCGAGGTGGTAGAGCCGGTAGAGGAAGAACGCGAGCGCGAACAGGCTGAGTCCGGTGACGATCTGGCCCCAGACGCGCTTCGTCGCGCGAGCCTGGATCCAGAGTACCGCGTTGTTGACGTACTCGTGGCAGGCGATCGTGACGAGCAGGTAGCCCACGACCGCAGCCAGCGCGACGCGACGACGGCGTTCCAGCCATCGGAATGCATGTTCCATGCGTCTGTTGTGCTCGCACGCAGCCCGTTCGGCGCGCCGCGGCCCGCGACAATCCGCTCCCGCGCCTTCCGGCCCGATACACCGAGTCTATAATGCCCGGGTCACAAAACCAACGGGAATCTTGTGCCGCGCGCTGTTTTGGCAGGCTCGAAAACGAGTGCAACTGCGCCGGGCGGCGCGGTGCGACACGGCGCCACGGTGGCCGTGCGGTCGGGCGGGCGACTGATCGCGCTCGCCGCGATGACCCTGGCGGCGTTTCTGCTGCGCGTCGTGCCGGCGTATCCCGGAGTGCTCGGGCCGGGCGGGGTGCGACTGCATGAGGCCGATCCCTGGTATCACCTGCGGCGCATCGAGCACCTGGTGGCGAATTATCCGCACGTTCTGACATTCGATCCGTACGCGCTGTGGCCGGGCGGGCAGACGGTCGCGGTGGGGCCGTTTTTCGACCTGCTGGTGGCGACGCTGGCGCTTGTGCTGGGGGCGGGTGCACCGTCGAGCGCGCTGGTCCAGCAGCTCGCGGCCTGGGTGCCGCCGATCCTGGGCGCACTGGTGGTCCCGGTCGTGTACGTAGTGGCCGCGCGGTGCTTTGACCGCGGCACGGGGCTGCTGGCCGCGCTCTGCGCGACGACAATGCCCGGGGCGTTCCTCCAGTACACGCTGTTGGGCTTCGCCGACCATCATGCCTGCGAGGCGCTGCTGAGCGGGCTGGGGCTGCTGCTGCTGATGCGGGCGGTCGAGGGGCCCGCGGGGGCGGCGGGCGACGCGGCCGGCGCGCGGGGCACGAGCTGGCTGCGTGGTGTGGCGCCGTGGTCGCTGCTGGCGGGTGTAGTGCTGGGGGCGTACCTGCTGTCCTGGGTCGGCGGATCACTGCTGGTCACCGTGATCTTCGGTTGGCTCGTCGTGCAGGCGGTGTCCGACGCGGCCGCCGGGCGGACGGTGGGGCGGGTGCCGGCCGCGGTTCTGCCGGCGCTGGTGGTGGCGCTGGTGATCGTTCTGCCGTACGTCGGCGTGGCGACCTACCTGCGTTTTCATGTGGCGGCGCTGGCCGGGACGGTGGTGAGTCTGCCGATCCTGGCGGGGATGCTGTGGATGACAGCGCGAGGGGGGCACCGGCGCGCGGGGGCGATTGTCGGCGTGCTTGCATGGGCGGGGCTGGGCGTGGCGGGTTTTTACGCGGCCGCACCGAACGTGGCGCGGGGCGCGCTGGGGATGGTGGAGACGTTCCTCGGCGGTGTCCCGGGCGGCCTGGTGGGCGAAACCGGGCCGCTGCTGTTTGATACGGAGGGGCGCTTCAGCAGCGGGCCTGCATGGAACGCATTTGCGGTCGGCGGGTGGCTCGCGCCGCTCGGGCTGCTGGTGCTGACGGGCGGCGTGCTGAGGCGGTGGACGCCGGGGCGCGGGCTGCTGCTCATCTGGTCGGTGCTGGTGCTGCTGGCGACCTTGCGGCAAGTGCGGTTCGGATACTACGCCGGGCTGAACGTGGCGGTGCTGTCGGCGCTGGCGTGCACATGGTTGGGCGCGCAGATCAACCGCGCGGTGAATCACCGGGGGATCGGCGTGGCGGTGCGACTGGCCGCGGGCGGCGCGACGGCTTTGGCGGCCCTCGGGCCGGCCCTGCGGATCGCGCGGACCTTCACCGGCCCGGATGCCGACTGGTGCGCCGCGCTCGAGTGGCTGCGGACGCAGACCCCGGAGCCGCTGGGGGACGCCGAGGCGTATACGGCGCGGTACGGGCAGCGAGAAAAAGGGAACAGGGAACAGGGAACAGGGAGCCGGGGGGAGGGAACCGGGAACGGGGAGCAGGGAACAGGGAACCGGGAGCGGGGAACGGGGAACGGGGAACCGGGAACTGGGTTCGCGTGGCCGGACGATGCGTACGGTGTGCTGGCGTCGTGGGAACGGGGGTACTGGATCACGGCGCTGGGGCGACGGATCCCGTGCGGCAACGGAACGCAGGCAGGGGCCGGCGAGACGAGCCGGCTGCTGCTTTCGCAGGACGCGCGGGACGCGGCCCGGCGGCTGGATGCGCTTGGCGTGCGCTACGTGATCGTGGATCACGGGCTGCGCGTGTGGTCGGCCGGCAGCGGGCGGTATTCGATCGGCAAGTTCGAGCATACGGCCCGGTGGGCGGGCGCCGAACCGCGCGAGTTCTTCGAGCTCTGTTTCCGGCCGGATCGACGCGGGGGGCTGGAGCCGGTCTTGCTCTACTACCCGGCGTACTTCCGGACGTTGGCGGTGCGGCTGGGCGTGTTCGGCGGGGCGGCGGTGGAGCCGGAGGCGCCGGTGCTGGCGTTTTCTTGGCGGCCGCAAAGCGGGGAGGGGGGCCGCACGGGGCGCGTGCTGACGGGCGTGGAGAAGTTTGCGACGTACGAGGCGGCTCAGGCGTTCGTCGAGTCGCACGCTGCTGAGAAGTGGCGGATTGCGAGTGTGTCGCCCACGGCCACATGTGTCCCGTTGGAGGCGGTCGACGGGCTGGCGGAGGTGTACGCATCGTCGACGGTGCTGGAACACGCGGCGGGGCGCCGCGTGCCGGAGGTGCGGGTTTTCGAGCGGCGCCGGTAGGCCCGGTGAGGAAAGGGGGCCACCCGGACGGGAGCCTTGCTTGGACCGTGCCACCCGGACGGGACGCGGCGCGCTACTATCCCCGGCGAGCGGGGCGACCTACAATTATCGGACATGTTCGCCCGCATCCACAGCATGGCGCTGGCCGGGATCGAGGCTTATCCGTGCGAAGTCGAGGTGGACGTCAGCGGCCGGGGGTTCGGTTCGCATACGCTGGTCGGCCTGCCGGACTCGGCGGTGAAAGAGAGCGTCGACCGCATCCGCTCGGCCCTGGCCAATTGCGGCTTCACGCTGCCGAAGACGCGGACGACGATCAATCTTGCTCCGGCCGACATCAAGAAGGAGGGGCCCGCCTTCGACCTGCCGATCGCGCTGGGCCTGCTGCTGGCCGATGACCAATTCCGGAGCGAGCGGATTGAGGAGTACCTGATCGCGGGCGAGCTGGCGCTGGACGGAGCCGTGCGGCCGATCAAGGGGGCGTTGTCGCTGGCGATTCTGGCCCGCGATCACGGCTACCACGGGCTGCTGGTGCCGCGCGACAACGCGGAAGAGGCGGCGGTCGTCGACGGCGTGGAGACATATGCGATCGACTCGCTGACGCAGGCGGTGGGCTTCCTGGCGGGGGAGCTGCCGCTCGAGCCGACGCGCGTCGACCTGGACGCCCTGTTCGCGCGCTCCGCCTGCTACGACGTGGACTTCGCGGACGTTCGCGGTCAGGAGCACGTGAAGCGGGCGCTGCTGGTGGCCGCGGCTGGGCGGCACAACGTGCTGATGATCGGCCCGCCGGGCACGGGCAAGACCATGCTGGCCAAGCGGCTGCCGACGATTCTGCCGCCGCTGTCGTTGCAAGAGGCGCTGGAGACGACGCGGATCTACTCGGCGTCGGGGAAGCTGAACCACGGCGTGGGGCTGCTGGCGACGCGGCCGGTGCGGCAGCCGCACCACTCGATCAGCGTGCCGGCGCTGGTGGGTGGGGGGACGATCCCGGGTGCGGGCGAAGTGTCGCTGGCGCACCACGGGGTCTTGTTTTTGGACGAGTTTCCGGAGTTTCCGCGGGCGGCGCTGGAGTCGCTGCGGCAGGTGATCGAGGACCACGTGGTCACGATCTCGCGGGCGCACAGCGCGGTGGAGTTCCCAGCCGATTTTCTGCTGGTGGCGGCGATGAACCCGTGCCCGTGCGGGTACTTCACGGATCCGCGGCGGCCGTGCAAGTGCAGCGCGCCGCAGATCGACCGCTACCTGGCGCGGATCTCGGGTCCGCTCTTGGAGCGGATCGACATTCACATCGAGGTTCCGGCGGTGCCGATCGCGGCGCTGCGGGACGTCGCGGCGGGTACGGACAGCGCGACGATGCGGGAGCAGGTCCAGCGGGTGGTGGAGATTCAGCGCGGGCGGTTCGGGCCGGCGTCGACGAAGACGAACGGGCGGATGACCGCGCGCGAGCTTCGGAAGCACGCGGCCATCGACGCCGAGGGCGAGCGCGTGCTGCGGCAGGCGGTCAGCGAGCTGGGGCTGTCGGCCCGGGCGCACGACAAGGTGCTGCGGGTCGCCCGGACGATCGCGGACCTCGCGGGCGAGGAGCGGGTCAGCGCGACGCACCTGCACGAGGCGATCCAGTACCGGCGGCTGGACCGGAGCCTGTGAGCGCCTGCGGCTTTCGCCGCTGCACACCGATGGGGCGAAGCGCATCTGCGCCCCTCTGCGGACGGGGCGTGCCCCGGAAGCCGGTGAAGCGCCCGAAGACGGGAAACATCCCCACCCGACGTAGAGCGACGCCGGTGTGGCCCGCTCGACGAGTCTTCGGCCGTGAAATCGGCGATTCCTTGGTGAGTTGCCTGTCCGGCACGGCCCGCGGCGCTCGAACTGCGCAGGCGGGACCGGCCGCGTCGAGGGCAGGACGGGCGTCAGAGCGTTTCCGTCCGGGGCTCCGCCGGTTGGGCCGCGGCGCTGCCTGCACGGGTGACCAGCGCGGACAGCTCGGCCACGGCCCCGGTCACCGAGCGGGCCTGGGCCGAGAGCTGCTCGGCGGCGGCGGCGGACTCCTCCGCGTCCGCGGCGGTCTGCTGGGTGACCTGGTTTATCTGGCCGACGGCGGTGTGGACCTGTTCGACGTTGTGGGCCTGCTCGGCCGCCGTATTCGTGATGTTGTCGACGAGCTCGGAGACCTGGGCGACGTCGCGGGCGATGGCGCTGAGTGACGTGCCGACTTCGGCCGCGACGTTCGTGCCGTCGCGGGCGCGGCTGGCGGCATTGTCGATCAGGTCGGTGGTCTCACGGGCCGCGCGGGCGCTGCGCTGGGCGAGGTTCCGCACCTCCTCGGCCACGACGGCGAAGCCCTTGCCGTGCTCGCCGGCGCGGGCGGCCTCGACCGCGGCGTTCAGCGCGAGCAGGTTGGTCTGGAACGCGATCTCCTCGATCACCTTGATGATCCGCGTGATCTGGGCCGAGCCCTCGTTGATGCCCTGCATGGCCGCGTTCAGCCGCGCCATAGTGGCGTCGCCCTGAGCGGCGGTCGTGCGCGCCGCGTTGGCCCGCTCGCGGACCTGGCCGGCGTGCTCGGCCGTGCTGCGCGTCATGTTCGTGATCTGGCCGAGGGCACTGTTGCTCTGCTCGAGCGCGGCGGCCTGCTGGCTCGCGCCGGCCGCGAGGGTCTGGGCGCTGGAGGCGATTTGGGCGGCGGCCTGATCGACCTGCGCTGCCTCGCGTCCCAGGGTCTCGGCCAGGCGCCGCAGGACCCGGGTGAGCCGCCCGGCGACGAGCACACTGAGGATGATCACGACGGCGAAGGTCGCCGTGGCCGCGGCGCGGGTGGCCGCAGTGCCGCCGCGGCGCAAAGCGCGCACCGTTTATGGGGCCGTGGCGCGCGGCCAATGGCGCGGATCTGAAACAGCGACGTGGTGGATCCCGGGGCAACCGCACCTCAGAGCCGATAAGCGCTCAGACGAAGGCGTGCACGCGTGCGCTGCGGGAACCAGGCCCGGGCGGGTCGCACGAATGAAACAAGCCCCCGATGGTCTCATCACCGGGGGCTTGGTTAGCGACGGATCGCTGTCTGCGGGCGGACGCGTTTAGCGTCGGCGCAGCAGGCCGGCGGCCAGCGCCAGCAGGAGGAGCGCGGCCGGCTCGGGAACGACGCTGAAGGAGAAGTTGTCGATGTAGAGCGCGTTGGCGTACGGAACCGGCGGGTTGGCGTCCATGGTCACTTGGAAAGCCCAGCCGCCGAACCAATACTGGCCGACGATGTCGTTAGCGCTCGTGCCGCTGAACGTGCCGCCGCCGCTGCCGCCCGGATACGTGACGGACGTCGTCCACTGGTTGGTGCCCGAGTCGAACGTCGTCTCGACGTGGATCCAGGTGTTCTCGGGCACGTCGTACAGGTGCTGGACGGTGTTGTTGTAGTCGTCGGTGCCGATCACCATCTCGTTCGGGCTGGTGGGGCTGTCGTTCATGTGCAGGCCGCCGGGCGGGAACCAGCTCTGGTCGCCGAAGACCTGCCAGACGCGCCAGTTCTGCTTGTAAAAGTCGTACTCGACGGTCATCAGCGAGTTGCCGGGGTCGAGGCCGGTGAGATCGAGCGTGTAGCCCGTCTCGCCGCTGCTGGCGCCGTAGCTGGCCCAGTCGGTGCCCCACTGCACACGCAGGGCCTTGCCGCCGCCGGGGGCCGGTTCGACCGTGGAACTGATCGGGCCTGGCGCCCAATCGCCCCAGGGCGAGAAGATGTACCAGCCCGCGGGGAGAGCTCCGACGGGGTCGGACTCGAAGTTGCTGCTGTAGCCGACGGCGTAGGCGCCGACCGCCAGCGTGAGCGCGGCGACAAGAGTAGCGAAACGTTTCATGAAATCCTCCTTCCTCCAGCCCGAGTGCCGGCGGGGCGATCGCACCGCTCCGTGTACCGGCACACACAACGTAACGAAACCTGTTTCTCCTCAAGCCCCAGGTTACCCGATGGGACCCACGGCTGCAAACCTTTTCCGGCCCCTCCAGGCCGCGCGAGGGTACCTGCGCCCAAAAAATGGTCACTAACACCAACCCCGCGGGCGTGGCTGTTCGCCCGACCCTGATGGCCGGTCGGCGCCGAGCGGGCGTCCTTTCTCAACGGGTGGGTGAGGCTTGGGGGCGGGGCTATGAACGGAACCTATTTGCTGGAAATACCTTACGATTCCGTCCGCGACATGCCGGAGGCGCGCGGGCGGGGTGACAGCCTCCAGAGTTCAAAGGTGACAAGCCGGTTGGGGGCAGGTCGTGGACCGGCACCTCAGCAGGATTGGCCCAACGAGGAGGGGCGGGTGGATGCGAGACATGTTGGGCGGCCGTGAAGCCGCCGCCGGACGATGGTGCTCAGCCGCCGGTCAGCAGGTCCCAGTAGCGCCGCAGCACTGGCAGGCCGTAGTCGCGGGGGTCGAGGAAGATCAGCACGCTGATCGAAGCCCAGTGCAGCGTGAGCAACCAGCCGAGCGCGATCCCCAGGGCACGCACTGCGGGCGGAAACCGCCATCGCCCACGGGTCACCGCCGGGGGCGGCGGCGCCACATCTGGCTGCGGACAGCGCCGTCGAACCAGCAGGTGGACGCAGAGTTCGTAGGCCGCAACGGAGACGCCCATATACACGCCCCAGATGACGTGCCGCAAAGCGGGGCCGTGGACCAGGCCTGCGTACATGAACGTGAGGACGAGAGCCGCGTAGCGCAGCCGGCGGGCGCGGGCCAGCGGCCGGAAGGCGTAGTCGCGCAGCCAGAGCGAGAGCGTGATATTCCAGCGGCGCCAGACATCGGTGGGGCTGCGTGAAAGAACGGGAAGGCGGAAGTTCTCGCTACCGCGCACGCCGAACGCGCGGGCGACCCCGAGCTGGATGTGGGCGGCGCTGCTTTCGATCAGGTACAGGACCAGCGCGGGCAGATGGATCAGAAGCAGAAGTTGGGGGAGGTTCAGGCGCTCCGGAGCGCGGACGACTTCGAGAAAACACGTGAAGAGGTCGTTCTTGTATTCGGGCGGGACCGCGTGGCGAAGCGCGGTCCGCAGGAGCAGCAGCAGGCTCGCCCCCAGAAGCACACGGGCCAGGCCGAGCGCGACATCCGGTGGCGTCCAGTTGCGGCGTGCGGCCGCCAGTTGTGACGCGAAGCGGTGGGCGCGCTCGATTGGCCCGTGGCGGAATTGTGGGAAGAAGGTCATGTACGCGAGGTAATCGCGCAGGCCGAGGGCGGGGGCGCGGCGGGAAACGCGATCCCAGAAGTAGCTCAACAGGCGGAAGAACGTCAGCCCGATTCCGCTGAAAAGGATGAACGCGCCGGCGGCGTGGGCGGGGTGCAGGCGGTGGTAGCCGCCGGGGATCGGCAGGCGGAAGCAGGCCGCGTAACCGCCGTGCAGCAGCGCGAGCACGATCAGGAACACCAGCCCGCGGCCGCGCGGCAGCCGGGCCACGAGTTCCACCAGGCCGTAGCCGCCGCAGATGATGAGCCACAGGCCGAGCGCCAGCGGCGGGCCGGCGACGAATACCAACGTGACGGCGCTGGCGAGGATGAAGAACCAGCGCGGGTCCCCGCTGCGGCGAGCGAGGAAGACCGGAAGCCAGACGAGGAACAGCACCGCGGGCAGGGCGCTGGGCTGGATGGGGTCGAGGAAGGGAAACATGCCGGGGCGGCAGCGTAGCGGGCAGGTGGAGATGTGGGAAGGCGAGGAGGAGTAGGGTGCGTGCCACGCACCGCCGCTCTGGCGAGACGACCGGGGCCGCTCTGTTGTCGGGAGTGCCGTCGTGCGCCGATGACGCACCCTGCGCTGGCTCCGGACGGGTACAATCCGGCCGGTCTTGTGACGAGGAGCGATTCATGCACGCTCGGCGCATCGTGTCCCGATCGACGGCACCGAAATGGCTGCCACTAATACTGCTGGCCGGCGCGGCGGCGGCCGGCGACGGGCCGCCGGTGCGTGTGACGAGGTGCGATCTGGACGTCGCACTCGATCCGCCGGCGCACATGCTGCGGGCCACCGCGACGCTGACACTGATGCGCATCTCGCCGGCCGACGGGGCTGGCGCGCCGCTGGCCGTCGATTTCGCTCTGAACCGCGCATTGACCGTCCACGAGCTCTCGGGCCGCGGCCTGACCGTGCGGCAGCACACGCCGAACGCCGCGCCGGCCACGCAGCCCGCCCCGGGCGCGGGAGGCGAACCGCTGCTGAGCGTGCACCGGGTCTTGCTCGACATGCCCGGCCGGGAGGCGATGCTGACGTTCCAATACGGCGGCGAGCTGATCCAGGACGTGCAGGCCGGCGAAAAGCCGGGCCAGATCCACAACTTCCTGATGGCGGCGCACGTCGGGCCCGAGGGCCTGTACTTGGATGCCGGCGGTGGGTGGTACCCCGCGATCCATCGGCCGTCTGGGACACGGGTGGCGGGCGATCTGATCGAGTTCCGCCTGGCAGCCATGCCGGTGCCGGACTGGCGGCTGGTCGCGGGTGCGCAGTACGACGCGGCGGAATCGGAGAAGAGCGGCCGGCCGACGTGGCGGAGCAAGTACCCCGTGGACGGGCTGGCGCTGGTGGGCGGGCCGCACCTGGTGCGCGAGAAGCGCGTGGGCGATGTGCAGGTCGCCGTGCACTACTCGCTGGCGGCGGACGAGCAGACGCGGGCGACGATCGAGAAGCACGTGGACGATTTCCTCGCGGCGGCGACGCTGTACCTGGAGCGTTACCCGCCGCTGGTGGGGCCGTACCCGTTCGAGCGGTTCACGATCGTGGAGAACTTCTTCAGCTCGGGCTTCGCGTTCCCCGAGTTCACGCTGCTGAACAAGGTGCTGCTGAAGATGGGCCCGCGGGCGCTGATGCACGGCTACCTCGACCACGAGCTGCTGCACTCGTGGTGGGGCAACAGCATTTACGTCGACCCGGCCGACGGGAACTGGTGCGAGGCGTTGGCCAGCTACGGGGCGAACTACTACGGGTACGTCCTCGACGGCGACGAGAAGGGCGCCCGCGGCCAGCGGCGGAATTACTGCGCGACCTTCAGCGGGCTGAAGCCCGAGGAGGACCAGCCGCTGGACACGTTCGGCCGGCCCGGCGGCGTCGGGCGTGACGTGGGCTACGGGAAGGGCGCGATGGTGTTTCACATGCTCGCGCGGCAGATCGGGCAGGATGCTTTCTGGGCGGCGATTCGGCGCCTGACGGATGAGTACACCGGCCGGTACGCGAGCTGGAAGACGCTCCAGCGGCTGTTCGAGGAGGAGGGGGGGCGGAAGCTCGACCGGTTCTTCGAGCAGTGGGTGCGGTCGGCGGGGGCTCCGCAGCTCGCGCTGGCCGAGGCGGTGTGGCAAGCGGCGGGCGGTGAACTCACCGTGCGCGTGAAGCAGAGCGGCCCGGCGTTTGACGTGTCGGTCCCGTTGCGGATCGAGTACGAGGATGGAGCGGACGAGCAGCTCGTGCCGCTAGCCGCGGGCGAGATGACGGCCACCTGGAAACTGCCGCGCCGTCCGGTGGCGGTCGCGCTCGACCCGGATTTCCACGTGCTGCGGAAGCTGGAGCCGCGCGAGATCATGCCCACGGCGCGGCTGACGGCCAATGCGCCGCGGCTGCTGGTGGTCAAGCCCGAGGGTGAGCTGTCGCCGCTGCTGGCCCGGGTGGTCGGGCTGTTTCGCGGGGAGGACGAGAGCAAGGACGTGCTCGAGCGGACGGCAACCACGGTGACGGCGGCGGATTTCGCCGGCCGCTCGGTGCTGGTTCTGGGCGCTGCGGCCCGGAGCCCGGTGGTGGCGGAGTTGCTGAGGCGGGCCGCGTGCCCGGTCGTGGCGGGCGACGGGTGGTTTCGCGTCGACGAGGCCGAGCATGTCTTCCCCGCCGGGTCGGTGCTGTGCACAGTGCACCATCCGGATGCAACGGGGCAGGGGGTGACGGTATACCTGGGCAACAGCGAGGATGCGCTGGGCCGCTCGGATCTGCTGCTGTTCTACCGCAACAGCCTTGTGCGTTTCGAGACCACGGCCCGCGAGGTCGACGGCGAGAAGACGTATGAGGCCAAGCCGGTGGAGCGGCGGGATTTCGAAGATGTGCAGCGCGTTGAAGTGAGGGACGGGTAAGGCGGGTGCATGGCGTGGGAATGCGAAAGGGGAACAGGGAAAGGGGAACAGGGAACTGGGGACGGGGAACAAGGGACGGTGAACGGGGAAGGGGGAACGGAGGCCGGGGAGCGGTGAATAGGGTGGCGGGGACCGGGCAGCGCGGTAGCGGCTCGGAGGCGCCGAACCCGGGGGTCCGGCGCTGCGGGCGCCCCTCCCGCTGCTGGTTGGCGCGCGCATTTGCGAGTGTTCGTTGGCGGGCGCTCGTCCGGCCGGTCGTTGGCCGGCGCATCTCCCGGTGTCGTTCTTGACGACTCGCGCGTGGCCCGCTCACGGCCCCCCGCTGAGCAGGGCCACGAACGGGTTGATGTCGTCGAAGCCGACGGTGCCGTTGGCGTTGATATCCGCGTTGCCGTCGGGGCAGGCCGGATACGCCGCGTCGTAGGCCTCCGGATTGCTCAGCCGCAGCACAAAGGCGTTGATGTCGTCGAAGCCGACGCTGCCGCTGCAATTCAGGTCGCCGACCAGCACCGGCGGCGCATCGACCACGCTGAAGACCGCGGCGCTCTCGCTCCACGGCCCGTAGCCGCCGTCGTGGTATGAGCGCACGCGGACCTTGCAGTTGCTGCTGAGCGTCGTGGGCGTCCACGGGGCCGAGCCCGCGCCCGGCGGAGTCAGGGCCACGACGTCCGACCACGGCGTACTGTCGGCCACCAACTGGAGATAATCGACGAATACGGTGTCGTGCCCGGCCGAGAAGGCACCGTTCTTCGTGTATTCCCAGCGCAGCTCATGCAGACCGGCGCCGAGCGTCGTCGAGTACTGCGTCCAGGGCGAGCTGCCCGAAACGTGCAGCGCCTGGTTACCGTCGATGTAGAAATTGAAGTAGTCGCCGCCGGCCTCGCTGCTCATGAGGTACCAGAAGCTGAGGTTGCCGGCGGAGGCGGTGCGGGTCATCCACGAAGACTGGTTGTGCGTGATGGCTCCGGCGCGGGCGGAGCGGATGCCCGCCAGGGCGAACTGAGCGGTCGTGACCCACGGGGCGGCCCCGCCGGTGGGGTAATCCGGGCCGAGCTGAGCCCGCTCGAAGCTGTCCGTGATCGGGCCGGTCTGGCCGAAGTTGTAGGTAGCCTGGACGTGGTACTGCCAGGCCGGATTGGCGTTGAGCCAGGTGATATTCGTGGGGACGTTGCGGGGCACCTGCTCGCCGCCGTTGGGGAAGCCGATGGCCGGGCCGGGCTGCATCAGGATGTCGAGCTCGGTGCCGGCCGACGTGACGACCACGCCGGACACCGTTTTGGCCTCATAGCCCGGGGCGCTCAGCGCCAGCGTGTATGTGCCGGGCGGCACGAACGCATGGTAGCGGCCGAACTCGTCGGACTGGTTCGTTTCGCCGTTGCTGAAGGCGACGCCGACCAGGGTGATCGTGGCACTGACCGGCTCGCCGGTGAGTTCGTCCAGGACGTGGCCCCAGAGCGGGACGGGCCGCTGAATGGCCCACAGGATGCCGGGCCAGACCAGGGCGGCTTCGGCCTGGGCGGCGGAAAAACTGGGCTGGAAGTCGGTGGCGGTCTCGATCAGGTTCGCCCCCGCGGCCATGTAGGCGACCTGCCACTGGTAGTGCTCGCCGTCGGCGCTGGGGTCGCGGTTGGCGCCGTTGTAGCCCGAGGCGCTGGCGAGGGCCGACGCCTCGCTGATGTGCCAGGCGCTGAACGGGTGCGAGAGGCACAAGTAGCCGCGGACGACCTCGCGGCCATACGAGTGGTAGTCGAGGATGCGCCGGAAGCGCACGTCCTGGCTCCAGGCCATCATCGTCTGCGTCTCGGCCTCGGAGGCGGCCGACATGCCCTTGAACGTCTCGGACGCGGGGTTGGTGTCGCCGGCGCAGGTCGTGTCCCAGCCGATGGGGAAATTGCGGTTGAGATCGACGCCGACGCCGTTGGAAAAGACGTGCCGGTTCTTGCGCCAGAGGTTGTCGGTGGTGTAGACGTAGTTGTAGCCGTCGGGGTTCCAGGTGGGCGCGATCCAGATCTCGTGCGTGTTGACCAGTTCGGTGATGGTCGGGTCGACCCCATACTGCGACGTGAATTGCGTCAGCGCGTGCAGCGCGATCACCGGCGTCACGATCTCGCGGGCATGAAAATTGCTAATGATCAAGACGGCCGGCTCGTCCTCGTCGGCCGCGACGTTATCCGAGACCTTGGCCGCGTACAGGTGGCGGTTCTCCCAGGTCGCGGGCGCGGCGTACCGCGCGGTGATGTCCACCACCTGGCAGATGTCGGGGTGAGCAGCCGCGGCCGCGTTCATCTGGGCGTAGAGGCCCGCGAGGTCCGAATACCCGGGGGGCAGCGCATCCTGCTCGGCGAGGATGTCCTTGAGCGGCCGGCCGATCGCGATCAGCTCGGGCTCGTAGCCGAGGTCGGCCAGCCGGTGCAGGTCTTCGACTGAGACGATGAGGTCGAAGCCGCGCTCCGTCAGCGAGCCGTCGAGAACGTCAAAGCCGGCCCGGGCGAGCTCGGCGGCGACCGTGCGGGCGTCGTCGAGCTCGAGCCGCACGCGGCGGAGTGGTTCGGCCAGAGCGGTGGAGGCGCAGGCCAGGGCCAAACAGGCGGCGAGGGCGAGTTTGTGCATGTTCCTCTCCAGCGGATCGAGCGGGCTCGGATCGCGCGCAAAATCCGACCGTGCATCCGATCCCGAAGCGCTTGCGACGGTCGTTACACGGGCGATACCGCCCGATTGTACCAAAGTCGGTGCGGGTCAGGAGCGGGATTTTGCGGCCGGGCGAGCACTCGGAGAAGCGATTCCACGCGGTCGGTCGAGACGCCCGCCGCGGCCAGCGCCGCCGCGGAAGCACGCGCCATACCTTCATCCGAGGGAACCGCAGTGTACCGTGCGGCGCGGGCTGCGCGCGGCGCTCGGTACAGTGCGGACCGCCGGCCGGTATGATGCCGCGTCTTCCCATGCAGCGTGTGCTCGATTTTCTCCGCGTGCACGATCTGCCGCCGATGACGCGGCCGAACTACTTGGTCGAGCTGCGACAGGTGGCGTTGTGGGGCGTGGTGGTCGGCGCGGTCGAAGGCAGTATCGCGAGCATTGTGGCGTCGAAGACGTTCCGCGCGTCCGAGGCGGTGACGACGCTGGTGTGGGCGCTGCCGGCGATGATCAACGTGCTGAACCTGGGGTGGAGCACGCTGATCCGCGGTCGGCCGCGGGTGGCGACATCGGCGGCGCTGACCGTGTGCGGGGTGGTGGGGGTGGCGTCGATCGGGCTGACACCGCGCGGCTGGGCGGGGGCGGCATGGGTGTTCGCGGGGCAGGTCGCGTTCATCCACCTGTTCCTGTCGGCGCTGATCACGCTGCGGACGACGATGTGGCAGATGAACTACCCGGATACGCACCGGGCGCGGATCACGGGGCGGCTGACGACGGTGCGGATGCTGCTGGCGCTGGGGGCGACGGCGGTGCTGTCGAAGCTGTTCGACTGGCGGCCGACGGCGTACATGCTGGTGTATCCGCTGGTCGCCGGGTGTGGGCTGCTGTCGCTGCTGCCGTTGCGGCGGATGCGGGTGCGGGGGGAGCGGGCGGAGCTGCGTCGGCTGCGGGCGGGCAGGGCGCGGGTCCACCCGTGGATCGCGCTGGTGACGGGTTTGCGCGAGTCGCGCCAGATTCTGCGGCAGGACCGGGCGTTCGCGCAGTACATGGTGGCCCAGTTTCTGCTGGGCGCGGCCAACTTTTTCACGGAGCCGCTGCTGATCAACGTGGTGACGAAGCGGCTGGCGCTGGGGTATTTCGAGTCGGCCCTGCTGGTGACGGTGATTCCGACGGTGACGACGCTGATCGGGATCCGGTACTGGGCGCCGCTCTACGATCGCGTGGGCGTGCTACAGTTCCGGATCATCAACAGCACGATGTGGGGACTGTCGTACATCGGGACGACGCTCGCGATGGTCGTGCTCGCGCTGGGCGGAGCGCGGCTGCTGCCCGTGGTGATCGGCATCCTGGTGCTGGCGCGGGTCGGCACCGGGCTGGGCAGCGGCGGGGGCGCGCTGGCGTGGAACCTCGGACACCTGGCCTTCGCGCGACCGCCGCAGACCGAGCTGTACATGGGCATCCACGTGGCGCTCACGGGATTCCGGGCGCTGGTGATGCCGCTATTGTCGGTTGTGGCGAGCCGGCTGGTGGGGGACGGGGCGTTCGGCGTGTCGATCGCGCTAGCCGCGGGGGCGCACGTCGTCTTTCGGCGGATGAACGTCGCAGACCGCGCGCAGCGAGCGGCGGGGCAATGAGTTGCGCCTGCGGCCGGGCGGCTTAGCGCGAAATTCACATGAGCCTGCTTGTCCGCTGCGCATCGGCCGCTAGAGTACGGTGCTCAGGAGGAGAGCGCGGCATCCCGCTCTAATCTCGACAACGCATGGCGGCGGCGCCGAAGCGCCGCTGAGGTTTTGGTCAGGAAGTAACAAGGAGGAGACCGAGATGAGGAGATTCGCCTTCGTTCTGGGCCTGCTGGCATTGGTTGCGCCGCAGGCGTATGCCGACCTGTTCATCAATGAGGTCCTGGGCAGCACCGTGGGTACCGATGCCGAGTTCATCGAGCTGTACAACTCGGGTCCCGCCCCGGTCGCGATCGGCGGCTGGCAGATCGAGCTGTGGGACAGCGATGTGGGTAGCTCGTACGGCGGGTCGGATGGCGGCGCGCCCTACACGATCACCGCGGGCGCTGTGCTCAACCCGGGTGATTACTACGTTCTCGCGAACGACACCTTCAACACCTACTACGATTCGTCCGTGAAGGACCAGAGCATTCAGGAAAACGGGATCGAGAACAGCTCTTACACGATCATCCTGACGAGCAGCCCCGGTGGGCCGATCGTCGACTCGGCGTTCGTCACCGACGGCGGGGCCGGCGATTCCGCGAACCGCGCTGGGGCCCCGATCCTCCCGAGCCTGACGGTCGGTCCGGACGGTACGTTCCTGCCGGCCGGCTTCTACCGCTTCGGCGACGGCGGCCCGACGGCCAACCTGCTCGAGTTCCAGCCGCAGCCGTCGGCGTCCGCGACGCCCGGCGGGCCGAACATCCCCGAGCCGGCCAGCCTGGGGCTGCTGGCGCTGGGCCTGCTGATCCGGCGGCGGTAGCAGCCCGGTCGCGGTCACAGGAATATCGCGAAACGAGGCGTGGGACGCTGCGGTGAGCCGCGGCGCCCGCGCCTCTTGCGTTTTGGGTTGCGCTCGCGACGGTGGGCGTGCTCGTTCGGGACGATCTCCCGTTGAAAAAGGGGGACGGGCACTGCGGCAATGGTTGTTGCCGCTTCCACGGTGGCGAGTTGGCGCGGAGCCGGTCCCCTCTCTCAACAACGTGGCCGACCGGGGATTGCGCGGCTACTTCTTGCCCCACTCCTCGAAGTAGGACTTCGCCCCGCTCGGGTCGGGCTTCATGCCCTTCTCGCCGGCGCGCCAGTTGGCCGGGCACACCTCGCCGTGCTTTTCGAAGTGCGTCAGCGCATCCACGACCCGCAGGGCCTCCTCGACGCTGCGGCCGAGCGGCAGGTCGTTGACCAGCATGTGGCGCACGATGCCGTTCTTGTCGATCAGGAACAGGCCGCGCAGCGCGATGCCGGCGTTCTCCAGCAGGACGCCGTAGGTGCGGCTGATTTCGTGCGTCAGGTCGGCGAACATCGGAAAGTTGATCTTCCCCAGACCGCCTTCGGTCCGCGGCCTCTGCTGCCAGGCGAGGTGCGTGTAGTGGCTGTCGATCGAGCCGCCCAGGACGACCGTGTTGCGTTCCGCGAACTTGGGCATGGCGTCGCTGAAAGCCACGATCTCGGTGGGGCAGACGAACGTAAAGTCGAGCGGCCAGAAGAACAAGATGACATTCTTGCCGCGGAAACTGGACAGCGTGATGTCCTCGAACTGGCCGTTGACGACCGCTTTGGTCGTGAAGTCCGGGGCCGGCTGGCCTACCTGGATGCTCATGCAGACTCTCCTCTCTTGACACCTGACCGATGGTGCGTGTGCGCAACCCGAGCGTCGACGGATTCTATTCCACTCCGGCCGCGTTGGCCACGCCACGGCTGCCGGCCGCGGGGCGATTGTGTTCGTGGACGGGTACCGCTACAACGCGGGGGCGGAGGCGCCGTGCGCATCGTTCAGCTCGTGACCGATTTACAGCTTGGCGGGACGCCGCTGCGATTGGCCCGGCTGGCGGTGGGGCTGCGGGCGCGGGGTGTGGATGTTCACGTCGGATGCCTGGGGCCGCCGGGTCCGGTGAGCGCAGAGCTCGCAGCCGCGGATGTGCCGACGTTCGCGTGCGAAGCGCGGGTGTCGCGCGACGTGCGCGCCCTCTGGCGTCTGGAACGCCACGTGCGCCGTATTGCGCCGGACCTGATCCACGCCACGCTCACGCACGCGAACGTGGCCGCGCGGCTGGTGGGCGTTGTCCGCCACATACCGGTCGTCGGTTCAACCGCGACCATCGAAATCGAGCGGCGATGGCATCTTCGGCTCGAGCGGCTGACAGCGTGGCTGGACCGGCTGCACGTGGTCAACAGCCGAGCGCTGGCGGAGCATGTGCAGCGCGCCTTCGGCCTGCCGCAGGAGCGCGTCGTGGTCGTCCCTCCCGCGGTCCGCGCGCTGCCGATGATCGACCGGGCGGCGGCCCGCGGGGCACTGGGGCTCGGGACCGACGAGTTCGTCGTGGCCTGGGTGGGCCGGCTCGATCCGGTCAAGCACGTGGGATTGGTGGTGGACGCGGCCGAGCATCTCGCGGACGTGGCGGCCGTGTTCGTCCTGGCGGGCGACGGGCCGGAGGAAGCAGCGCTGCGGCGGCGGGTTGCGGGCAGCGCGGCGACCGGCCGGGTGCGCCTGCTCGGATGGCGAGCGGACGTGGGCACGGTGCTGGCCGCGGCAGACGCGTTTCTATTCCCGTCGCTGACGGAGGGCCTGCCGAACGCCGTGTTGGAGGCGATGTGGGCCGGCCTGCCGGTGGTGGCAAGCGACATTCCCGCGCTCCGGGAACTTGCGGGCCTGCCGGGGGCGCGCGTTCCGCCCGCGGCCGAAGAGCCGTGCCACGTGCCCGCGGTCGGGCGACTGTGGCTGGTCTCCGGGGACCGCGCCGACCGTTACGCCGCGGCCCTGCGAACCCTGCGCTCCGACCCCGCGGCGGGACGAACGCTCGGGTCGCGGGCGGCCGCGTGGGTCCGGGCGCACGCGAGCATGGAAGCCGCGGTGCAGGGCTTGATCGAGACGTACGAGCGGGCGATCGGTCTCACTCATCGGGCCGAGACTGACGGCGGCGTTTGAGCTCGCCGCGGCGGCGCTTGGCGGTCAGCCGGCGGCGGCGCGCGGCGGCGGTGGGGCGCGTCGCGGTCCGCGGCCGCTCGACGTGCAGCGCCTCGCGCAGCAGTTCCA
>CAZMCT010000059.1:0-23673 GCA_964564785.1 uncultured Planctomycetales bacterium
GCCGTCGCCAGCCCGCTGACGACCGCCGCGGCCGCGAAACGTCGCTGGTCCAGCAGCCACAGCGCCGCCGTGATCAGCAGCAGCGTCAAACCCTCCGCATAGGCGTAGCTGTAGTACACCGCGGGCGGCAGCGTGAACGTCAGCGCCACGGCCCACAATGCCGTGGCATCATCGAGCCGCTGCCGCAGCCACAGGTACAGCAGCAGCCCCGCCGCCAGCGAGGTCAGGTGGGCCACGAGCACCATGGCCGCGTGCGGCCCGAGCACCCCGGCGGGCAAGCGGGCCAGCAGCGGGAACAGCGGGAAGAAGGCGATGTTCTGCTCGAGCGCGTGACGGTCGGTCGTTCCCGGCGGCGGCGGAGCATAGTGATAGCCGCCAGTGACGATCGAGCGATAGTGCACGCCGTCGAAGCGGCACAGCGGCGCGAGATCGGCGAACAACTCGCGAAAACGCCGCAGCTCCGCTCCTTCCTGCCGCTCAGCCTGAGCCGCGAGCCGCCGCACGTGCTTTTCGATCGGCGGGTCCAGCCGGTGCTCGATGCGAAACAGCGTAAAGGTGCCGTAATACGTGCACGCCCACACCAGCAGCCGCGTCGCGGCCCAAATCAGCGCGACCAGCAGCAGTCCGCGTCGGACCGACCGCGGCCGCGCTGCCGGAACGGGCGCGGCACACGGAGGGCATTCGCGCTCGGCAATCAGCAGCGGACGGCTCGCCATGCGCAAACGTGTACTCGCTCCGGCTCCGGAGCGGAAGCGCTCCTCACACGACCGCCGCCATCAATCCGAAGTGCCCGCAACCGCGGCCCTCGCGGCGAAACGAGTAAAATGCATCGCCGCCGCAGATCGTGCACACGCCCGCCGTCTCGATCCGCTCTGGCAGCACGCCCGCGGCCGCGAGTTGGGCCGCGTTTGCGCCCCAGAGATCGAAGTACATCCGCCCCGCGCGACGCGGGAAGAAATCGGCCCGCCGGTCCAGTCCGGCCGCGGCTGCGTAGACATCCTCCTGAACCTCGTAGCAGCACGGCCCCGCGCCCGGCCCGATGGCCGCCTGTAGATTGGCGGGGTCGCAGCCGAAAGACGTCCGCAGCAGTTCGATCAGCCGGCCCACGATCCCGCCCACCGTGCAGCGCCAGCTCGCGTGCGCCAGCCCGACCACCCGCCGCCGCGGGTCATGCACGAGCACGAGCGGGCAATCCGCGGAAAACGTCATCAGCGGCACGCCCACGAGCGCCGTCGCCGCCCCGTCCATCCCCTCCAGGGCGCCCGGCGGTACCGTCTCAGTCACCGCGGTCAAGCGCGTCTGGTGCACCTGCATGCAATACCGCAGACGTCCCGCGTCGAGCCCCCAGTCGGTCGGCATCCGCCGCCGGTTCGCCGCCCGTTCCGCCGCGTCGCCGCCGTCCCGCGGCGCTACGTCCAGCGGCCGCGTCGCAAACGCGTGCACCAGTCCGCCGGCCGCCCGCAGCCGCTCGAACTGCGCGTAGCGCCGGCCGTTGCGCTGGACGAAGTGAATCATGCGGCCGCAGGCTCCAGCAGGACCTTGACGTGTTCGGGCCGGGCGGCCGCGGCCAGCGCCTCGATCCCTTGGGACAGCGGATACACCGCGGTGATCAACTCCTCGACGGCGACCCGCCGCTCATCGAGTAGCCGCAACGCCGCACCGAGATCGCCGCAGCGGCTGCCGACGACCCGCACCTCGTTGACGACGATGGGCGCGAGGTCGAGCGGCTCGGGCGGCGTGTACGTGCTCTTCAGCACGATCGTGCCGCCGGGCCGACACATGCGCAGGGCCTCGCGCAGGCCGGCTGCCGCGCCGGTACACTCGATGACCACGTCCTGCGAGCGGTCCGGGACCGCGTGCGGGGCCGATGTCGCGATGCCGTGCCGCGCCGCCAGCGCCAGCGTCCGCGGATTGCGGCCGACGACGCGCAGCGCGATCGCCTCATGCACCAGCACGTGCGCCACGAGCAGCCCCAGCCGCCCCGAGCCCAGCACCGTCACCGGCATCCCGCGCTCGAGCGCCACCGCATCGAGCACGTGTGCGGCGGCCGCCAGCGGCTCGGCGAACACGGCCGCTCGGTCGCTGATCGTGTCGGGCACGACGCGGCAGTTTGCGGCCGGCAGGGTTAGCAGGTCCGCGAAGGCTCCGTCGCGGCCGGCGATGCCGAGCACGGTGCGGTGCGGGCAGTGATGGGCGAGCCCGCGGCGGCAGTCGTCGCAGCGGCCGCAGGGGCAGTTGATCTCACCTACGACGCGGCGGCGTAGGAGCGGCTCGGGACCGTGCTCGACGGTGCCGACGAACTCGTGGCCGGGGACGCCGGAGAAGTTCATGTATCCGCGCGTCAACTCGAGGTCCGTCGCGCAGATGCCCGCCAGTCGCACGCGGATCAGCGCTTCGTCAGGGCCGGTGCGCGGCGCCGGTCGGTCGGTGACGTATTCGATGCCGCGTGACGGTGAGAGGACGAGGGCGTTCATGGCAGCACCACCCGTCCGATCATCCGGACGAGCGCCGTTTCGGTCGTCCGGACGAGATTGCTGCGGCGACCGACGAGGTACCCAGCTTCGGCCGAAGCGACCCCGGGACGCGGAGCCACTCGCCATCCAAGGACAGACTTCTGAGGTCGCGGCGCGGCTTCTGCATGACGCCGGAGGCCGGCGCGGCTTTTGAATCACACGGACGATCGGCGCTCACTGCGTTGCCCGGACGCTACTCGTCCCGCGTGCCGGGCCAGAGCCACTGCACGAGTTCGTGCGTGTCGTAGACGGTTTTTTCGAGCGCGTTGTCGTAAGGCAGCCGCCGGGACTCGGGTATGTATCCCGCGTTCGCGAAGGCGTCCGCGCTGTGCGCCGCGTACCACTCCTGCCAAGCGAGCGCGTTGGCGTCATGCGTCTGGCCGGTCAGGCGCACCAGCGCATTCTCGCACTCGTGGATGACCGCGAAATCCTCGTCTTTGAGCCCCTCGATCAAGGCGGGAATCGTTTCCGTTCGCGGGTAGAACCCGAGCCCGCGGGCCGCAGCCACCCGCGCGTGCCGCTCGGGATCGAGCCGCAACTGCTTGATCAGTGTCGTAAACACGGCCTCCTGCTGCTCAGCCGGGACCTGCCCGCGCTCCGACAATTCAGCCAGTGCCAAGGTCGCGTCCCAGCGCACGATCGGCACCGGCGGCCACACCTCGGCCGGCGGCTGCTCGGTGTAGTTGAGGATTTTCAGTGCCGTCTCAGTCGCTCGCGGATCGCCGGTCCGGGTGAGGGCTCGAATCGCCACGCAGCGCGTCTGCGGCTCGCTCTCCAGCAGCGCGATCGCGACGAAGCCCTTGATCGCCCATTCCCGGTTGTACAGCTTGCTCTTGCTGATCCGCGCGACCGCGTCGCGGCGCGCGTCCGGATCGTCCGACGAGACCGCGACCAGCATGTACTGCTGCGGGGTCTTGCGGGGCTGGAAGATCTTCTGAAAACCCGTGTCAAGGGCCGTCTCGATCTTCCCCTCCTGGCAGCCCCCTAGCAGCAGCGCCAGCACCAGCAGGGCCGGACCCGCGCGGCGCAGCGCCGGACGTCCGAGACCGGGATAGCGCCGGCGCGGGACAGCCGCCCCCGGCCGTGCCCTCGCCGGCCACCGCCCAGGGCCGCTGTGCCCCATCTCACCCCGCCGGCCGCGGCAGGCGGGAAAACAGGTACTGCTCGGGCTCGACCAGCTCGACATGCTCGATCGGCTCATTCAGGAACCTCGACCCGACCTGCTGAAAGCGACGCGGATTATCGCTGACGTAGCAACGCATCCTACCGGGCGTGGCGGACCCGCTCAAGGCGTCGTGCTGCGTCAAGTGCCGCTGGACGGCTAACGATGTCTCGCGCCCGCTGTCCACGATCTGCACTTGCGGCCCCAGAAAAGCCGCGATCGCGCCGCGCAGCAGCGGGTAATGCGTGCAGCCCAGCACCAGCACCCGCACGCCCTGGCGCTTCAGCGGATCGAGATAGCCCTCGACCGTCTTTCGCACGACCTCGTCATCCTCCGGCCGCCCTTCCTCGACCAGCGGCACGAACAGGGGGCACGCCTGCCCGATCACCGGCTGGCGCGGATCGATGGCCGCGATCGCCTTGCGGTACGAGCTGCTCGCGATGGTCGCTTCGGTGCCGATCACGGCCACCAGCCGGCCGGCCGCGAGTTGCACGGCCGCCTGGGCGCCGGGCTCCACCACGCCGATGACCGGCACGGGGGTTTCGCGTTTGAGCTCCTCGAGCGCGAGCGCGCTGGCCGTGTTGCACGCGGCCACGACGAGCTTGGGGTCGAACTGGAGCAAAAAGCCGCTGGTCTCGAGCGCGAACTGGATGACCGTAGCCCGCGATTTCGTGCCGTAGGGCACGCGGGCGGTGTCGCCGAAGTAGACGATGTCTTCATGAGGCAGCAGTTGGCGCAGGTGCCGGACGACCGAGAGGCCGCCCAAGCCCGAGTCGAACACGCCGATGGGTGCGGGATTCATGAAGCCCTCCATGACCTCATGATCGGCAGGATACGGGGCTCCGTCCGACCGGGCAAGTCGGCCGCATCTGTCTGGCAGCGCGGCCCTCGGCGGTGGTCACCGACCGCGTGCGCGCCCCGCCGAGGGCGGCGGTGCCACGGTCACATTTCGGCCGCGCGATTCAGCACGAGCAGCTTCCGCTCGGTCAGCTCCTCGATCGCGTAGCGCACGCCTTCGCGACCCTGCCCGCTGTTCTTGACGCCGCCGTACGGCATGCTGTCCACGCGGAAGCTCGGCACGTCGCCCACGATCACCGCCCCGACCTCCAGCTCTTCGTAGGCGTAGAACGCGTGCCGCAGGTTGCGCGTGAACACCCCGCATTGCAGGCCGTAGTCGCTGTCGCCCGCGACGCGGACCGCCGCCCGGAAGTCCTCGAAGGGTTGGAGCGTCGCCACCGGCCCGAACACCTCGCGGCAGCTCACGTCCTGCCGCGGGTCCACGCCCTCCAGGTACGTCGCCGCGTAAAACGCTCCGTCGCGCTGCCCGCCACACAGCACCCGCGCACCGGCCCGCTGTGCCGCCTGCACCCAGGCCTCCACGCGCCGCGCATCCTCCTCTGTGATCAGCGGGCCCAGGAACGTCCGCTCGTCCAGCGGATCCCCAGCCACCAGCCGCTCCGCCCGCTCCACCAGCCGCCGCTTCAACTCGTCATAAACCGCCTGGTGCGCAATGACCCGCTGCACGCTGATGCAGCTCTGCCCCGACTGGTAGAACGCCCCGAACGTGATCCGCTCGGCCGCGTATTCCAGATCCGCGTCCGCGTCCACGATGCACGCCGCGTTGCCCCCCAGCTCGAGCAGCACGCGCTTCCTGCCCGCCCGCGCTTTCAGCCCCCACCCGACCTCCGGCGAGCCCGTGAAGCTCAGCACCCGGATCCGCTCGTCCGTCACCAGCGGCTCGATCTCCGCCGCCCCGCACGGCACGATCGAGAACGCCCCTTTCGGCCAGTCCGTCTCCGCCAACAGCTCGCCGAGGATCAGCGCCCCGATCGGCGTGGCCGAGGCCGGCTTCAGCACGAACGGACAGCCGGCCGCGATCGCCGGGCCGAGCTTGTGCGCCACCAGGTTCATGGGGAAGTTGAACGGGGTGATGAACCCGCACGCGCCAACCGGGAACCGCCGCACCACCCCTTCGTACCCCGCGGCCCGCGGACTGACGTCCAGCGGCAGCCATTCGCCCGTGATCCGCACCGCCTCCTCGCCAGCGATCCGCAGGGTGTCCATCAGCCGCGTGACCTCGCCCCGCGCGTCGCGGATCGGCTTGCCGGCTTCGATCGCGAGCACCCGGGCCAGCTCCTCGAAGCGCTCCGTCACCCGCCGCACGAGCTGATTGAGGATGCCCTGCCGCACGAACGCCGGCAGCCGCCGTGTCTGCGGCAGCGCCTCGGCCGCGGCTGCGAGCGCCTGCTCGACCTCGGCCGGTCCGGCCCGCGCGACGCGTGCCGCGGGCTGGCGGGTGTACTTGTTCAGGACGACGAGTTCGGCCCCCGTCTCCACCGGTCGGCCGGCGACGAAGGCGGGATACGAGTCACGAAGCATGCGCACATTCCAAACGCGGACGGTGTGCGTGCGGACGCTGAGGGGGCACGGCCGCGATATAACCGGACGGTTTTCCGGCTCACGGCTCCGGGCTACGCCCCGCTCGGTTTCGTCTGCGTGTCCGCCTTCTGCTTCTCGAGCAGGTCCTTGATCTGCTGCGGCAGGGCGAAGCGATCCGGCGGCAATTCGACGTTATGCTCCACTTTTTCCACGACCCACTCGGTCGTCTGGTCCAATTGCACGATCCGCTGCCGGACCCTGTGCGGCAGCAGCACGCCGTCGGTCTTCTGGTAATCGTCGTACGTGGCCTCGATCTGTAACTCCATCGGCCCGGCCTTGATCTTGACCTCCTTCCGCACCGGCAGGAACGTCTTCTGGTCGTAGTACACGGTCTCCGGGTTGCCGAGCTCCGGCGTGAACACGACCTTCCACGTCGGCCGGCCGTCGATCTCGGCCTCGCCCAGGGTCTCGGCCTTCTGGTACAGCTTGCGCCACTCGAGGTCCGCGTTGAATGTTGCCTCACGGATCGCGGTCGCGCGCTGTTCACCCGTCAGGATCTTCGCGCCCATGGGGGAGATCTGCCAGGCCACCTCGCCGTCGAACCCCGACTCCTGCTTCGCGGCCGGCATCTCGACGATCGTGTGGCGCTTGTTCGGCCGAGCCTCGTATACGGTCACCTTCGCCTTTCCCTGCGGGCCGGCGTCCACGCTGATCTTCACGACCCGCGTGTTCAGCTTGTCCATGGCCGCCTTGCCCCCGCAGGCCTCGATCGACTTGTCGATCAACTCCTCGGCCTTCGGCAGCTTCTTGTCACGTTCCTGACCCCACGCTCCGGCGCGTCCGCTCACCAGCACCAATGCCAGCGCCAGCCCCCACGCGATCTGCTCCGCTCGCTGCGTCATCGCTGACTCTCCACGTTTGTGTCGGCCGGCGGCGCGCCGTACCGGTGCAAGGAAGTGTATGCGCACCCTCCGCAGCCAACAACCGCGGGGCGGGGCGTGCCCTGTCCCCAGCGGACGATCCGCGCATTGCACGGGGCCCGAGCGGTGTTGGAATCGAGCTGCCGAGCCCCGCGCGGGCACGAGCCGGAGTTTTCAGAATCGGCAAAAGCGTTGCAGCCGCGGACCGCGCCCTTGACCCGCGCGCGGCGCCCCCCGAAACTCCGGTGCCTTCGCAGCCCGTTGAAAAATGGGACCGGCACGGCGGGAGTGGCTGTCGGCGCAACCGTGATGTTGGGTTGGCGCGGAAGCAGCCCCCTTTTTCAACCGGCTGTCAGGGTGTGCCGAGGAGTCGGGCGATCGCGAACGCACTGCTGCCAGCCTGGACCAACAAGCTCCGCTGGATCGTGGCCTTGGCCGTGCTCCTCGGCGGGCCCTATGTCGTCCTGCTGGTGGCCTTCGGCGGCTCCACCGTCGCGACCGACGTCGGCTACGCTCCCGTGCAGCCGATTCCCTACAGCCACGCGGTGCATGTCGGCCAGCTCGGCATGGACTGCCGCTACTGTCACACGGCCGTTGAGGTCGCGGCACACGCCAACGTTCCGCCGACCGCGACCTGCATCAACTGCCACAACAAGCCCTACGGCATCCGCCAGGACAGCCCCAAGCTCGCCCGGCTCTACGAGTCGTTCTACGGCAGCGAGCGTCAGCCTGCGGGGTTGCCCATCCCGTGGGTGCGGGTCCACGACTTGCCCGACTACGTTTATTTCAACCACGCCGCCCACGTCACCCGCGGCGTCGGCTGCGTCGAGTGCCACGGCCGGGTCGATCGCATGGAAGTCGTCTACCAGGCCGAGCGGCTGAGCATGAGCTGGTGCCTCGATTGCCACCGCAACCCCGGCCCGCGCCTCCGCCCGCTCGACAAGATCACCGACATGACCTGGCAGCGGCCGGCCGGCGCCGCCGGCGAGTTGCTCGCGCAGAACCTTCTTCAGCAGTACAGCATCCGTGACGTCCGAACCATGCAGAGCTGTTCGTTATGCCATCGCTAGGCCCGCGAAACCCTGCCAGCTTCTATTGGCGCAGCCTCGACGAGCTGGCCGACACTCCCGAGTTTCGCCGGTTCGTCGAGACCGAGTTCCCCGGCCTGGCCGACCAGCTCGCACGCGCCGGCCCCACCCGCCGCCAGTTCCTCAAGGTCATGGGTGCGTCGCTCGCACTGGCCGGCATGGCCGGCTGCCGCTGGCCCAAGGAGACGATCGTCCCCGCCACGCGCCAGCCCTCTGATCGCGTGCCCGGCGTACCCGTTCAGTACGCAACCTCGGTCGAACTGGACGGTGTCGCGACGGGCCTGCTGGTCACCAGCTACGACGGCCGGCCGATCAAGGTCGAGGGCAACCCGTTGCACCCGTTCAGCCGCGGCAAGTCCAACGCACTGATGCAGGCCGGCGTGCTCGAGCTGTACGACCCCGACCGCAGCGTCTCCGTGCTCCAGCTCGATCCGGGGGCGGCCGCGCCGGCCTTGCGCCCGGCCCCGGCCCGCACGTGGGAGGAGTTCGCCGCCGCGGTCGGGCCGGCGTTCGACGAACTGCGGGTGCGCGGCGGGTCGGGGCTCGCGGTTCTGTCGGAAGCCTCGACGTCGCCGAGCTTTACGGACATGCGCGGCCGGTTCAGGCGCGTTTTTCCACAGGCCCGCTGGTTCGAGTGGGAGCCGCTTACGCGTGACAACGAGCGCGAGGGAGCGCGGCTCGCGTTCGGCCGGCCACTTCGCCCGCACCTGCATCTGGACCGGGCGGACGTGATCGTAAGTCTAGATTCAGATTTCCTTTGCGCGCATCCCGCCAGCGTGCGCCACGCAGGCGATTTCGCGGCCCGGCGCCGGCCGGACGACGGGACGATGAGCCGGCTGTACGTGATCGAGAGCGGCCTCTCGCTCACCGGCACGGTCGCCGATCACCGTCTCGCGCTTGCGCCCGCCGGGGTGATCTCCGCTTTTCAAGAGTTGCAGGCCGACCTCGACGGTTCGGGGCCGGCCGGGCAGCCGCTGATCGCCCAGATGGCCCGCGACCTCCGCGACGCCCGCGGCCGCGGCTTGATCATCGCCGGCCCAGGTCTTCCCGCCGAGCTTCACGCCCTCGTTTATGCCCTCAATCAGACCCTGGGCAACGTCGGACAAACCCTGTCATTTACGGCCGACCCGGACGGCGAGCGTCGCGCGCACGTGGCGGCGATCGGTGAGCTGGTGCAACGGCTGCGGGCCGGCGAAATCCAGGCGCTGGTCATCCTGGGCGGCAACCCGGTGTACGACGCGCCGGCCGAGCTCGATTTTGCGGCCGCGCTCGACAAGGCCCCGCTCCGGCTGCACCTGAGCCACTATGCGAACGAGACGTCGCAGCGATGCACGTGGCACCTGCCGCGGGCTCACTACCTCGAATCTTGGGGCGACGGGCGGGCGTGGGACGGCACGGTGAGCCTGGTGCAGCCGCTGATCGAGCCGCTTTACGATGGCCGGACGCCGATCGAGCTTCTGGCGCTGCTGTCGGGCGATTCGCTGACGCGGGGCTACGACATCGTCCGCCGCACATTTCAGGAGCAATTTGCGCGCGGCGGGGATTTCGAGACGACGTGGCGGCAGTGTCTGCACGACGGCATTGTGCCCGAGACCGCCTGGCCGGTCACCGATCCGCCGCGCGCGACCCCGGCCGGGGAGAGCGCCGCGTTGAGCCGGATTGTCGCGGACGCGGCGGCCGCGGCCGGCATGGCGCTCGTGTTTCGGGCCGATTACAAGGTCCACGACGGCCGGTTCGCGAACAACGGGTGGCTTCAGGAGTTGCCCGATCCGATCACCAAGACCACGTGGGATAACGTGGCCATGGTGTCGCCGGCCGAGGCAGCGCGGCTGGGCGTTCGTCAGACCGGGGACCTCCTGCGGCTCGAAGTGACCACGGGGGAAACGCGGCGCGGGCTGACGATGCCCGCGTTCATCCTTCCGGGCCAGCCGGACGGGGTGGTCACCGTCACGCTGGGGTACGGCCGGACGGCGGCGGCCGGCATGGTGGCCGACGGCGCGGGGTTCGACACCTACACACTGCGGACGAGCGGGACGCTGTACTGCGCGGCCGGCGTGTCGGCTCGGGCGGCGGGGGGCACGTATCCGGTGGCCGGGACACAGGACCACCACGCCATCGCGCAGAACGCGGTCAGCCGGCAGGAGGAACAGGAGCGGGCGGGGCTGTTGATCCGCGAGGCGACGCTGGAGGAGTACAAGGAGCACCCCGAGTTCGCGCAGCACATGGTGCATCATCTGCCGTTGCTGTCGCTGTGGAACGAGAAGGAGTACAGCGGGCACAAGTGGGGGATGACGATCGACCTGAACGCGTGCATCGGGTGCGGGGCATGCGTGGTCGCGTGCCAGGCGGAGAACAACATCCCGGTCGTGGGCAAGGAAGAGGTCGGCCGGGGGCGGGAGATGCATTGGATCCGCGTGGACCGGTACTTCAAGGCGTCCGCGGAGGCCGCGGCCGGCCGCTACGACGATGTCCGGGTGGCGCACCAGCCGGTGCCGTGCATGCACTGCGAACTGGCGCCGTGCGAGGGCGTCTGCCCCGTCGCGGCCACCGTGCACGACGAGGAAGGCCTCAACGTGATGGTCTACAACCGCTGCGTCGGCACGCGGTACTGCTCGAACAACTGCCCGTACAAAGTGCGGCGTTTCAACTACTTCTGGAACCAGCACGGGCCGTATCACCCGCGCTCGCGGCGGGCCGGCCGGCCGGAGTACCCCGGCAAGCTGCCCCAGCTCGACCTGACGCCGATCGAGCAAATGCAGCGCAACCCGAACGTGACGGTGCGCAGCCGCGGCGTGATGGAGAAATGCACGTACTGCACGCAGCGGATCAACGCCGTGAAGATCCGGGCCCGCACCGAAGGCTGGGACCGCATCGCCGACGGCCTGATCACGCCCGCGTGTGCCCAGGCCTGCCCGACCGACGCGATCGTCTTCGGCGACCTGAACGACCCGGACAGCCGGGTGCGCAAGCTCCAGGAGCACGCCCGCGCGTACGCGCTGCTGGCCGAGCTGAACATCAAGCCGCGGACGTTGTACCTGGCGCGGCTTCGGAATCCTGCGGTGCAAACATGAACCGGTGAAGAGTTGAAAACGGACCGGGTCGGAAGGCCGGCGGTGCGAACGGGACTTGCCCACCTCACGACTCAAAGCTCACGGCTCACGGTTTTCAGGCATGCGCGAAATCGACAACACGGCTGAGATTCCCGGGCAGCGGGCCCAGCTCGTGACCGGCGGGCACGACTTCGGTTCGCTGACCGACACGGTCGCCGCCGTGTGGGAGGCCCCGCGCCCGCCGCGGGCGTGGACGATTGCGTTCGTGCTCGCGCTCGGGCTGCTGGCGGTGCTGGGGGCGATGATCGGCTACCTGGTCATCAACGGCGTCGGGGTGTGGGGCTTGAACAACCCCGTCGGCTGGGGCTTTGACATCACGAACTTCGTCTTCTGGGTCGGCATCGGCCACGCTGGCACGCTGATTTCGGCGATCCTGTTCCTCTTCCGCCAGAAGTGGCGGACCAGCATCAACCGGTTCGCGGAGGCGATGACCATCTTCGCCGTGATCTGCGCCGGCCTATTCCCCGGTATCCACGTGGGCCGCGTCTGGCTGGCGTATTGGCTCGCGCCCTATCCGAACCAGATGGCGATGTGGCCGAACTTCCGCAGCCCGCTGCTGTGGGACGTGTTCGCGGTCAGCACGTACGCCACCGTCTCGCTGCTGTTCTGGTACGTCGGCATGCTGCCGGACCTGGCGACCTTCCGCGACCGGGCGAAGACGCGCACGCGGCGGCTGATCTACGGCCTGCTGGCCCTGGGTTGGAACGGCTCGTCACGGCACTGGCACCGCTTCGAGCGCGCCTACCTGATCTTGGCCGCGCTGGCCACGCCGCTGGTGCTGAGCGTGCACTCGGTCGTGAGTTTCGACTTCGCCGTCTCGGTCCTGCCCGGGTGGCACACGACCATCTTTCCGCCCTACTTCGTCGCCGGGGCGATCTTCGGCGGTTTCGCGATGGTCCTCACGCTCGCGATTCCCGCCCGCCAGCTATTCGGCCTCAAGAACATTATCACCCTGCGACATCTCGAGAACATGGCCAAGGTCCTGCTCGCGACCGGGCTGATCGTCGGCTACGCCTACGGCGTCGAGTTCTTCACGGCCTGGTACAGCGGCTCGCGCTACGAGAGCTTCATCTTCCGCGCCCGCGCCCTGGGCCCCTACGCCTGGGCCTACTGGATCATGATCACCTGCAACGTCATCATCCCCCAGTTGCTGTGGATCCCGGGCATCCGCAAGAGCATCCTCGGCCTGTTCTGCGTCGCCATGGCCGTCAACATCGGCATGTGGTTCGAGCGCTTCGTCATCATCGTGACCTCGCTCGCCCAGGACTTCCTGCTTTCGAGCTGGGGGGCGTACCGCCCGACCTGGGTCGAGTTCCTCACGTTGGCCGGCAGCTTCGGCCTGTTCTTCACCCTGTTTCTGCTGTTCTGCCGCTACCTGCCCATGGTCGCGATGGCCGAGGTCAAGACGGTGATGCCGCACGCGGACCCGCACGCCCACGCCCACGCCCACGTGCCGCCGCAGCGGGCGTTCGATTACAACCCCGACGAATACGAACCGCGGACCGAATCCGGGAGCTCGCCGTGAACCCGCGCCCCCCTGAGTCCCCCGCCGCGCCGCAGCTCGCCGGCCTGCTGGTCGAGTTCGACTCGCCCGGGGCGCTCCTCACCGCGGCCGAGAAGGTCCGCGACGCCGGCTACACCCGCTGGGACACCCACTCGCCGTTCCCCGTCCACGGCATCGACGCCGCCATGGGCATCCGCCCGACGCGCCTGCCCTGGATCGTCTTCGCCGCCGGCCTGCTCGGCTGCCTCGGCGGCCTGCTGCTCCAGTGGTGGACGAACGCCACGCACCCCGGCCAGTGGCTGTTCGTCCCAACCTTTCTCCAGGGCTACGACTACCTGATCAGCGGCAAGCCGATCTTCAGCCTGCCCGCGAACATCCCCGTGATCTTCGAGGTCACCGTGCTGCTGGCCGCCCTGACGACCGTCATCGGCATGCTGGCCATGAACAACCTGCCCTGGTTCCACCACCCGCTCTTCCGCCTCGCGCGCTTCGCCCGCGTGACCAGCGACCGCTTCTTCCTGGTCGTGGACGCGGCCGATCCGCGCTTTGACGAGCGCCGCACGCGGACGCTGCTCGAGTCGCTCGGCGGGTCGGTGGTCGAGCGCATCGAGTCCGACGCCGCGCCGGCGGCGCTGCCGCGCGGCCTGATCATCGCCGCCGTCGTGCTCGCCGGCCTCGCCCTGCTGCCCCCGCTTCTGGTCGCGAAGGCCCGGGTCTCGAAATCGCCCCAGCCGCGCATTCATATCATCCGGGACATGGACAACCAACCGCGCTTCAAGGCCCAGCAGGCCAACCCGGTGTTCGCCGACGGCCGCGCGCTGCGCCCGCCCGTCCCGGGGACCGTCGCCCGCGGCGATCTCCAGCTCGACACCCACTTCTTCCAGGGCCGCGTCGGCAACGAGTTCGCGACGACATTCCCGCCGCAGATCGAGGTCGATTTGCCGTTCGTGCAGCGCGGCCAGCAACGGTTCAATATCTACTGCGCCCCGTGTCACGGGCTCGGCGGCGCCGGCAACGGACTCGTCAACCAGCGGGCCCTGGCCCTCGATACGGCCGGCTGGAATCCCCCCTCGGTGCTGACGGCCGAGCCGGTCCTCAGCCAGCCGAACGGGCAGATTTTCCATTCGATCACCAATGGCGTCCGCACCATGGCCCCGTACGGCGACCAGATTCCCGTGCGCGACCGCTGGGCGATCGTGGCGTATGTGCGCGCGTTGCAGCGCAGCCAGAACGCGAGCATCGAGGATGTCCCGGCCGAGCTACGATCCGAACTCAGGTAGGAAGACCACGGAGACACAGAGGCACGGAGAAAACAGGGAACAGGGAACAGCGAACAGGGAAAAGGGAAAAGGCAGCGGATTGGCACACGTGATGACGCGAAGGCGCGAGCTTGGCGCGGCGTTTTTCCGCACCGTGCGGGGCGGACGGGAGTGGCGGGCGGGCGCCCGTGGGCTGCGCCCACGGTTGCTGACCGGCACTCCTGCGGGGTGGCCCGTCGCCGACGCTCAGGCTCCGAACGTCGGCCACCGGCGGCTGACGCCGCGCTTCACGGGCGCTGCGGGCCCTGACCGCCGGCCATCGGGTTTGCTCTGCGTCGTTGTGCCGCCGTGGTTTTCGGCTGCCCGGAGGACGAGGTGAACGCACCCGGCGAGATCGGAGCGGACGTCACGCGGTTGGGCGACCGGGCCCCGCGGGCCACGGCCTTCGCGCTGGTGACCGGCGGGCTTGCGCTGGCCGCGGCCGTGGGGCTGGGCGCTGCTGGGGGAGACTGGGGCAGCTTCTTCCGCTCGTACCTGCTGAACTACTGCTTCGTGCTCAGCCTGGCGCTGGGGGCGCTGTTCTTCGTCCTGCTCCAGCACCTGACCCGCGCGGGCTGGAGCGTCTCGCTGCGGCGCATGGCCGAAGTGCTGGCCGCGACGCTGCCCACCCTGACCATCCTCTTCGTCCCCCTGCTGGTTCCGCTGCTGAGCGGCCGGCCCGACCTCTGGCGCTGGTCCAGCCCGGCGGAGGTGGCGGGCGACCCGGTGCTGCGCGGCAAGGCCCCCTACCTGAACGTGCCGTTCTTCCTCGTGCGCTGCGCGATCTGCTTTGCAGTTTGGACGCTGCTGGCCCGCTACTACCTGCGGCAGAGCGTGGCCCAGGACGCCTCGGGCGACCCGCGGCATACGCTCGCGATGCAGTGGTGGAGCGGGCCGGGGATGCTTGCGTATGCGTTGACGGTGACGTTCTTCGCGTTCGACACGCTGATGTCGCTGAACCCGTACTGGTACAGCACGATCTTCGGGGTGTATTACTTCTCCGGCGGGCTGGTGGGCTTCTTCGCACTGCTGGTGCTGCTGACGTATGTCGTCCAGCGCCGCGGCCTGCTGGCCCGCGTTGTCACGGTCGAGCACTACCACGATCTCGGCAAGCTGCTCTTCGGTTTCACCGTCTTCTGGTCCTACATCGCGTTCTCTCAGTACATGCTCATGTGGTACGCGAACATCCCGGAGGAGACCTTCTGGTGGCAGCCCCGGCACTTCACGCCGTGGTGGGCCGGCGTCAGCCTGCTGCTCCTGCTCGGCCACTTCGTCGCCCCCTTCCTCGCCCTGATCTCGCGCCGTCCCAAGCGCCGCCCGGGCCTGCTGGCCGCGGTCGCCGCCTGGCTGCTGTTCATGCATTGGCTCGACCTGTACTGGCTCGTCGCCCCGCGCCCGCTGGCCGACCCGCCCGGCGGCACCCCCCTGCACGCCACCGACGTCGTCCTGGCCGTCGCGCTGCTCGCGGTGCTGCTGGCGGTCGCCCTGCACCAGATGGGCCGCTGCGCCCTCGTGCCGCTGCGCGACCCGCGACTCTCGGAGTCCCTGCATTACGAGAATGTCTAGATGAACGCTTCCACCGGCATCGGCGACCCCCGCGCCTCGACCACCCTCCTGGTCGGTCTCATCGGCACCGTCCTGCTCCTGGTCGTGGTCCTCTTCGCCCAGGTCCTCTTCCAAAACGTTCAATGGCACGAGGACCAGCGAAAAATCTACGCCCCGCCGCCGAACGCCCTCCTCGACGCCCAGGCCGCCCAGCTCGCCCCCATCAGCCAGTACTCCGGAAATCTCCAGACCGGCCGCGCCACGATCCCCATCGACCGCGCCATCGAGCTCTGGCTCGCCGATCGGAAATCCAGCTCCTCGATGCCTACAATTCCGGCAACCCCGGCGACCATGCCGGCCGCGGGGCAGGCCATGCAGGCTCAGGCCCAACGATGAGGCACCCGTTCCTCACTGCCACCCTCGCTATCGCCGCCGCCCTGACGCTGGCGCACGCGGTGCTCGCGCAGTCGCCCGAATCGCAGCCGGCCGCTCCCTCGCCCTCGCAGCCCGCAGCTCTCCCGTCCCAGGACCGTGCCGAGCCGCTGCCGCCCGAGCTCGAGGGCGTGCGCATCGTCGAACACCTCGATGCCCGGCTTCCGCTCGATGCCGAGTTCGTGGCCCACGACGGCCGCACGATCAAGCTCGGCGACCTTTTCGACGGCAAACGGCCCGTCATCCTGACGCTGAACTACTTCAAGTGCCCCATGCTCTGCGGCCTGATGCTGAACTCGCTCAATCAGACGCTGCGCCAGATGGAGTGGACCGTCGGCGAGCAGTTTCAGGTCATTACCGTGAGCTTCGATCCGCTCGAGACCCATCAGCTCGCGGCCCTGAAGCGGCAGAATTATCTGGCCGAGTACGGCCGGGCGGCCGCGGCCGGGGGCTGGCATTTTCTGACCGGCCGCCAAGCGGCGATCGACCGGCTGCTGTCGACGACGGGCTTCGGGATTCGCTGGAGCGAGGAAAAGCGCGAGTGGATGCACGTTGCGGCGCTGATCATCTGCACGCCCGACGGGCGGATCTCACGGTACCTTGTCGATTTGGTGTATGACCCGCAGACGGTCCGGCTGTCGCTGGTCGAGGCCGGCGAGGGCAAGATCGGCTCGCCGCTCGACCACATTCTGCTGTTTTGTTATCACTACGATGGTGAGGGCTACTCTCTGGCAGCCATGAACCTGGTGCGGGCCGGCGGCGGCCTGACACTGGTGGCCGTGGGGGCGCTGCTCTCCGTCCTCTGGCGGCGCGAGCGGCGCCGCAAGGCGAGTCCCGCGACGACATGAGTCACCCGCTGCTGCCTTTGCTGTCTCAGGCCGCCGGTTCCGATTCCGGCACGTTGTGGATGCCGCCCCAGGCCTCCGCCGCGGCGCCCAAGACGGATGCCATCTTCTATTTCATCTATTGGACCGCGGTCTTCTTCTTCATCCTGATCGTGTCGTTGATGGTGTACTTCGTAATCCGCTACCGCCGGCGGCGGGTCGACCAGCCGGCCGAGATGCAGATCACCCACCATACCGCGCTCGAGCTTTTCTGGACCGCAATCCCGCTGATCCTGGTCGTGATCATGTTCGTGATGGGCTTCCACGGCTTCATGGACATGGTGAACCCCCCCGTCGACGCACTCGACATCCGCGCGCTCGGCCAGAAGTGGCAGTGGGTCTTCACCTATCCGAACGGCCATATCGACGCCGAACTGCACGTGCCGGTCGACCGGTCCGTGCGGCTGACGCTGGAGTCCGACGACGTGATCCACAGCTTGTGGATCCCCGCGTTCCGCATCAAGCGTGACGCGGTGCCCGGTCGCTACAACCGGATCTGGTTCCAGCCGACGCAGCCCGGCGAGTACCCGGTGCTGTGCGCCGAGTATTGCGGCACCAAACACTCGGAGATGGTGACGCGTGTCGTGGTCCACGAGCCCGGCGGCTACGAGAAATGGCTGACCGATGCCTCGGACCCGTTCCGCACCCGCTCGCTGGCCGAGGTCGGCCAGTTGCTGGTCGCCCGCCGGTGTCAGTCCTGCCACTCGGTCGACGGCTCGGCCAACATCGGCCCGACGCTCAAGGGCATCTACGATCACCCGGTCCAGCTCGCCGACGGCACGACCGTCGTCGCCGACGACAACTACATCCGCGAATCGATTCTCGAACCCAACAAGAAGATCGTGGCCGGCTTCCTGCCCCAGATGCCGTCGTTCAAGGGTCTGCTCAAGGACCGCGAGATCACGGCGATCATCGAGTATCTCAAGCAGCTCGCGGGTGTCGCCAGTACGGGCGAGCCGCGGGAGCCGCAAGCACCGGTCCATCCAGAGGTGAATCCGTGACCCCGTCCCTCGATTATCCGTTGCCGGCCGGGTACGTGCCGGCCGCCGCCCGAGTCGGGCCCGGCGACAACTACCTGACGCACACGCGCGGCATCTGGTCGTGGCTTTACACGCTGGACCACAAGCGCATCGCGGTGCTCTACACGGTCTCGATCCTGGGGGCATTCCTGCTGGGCGGCATCTTCGCCCTGCTGATTCGCACGGAGCTCATCGCTCCCAAACCGACGATCACCGATCCCGACAGCTATAACAAGTTCTTCACGCTGCACGGGGCGATCATGACCTTCCTGGTCATCATCCCCGGCATCCCCGCGGCGCTCGGCAACTTCGTCTTGCCGATCATGCTCGGGGCCAAGGACCTGGCCTTCCCGCGGATCAATCTCGCCAGCTACTGGATGTGGGTCGCGGGCGCCCTGCTCTCGGTCCTGGCGATCATCATGGGCAGCGTGGACACCGGCTGGACCTTGTACACGCCGTACTCGACCGACGCGGCCCACGGCGGCACCACGCTGGGCGGCGTGATCCCCGTTCTGCTGGGCGTCTTCATTCTCGGCTTCAGCTCGATTTTCACCGGCCTGAACTTCATCGTCACCATCCACAAGCTGCGGCCGCCGGGCATGACCTGGTTCCGCCTGCCGCTGTTCCTCTGGGCGCTGTACGCCACCGCCATCATCCAGATCCTCGCGACGCCCGTCCTCGGCATCACGGTCGTGCTGCTGATGATCGAGCGGGCCGCGCCCATCGGCATCTTCAACCCCTCGCTCGGCGGCGACCCGATCCTCTACCAGCATTTCTTCTGGTTCTACTCGCACCCCGCGGTCTACATCATGATCCTGCCCGCGATGGGCGTGATCAGCGAATTGATCTCGATCCACAGCCACAAGCACATCTTCGGCTACTACTTTATTGCCTTCAGCAGCATCGCCATCGCCATCTTCGGCTTCTTCGTCTGGGGCCACCACATGTTCGTCAGCGGCCAGTCCGCGCTGATCGCCAGCGTGTTCAGCCTGCTGACCTTCAGCGTCGCGATCCCGTCCGCCGTCAAGGTCTTCAACTGGCTGGCCACGCTCTACGGCGGCGCCATCGCGCTCAACACGCCGATGCTCTACGCCCTGAGCTTCATCTTCATCTTCGCCATCGGCGGCCTCACCGGCCTGTTCCTCGGTGCCCTCGCCACCGACGTACACCTGCACGACACCTACTTCGTCGTCGCCCACTTCCACTACGTCATGATGGGCAGCACCCTCATGGCCCTCATC
Source organism: uncultured Planctomycetales bacterium (assembly GCA_964564785.1). Lineage (GTDB taxonomy): Bacteria > Planctomycetota > Phycisphaerae > UBA1845 > Fen-1342 > CAZMCT01. The sequence goes on from CAZMCT010000059.1 coordinate 19,096, forward strand.
GGCGGCCTGCACCACTGGTGGCCCAAGATGACCGGCCGCATGTACAGCGAGACCTGGGGCCGCATCGCCTTCGCCATTACCTTCATCGGTTTCAACCTGACCTTCTTTCCCCAGTTCATCCTCGGCGCCCGCGGCATGCCCCGCCGCTACTACGACTATGACAAGCTCCTCGCCGCGCACCCCGAGTTCGAGCCCCTGCACCAGCTCTCCAGCATCGGCTCGTACCTCATGGCCGTCGGCTTCGTGATCACGGCCGTCTACCTCCTGCACTCGCTTTTCGCCGGCCGGCGGGCACCCGCGAACCCCTGGGGCGGCGCGACGCTCGAATGGCAGTGCCCCTCGCCCCCTCCGCACAACAACTTCGACCGCCCGCCGGTCGCCGGTGACCCGTACGACTTCTCCAACCTCGTTTATGACCCTGCCATCAAAGGCTGGGTCAGCCGAGATCAGAGGACTTAGCGTGTTGAGCAACCGAGCGAGCAGGCTTCAACGTGTCGGAGGACCGCACGCGCGAGCGACCAACGCGGCGCTCAGTCGTGTCCTTCCGGACGGAGTGCAGTGCAGTGAGGATTCCGGCCGCCTCAGACGCCATCATTCCGTGGAGAAGCACCCGCCGGCCGACGGCTGAAAGCTGAGAGCTGCTTCATATGCCGAACCCCGAAGCCACATTCTCCGCCTCGCTACACGACGGCGGCCCCGCGCACGCGCACCCGGAGTTCCTCGCCCATCACTTCGACTCGCCCCGGCAGCAGTCCGAGTCGGCCGCTTTGGGGATGTGGCTGTTCCTGGCCACCGAGATCCTGCTGTTCGGCGGCCTGTTCTGCGCTTACGCCGTCTACCGCGCCAACCACCCGGAAGTCTTCGAGTATGCCCACCAGTTCCTCAGCAAGACGCTCGGCGCCGTCAATACAGTCATTCTGCTCGTCAGCAGCTTCACCATGGCCTCCGCCGTCTGGGCCATCCAGCGCGGCCGACCCAGGCTCAGTGCCCTCCTGCTCGCGTTGACGCTGCTCGGCGGCCTGGGTTTCCTGGGCATCAAGTACGCCGAGTACGAGCACAAGTGGAAGGAGGGCCTGCTCTGGGGCGAACACTACCGCCCCCATCACGCCGGTGCGACCCTCGCCGCCCACGCGGCCGCCGAGCATTCCCGCTCAGCGATGCCCGCGGAACCAGCGGCGCCTGCTCCGCCCCCAAACTCGCCCCCGGCGGCCGCCTCCGCCCCCGCCACCACGCCCGCCGATACCGTCGACCCCAGTCGGGCTTTCCAGCCGGGAGGGTCCGGCCCACGTGGGCTGCGCCCGGCCGGCAGTCCCGCGCCGGCCACCGAGGCGGAGACGCAGGTGCGCAACGTGCACACGTTCTTCGGTATCTATTTCGCCATGACCGGCCTGCACGCGCTGCACGTCATCGCCGGGCTGACCGTCATCGCCTGGGTCATGGTGCGCATGTTGCTCGGCGCGTTCAGCGCCGCGTACCACACGCCGGTTCACATGGTCGGCCTCTACTGGCACGTCGTCGACCTGGTCTGGATCTACCTGTTTCCCCTGCTCTACCTGATTCACTGATGCGGAGCGGATGATGATGCCCGACACCGACCCCCAGACGTCCGCCGCCGCCGAACACATCGTCCCCCTGCGGGTGCTGGCCGGCACGCTCGCCGCCCTGCTGATCCTCACGTTCGTCACGGTCGAAGTCACGCGCCACGCGTCGCTCGACCTCGGCCGCGCTGGCAACATCGCCATCGCCCTCGGCATCGCCACCGTAAAGGCCGTCCTCGTCGCGCTGTACTTCATGCACCTCCGCTACGACCGGCCGTTCAACGCCATTGTCCTGGTCTGCGCTCTGCTCTTCGTGATGTTGTTCTGCGTCATGGCCCTCCACGATTCCACACTCTATCAGCCGGAAATTCAGGAATACCGCGACGTGGACCCCGCCCGCTACGCCCCCGCGCTCCCGCCGCCCGCCCGCCCCTGACACGCCGCGCCCACGCCCGCGACGGCACGCGCCGCACGTCGGCGCAGTTTTACCACTCAACCGCGGACCGACAACGCTCGTGCTCGCCAACGCCGCGATGAGCCCCCCGCATCAATCACGTGCGAGAGTCCGTCCCGCCCGCACCCGGGCGGGCCCCCGCACTATGCCGGCGTGACCCTCACGCACGACCCCACGCTCTCCAGGTCGCGCAGCACATCCACGGTCGCCAACAACGCGCAGCGCTCCCCCGCGGCGAGCCGCACCGGCGCCGTCGATTTCATCTGGTGGTGCCACATCCGCCCGCCACGCCGCCACGTCTGCCATGACGGCCGCTTGGCCTTCAGCCGTCGCTCCCGCCGCCGGATCTGCGGGTCACGCCGGAACAAACGCGTCAACGTCTTGCGCGCCGCCGCGGTCGGCGGCGTGCGGACGACTTCGACCGATACGGTCTGACCCGGCTGAACGTTCATCGCGCTGCACTCCGGTGGCTGAAAAGTTTCGAGCCCGGTAGTATAACCGGAGCGGCCGCAGACCGCAACAACGGCGGAGTCGTTGACCCCGCGGAACGGCACCCCCCTAATTGACGCAGCGCCGCCGCTTCGGCAAGCGTTGATCGATTCACGGGCAGCCGATGCCAGCAATAATCATAAACGCATCGAATACCAACACTTACGCCTCGTTGCTCGCCGAGGCCGCTCGCGCCCTACGCGACGGCGCGCTCGTCATCTTTCCAACCGAAACCGTTTACGGAGTCGCTGCCAACGCCGCTCAGCCGGCCGCCTTGGCTCGCCTCCGCGCGATCAAGCTCCGCACCGATGCGCACCCGTTTACCGTGCACCTCGGCCAGCGGCGGCATGCCCGGCGCTATCTCACGCAGCCGTCGCACCTCGCTCGCCGCCTGATCCGCAAAGCCTGGCCCGGCCCCCTCACGCTTCTGTGCGACGAGCCGGCCCCCGACCGCACCGAGATCGCCCGCCAGCTTGCGCACACCGAGCTCGCCGCCGTCTACCACCGTGGGACGATCGGGCTGCGCTGCCCCGATCACACCGCCGCCGCCCGGCTGCTGACCGAGGCCGACGCCCCGATCGTCGCCAGCAGCGCGAACCGTCACGGCCGACCCGCGCCGACCGATGCCCAAACCGCCCTGCACGAACTCGGCGCGGACGTCCAGTACGCCATTGACGCCGGCCCCACGCGGCACAACACCGCCTCCACCGTCGTAGCCGTGCATGGTGAATCCTGGGAGCTCATCCGCCCGGGTGCCCTCGACGAGCGCACGCTGGAACGGCTGGCCCGGACTGAGGTATTATTCGTATGTACCGGGAACTCGTGCCGTTCGCCGATGGCCGAAGCCCTGTTTCGTGACGGCCTCGCGCGGCGGCTGGGCGTGGCCCCGGCCGACCTGGAACGGCTCGGCTTCGTGATCCGTTCCGCCGGCGTGGGTGCCCTGCCGAATCAGCCGGCTTCGACCGGCGCGTGTCAAGTGCTCGCGGCCCGCGGTCTTGACCTTAGCGGCCACCGGTCGCAGCCGCTGACCGTCGAACTGCTGCACCGCGCGGAGCGGATTTACGTGATGTCGCCCGAACACCGCCGAGCCGTGGTCGAGCTGCTGCCGGCCGCGAGCGGCCGGGTCGAGCTGCTCAGCGCGGCCGGCCCGATCGCCGATCCGTTCGGCGGCCCGTTAACGGTGTACCAGCGGACGGCCGAGCAGATTGAGACGGCCGTGACGGCCCGCGTGCAGGAGTTGCTCGATGAAGATCGCGATTGGTAGTGACCACCGCGGGTACGAGGCGAAGGAGCGGATCAAGGCGCTGCTCCAGGGGCTTGGGCTGAACGTGACGGACATGGGGACGCACAGCACGCAGCCGTGCGACTATCCGGATCCGGGTTTCGCGGTGGCGCAGGCGGTCGCGCGGGGCGAGGTGGAGCGCGGGGTGCTCTTCTGCGGCAGCGGGATCGGCATGTCGATCACGGCCAACAAGGTGCACGGCGTGCGGGCCGCGCTGTGCCACGACGAACTGACCGCCCAGATGTCACGACGGCACAACGACGCGAACGTGCTGTGCCTGCCGGCCGACCTGGTGGGCGACGCGCTGATGCAGGGCATCGTGCGGATGTGGCTGAACACCGAGTTCGAGGGTGGGCGGCACGCCCGGCGCGTGGAGAAGATCGTGGCGTACGAGAGCGACCACGTGCATGGGCCGGGCAACTGCGGCGGCGGCGACTGAGGCCACTGCGGCGCCAGGCGTGGGCGCCCCCGCCGACGGGCCACGCCCGCGGGTCGCAGAATGAAGCCGCATTCCGGTGCGACGCGCTGTCCCACCTGACGCGGCGGCCGGGACTCGAACCCGGAACCCGCAGCTTAGAAGGCTGCTGCTCTTCCATTTGAGCTACCGCCGCACGAACCGCCCGACCGACTCCGATACTAACTTAGCCCGCCCGGCAACGACCTGCCACTGCCGCTCAGCCCTCAGCGGTCAGCTCTGAGCTTTGAGCCCGAGGACTCCGTTCCGAGTTGCCTGTTCCCGCGCTCCAGTTATCAGTTGCCAGTTCCCGGTTCCCTGTTCCCTGTTCCCTGTTCCCTGTTCCCTGCTCCCTCTGCCC
>CAZMCT010000060.1:0-23639 GCA_964564785.1 uncultured Planctomycetales bacterium
CCGTGGTGCCGGTGCGGGCGACGAGCGCGCTCATGTCGGCGGCGGCGGCCTTGGCGGCCTCGATGGCCTCCTTGGGCAGCCCCAGCTCCAGCCCGAAAGCCTCGCTGACATCGGACTTGCGTGAGAGCCGCAACATCAGGACGAGGGAGACCAGCGCGAGGCCGGCCAGCCCCGTCTGGGGTCCGTAGTGGCGGACGAGATCGATGGCTTCGCCGAGCGTGCCGGCGGGCGCGGTGAGTGCGTCGTCGGTGGGGGTGTCGTAATAACGTGAGATGGCCACGTTTTCCTCGGCCTGGGGGCGCACCAATTGCACGATCTGGGGGATCAGCCGGGCGCGCTCGGCCTGGAAGACCTCCTCGATCTGGGCCTCGGTGGGTTCGGCGTCGCCGGGGTTCGCACGCCGGAAGATGCCGGCCAGGTACGAGTGCGAAAGACTGATGGCCGCGGTGACGAGCTTCACGTCGCCGGGGGGCGTCGCGGTCGTCTCCTTCTTGAGACCGACGCGGTTCTCCGATTGCGTCGTCTCGCGCTCCTGCGTTTCCAGCAGCCCGGGGCCGTTGACGGCGACGGCGACGTTGGGCTGCACGCCGGGGACCTCGCTGCCGCGGCCGCGCGTGACGCGCTCGGTCTCGGTCTGGGAGCGGGTCTCCTGGCCCTTGGTGGGCGTCTCGGACTCGACGTTGCTGGCGGTGGAGTTCAGCTCGACCTGCACGCTGAGCAGGGCCCGGGGGTCGGCGAGGATCTGGCGGATCTTGGACGCGTAGCGCTGCTCCTCGCGGGCCAGCTTGCGGTCGAGCAGCGTGGTGACCTCCTGCTCGCTGTCCCAGTCGAGCGCCACGCGGCCGGCGGCGTCGAGCACCTCGACGTTGTGCGGCGGCAGGCCGGCCACCGCGCCCGAGACCAGCCGGGCCGCGGCCAAGGCGAGCGCGCGGGGCACTTCCTGACCGCCCTTCATCACCAGCGTGACGCTGGCGGATCCCGGCGGTGCGGTGCGGGTGAAGCTCTTGCGGGCCAGGCCGGTGACGTTCAGGAACACGCTGGCGCTGCGGACGCCCTGGAACTGCCGCAGGACCTGCTCGAGCGTCTGCTGCAAGGCGTAGGTCCAGCGGCGGTCGTTCTCCTCCATGGAGATCCAGGGGTTGGAATCGCGGATCAGGTTGGCAAAGGCGGTGCTGGTGTCGGCCGGCAGCTTCTCGTCGAGCTGGAGCTGGGCGAGGAGGGCCCGCGTGTTGGCGGAGGCACGGACGTAGACGCGGCTGCCGCGAACTTCGGCGGGCTCGTTCATCCGCTCGAGGCCGGTGCGGACCAGGGCGAGTTCGTCGGGGGCCAGGTCCTGCTCGAGCAGCGGGACCATCTCGGGCGTGGCCGCCCAGTGTGCTAACCAGAGGAGCGAAACGGTGACCAGGGCGCCGCCCAGCAGCAGCGCGATCCGCTGCGACGTGTTGATGTCGCGCAGCCGGGTGAGGATCTGCGTCAGGAGCTTCTGGAGGGCTCCCATCCTGGGCTACTCCGGGCGGTCTCCGCCGCCTCGTCCGCGGTTGCGGGGCGCGACGCGCGTCCCGGCGCTAGACGCGGAGCTGTTTGAGCTCGCTGTACGCGTCCAGCAACTTGTTGCGGATCTCCAGCAGCAGGCTGAAGGCGACTTCCGCCTTGCGGGCGGCCGTCAGCACCTCGGTGATGTTGTCACTTTGGCCGGTCAGCACGTTGTGAATCCCCTGGTCCGCCTCGGCCTGCATGCGGCTGACCTGTTCGAGCTGCGCGCGAAGCTGGTCGGCGAAATCGCCGCCGAGCGGGGCCGCGGCACCCGGCGGCGCCGACGCGGGCCCGCTGGGCGCTGGGTGGCTGGAGATCGGGTTTACCATAGATCAGACCACTCCCGTCCGCACAGCGGCCCGCCCGCGGCGGCCAGCCATCCTTTCGCGTTCTGGATTCATGCGAACAGCCGGATCGCCTGCTGGATCATGTTCCGCGTCAACGTCATCATGCTCGTGTTGAGCTCGTAGGCCCGGCTCGCGGCCAGGGCATCCACATACTCCATCGTGATGCTGACGTTCGGCAATTGAACATAGCCGTGGAGGTCGGCGTCGGGATGCCCGGGGTCGTACTTCCGGCGCGGCGGCGACGGGTCCTGCACGACCCCGCCGACATGCACGCCCGGGCCGCCCCGGCCGTCGCCGGCCGCAAACGTGACAAAGCGGCGGCGGTAGGGGCCCACCGTTCCGTCTTCGCTGCGGGTGACCTCGGCGTTGGCGATGTTTCCGGCAATCACGTCCAGCCGTACGCGCTGGGCGACGAGCGCCGAGTTGCTGATGTCCAGGGCGCGGATCATTCGACGCGTCCTCGGATGGCCCGCAGCAGGAGCTGGAACTTGCCCCGCAGCATGTTGGTGGCGAACTCGTACGACAGCGCGTTCTCAGTCACTTCGCCCAGCAACTGCTCGAGCCGGGCGTTCGTTCCGTCGTGGAAGAGCACGTTCGGCGCCGGTTCCACCGCCGGGCGCACGCGGAGCTGCTGGTCGGGCCCGGTCGAGAATTGCGCGTTGCCGCGCAAGGACAGCCGGCCGCCGGGGGCGGGCTCTTCGAGAGCGCGGCGGAGCGAGGTCTGGAACGCCTGCGGGTCGAGGCGGCGCGAGTGATAGTCGGGAGTGTCGATATTGGCGGCGTTGTCGGCCAGGACGCGGTGGCGCTCGTCGGCGAAGCGTGCCGCGAGCTCGAGGGCCTGGGTGGTGCGCGAAGCGCTGAGGCGATCGATCCAAGTGCCCATGACGGCTCCGCCGTGCGAGGGGGCAAGACGCATGCCAGCGACTAGACGACGGTTGTGGTGCGGCGACGCCGCTCCTCCTGAAAGGTGCCTTCCTCGCGCCATTTCTTGAGCTTCAGACCCAGCGTGCGCAGGCCGATGCCCAGGGCCCGGGCGGTGCGCTCGCGGTGACCGCCGAAGCGCTCGAGCGTGCGCAGGATCAGGTCGCGCTCGGCGTCGTCGAGGATTCGGCCGTCCCGGTACTGGAGTCCCTGGGCGGGGGCGGTGGCGGACTTGATCGGGCCGTTGAGCAGGGGCGCGATCGCGGCGGCCGCGACCTCGCGGCCGGGCTCGAGGACGCAGACGCGCTCGCAGAGGTTCTCGAGCTCGCGGACATTGCCCGGCCAGGAGTACTCCTCGAGCAGGCGCAGGGCGTCGGGCGCGAAGCGTGCGCGTTCGCGGCCCTCGCGGGCGGCAATGCCGGAGACGAAGTGCTCGAGAAGCAGCGGGATGTCCTCGCGCCGCTCGCGGAGCGGGGGCACCTCGATCGGCAGCACGCTCAGGCGATAGTACAGGTCTTCGCGGAAGCGGGCCTTGGCGGCCCATTCGCGGAGGTTGCGGTTGGTGGTCGCGATCACGCGCACGTCGACGCGCCGCGTAACCGAACTGCCGACGCGCTCGAACTCGCGCTCCTGCAACACGCGCAGCAGCTTGGCCTGTAGCGGCGGGGGGATTTCGGAGACCTCGTCGAGCAGCAGCGTGCCGCCGTCCGAGAGTTCGAAGCGGCCCTTGCGCATCCGGTCGGCGCCGGTGAACGCGCCTTTCTCGTGGCCGAACAGTTCGCTCTCCAGCAGCGTGGGCGAGAGCGCCGCGCAGTTCACGCACAGCATCGGTTCGCCGGCCCGCGGGCTGGCGGCGTGAATCGCCCGCGCGATCAACTCTTTGCCGGTGCCGCTCTCGCCCGTGATCAGCACCGTCGCAGCACTCTGGGCCACGCGCTGGATCTTCTCCAGCACCGGCCGCATGGCGGGCGACTGTCCCACCAGTTCGCGGTGGCCGTGCAAGTCCTCGATCGTGCGGCGCATGATCTCGTTGTCGCGCAGCAGGGCCCGCTCGCGCAGCGCGCGCTCCAGCACGATCTCGATCTCTTCGGCGTTGAACGGCTTCTGGATGTAGTCCGCGGCGCCGAGCTTCATGGCCTCGACCGCGGTCTGCACAGTGGCGTGCGCCGTCATCAGGATCACGGGCACGTCGATCCCCAGGCGGCGCATCTCGCGCAGCAGGCCCACGCCGTCCAGCCCCGGCATCCGCAGGTCCGTGAGCACGGCGTCGAACGATTGCTGCTTGATGAGCGTCAGGGCGTCCTGCGCGTTGCCGAACGCGAACACGCGGTGGTCGCGGGCCATCAACGCGGCCTCCAGCGAGTCCCGCATCATCGCCTGGTCGTCGATCACGCAAATGCAAGCCATGGGTGCTCCTTGAACCTACGCAGCGCTCGGTTGCGAACGCCCGGGGCCCTGCGCCGCCGTCGTCGGCGTCGCCTGCGGCAGGAAGATCGCGAACTCGGCCCCCCCGCCGGGACGATTGGCAGCCGTCATCCGGCCGCCATACGCCTCCACGAGCCGGTGGGCAATCGTCAGCCCGAGTCCGGTCCCCTGGGGCTTGGTGGTGAAGAACGGGTCAAAAATCCGGTGCTGAATCTCCTCGGGCAGACCTGCGCCCTCGTCCGCCACCCGCAACTCCACCTCGCCCTCGGCGACCGCCGCGGCCGAAATGCGGACCTCGCGGTCCGGCGGCGAAGCCTCGGCCGCGTTCAGCACGAGGTTGACCAGCACGCGCTGCAAGCCGTCTTCGTCAGCCCGCACGCACAGCCCGGGATCCGGCACGTGCAGCACCAGGCGCACGCGCGCGGCATCAAGCCGCGGCCGCGTCGCCTCATGCACGCGCTCCAGCAGCGGCCGAAGCGGAAGAACGGACAGCTCCCGCTCGCGCGGGGCGAGCGCCAGCGTGTCGTGCACGACGGCCTCGATGGCCTGCACGCCGGACTCGATTTTCTCGATCAGGCGGAGTGCGGCCGTGAGATGGTGCCGCCGGCATTCATTGCGGAGCAGGCCACTGTAGAGTTGGATCGCGCCGAGGGGGTTGCGGACCTCATGGGCCACGCCCGCGGCCATCTCCCCGAGCGCCGCCAACCGTCGCCGCAGTTCGAGTTCGCGGTCCTTGCTGGCCAGTTCCTGGCGCAACCGCCCGATCTCGAGCTGAAGGGCGGCGTGAGTCTGCTGGAGACGCCCGGTGGCATCGAGGTAGTCGCGGAGCACGGCCGAGAGGCTATCGGCGGGCTCGGGCGCAGGGGCGGGACTCGACGACTCGTGCGACATGCGGCGCTCCGTGGTCATCCGGTGACATCGGCGGCGGGGGTCGGGGAACTGGCGGCCTGGCGGGCGTACGCGGCGTTCGCGGCCTGGCCGCCGTTGACCGCGCGCAGCTCGCCGGCGACGGCCTGCTTGCGGGCGGACAGCAGCGCTCCGTCCTCCTGGTCGGTGCGGAGGATGACGCGCAGCAGTCCGTTGATCTCCTGGAGCAGCGCCGCGGCCTGGACGCGGTGGGTCTCGGGCAGCGCCGCGTACATGTCGTCCCAGTTGCGGCGATACGGGGCCAGTTGGTCGTTCAGCGTGGCCAACGCAGCCACGAGGTCTTGGCGCTCGTGAAGGATCGACAGGAGGCGCTCGGGTCGATCGCCGGCGATGAGCGCCCGCTGGCGGTCGCTCAATTCGCGCAGCTTGCGGTACAGGTCGCGCTGCTGGCCCAGCAGCAGGACAAGTGTGTGCGGGTCGAGTTCCAAACACGCAGTCATGGTCTCTCCTCCGGCCGCCAGGCCGCGGTTTCGACGGTGTTCTCGAAGAGTCCCGAAGTGGTTGCGAGCGTCAGCAGGCGATCCCAGTCGGCGGCGTCGGGCGCGCCGCGTTCGCGGAACAGGTCCGTCGGGGTGTTGCGCAAGGCCCAGCGGGCGGACTCGAGGGCGCGGGCCGCACCGGCCGGGTCGCCCAGTCGCAGGTACGTGTTCGCGAGTTGCGTGCCGGCGGCGAGGGCCGCAGGATCGTGCGGGTAGCGCATCGCGACGGCGCTGTAGGTGCGCAGGGCGGCCTTGAGCGATTCGAGGTCGTTGAGCTCGAAGTGACAGTCGCCGAGATACAGCAACGCGAGCCGCGTGTAGGTCTCGAGCGACGGATCGAGGTCGGGCTGAGCGTCGAGGTCGCGGACGAGTTCGTCGAAATGCTGGGCGGCGAGCCGGAAGCGAGCCTGACTCTCGGCGGCCGCGGCCTCGGGCGGCGTGCCGGGGGGCGGCGCGGCCCGCAGGGCCATGGCGCTGCGGCGATACGCGTCGGCCAGCATGAAGCGGGCCTGCCAGCCGTCGGGTCCGTCGGAATAGAGCTCGCGGAACTCCTCGAGCCGCCCGATCGCCTCACCGTACCGCTCGGTGCCCAGCAGCAGCTCGCACAGGACGAGCAAGGCCGCGCGGAACACCTCCGCGTCCGGCGAGGCGCGGTCGCCGGCGAGCAGTTCGGCCAGGAGCTGCCCGGCCTGTTCCTGCTGGTCGGGGCCGCGGGTCATCCATAGCCGCGCGGTTCCGAGCGCGGCCCAAGTGCTCTCGGGCAGGCGCGGGTACTCGGCCCGTAACCGTGCGTACCAGCGCAGGGCATCGTCCGCCATCCCGCCGGCCTCGCAGGCCTGCCCCAATCGCAGGAGCGCCTGCGGAACCCTTGGATCGTTGCTCCGCCCGTGAATGAAGCGCTCGAGGGCCCGATACTCGTCCGCCGGGCGCCCGGCCCCCCCGCCGGGGCCGTACTCTTGCGCGGCCCACCACAGGAATTCGGCCAACCGCGGCTCGTTCGGCGCCAAGCCGTCGGCCGCCCGCTCGAGCCTTTGCCAAGCGAGGGGGTCGTCGGCCTCGTCGTGTTTATCCGCCGAGTCGGAGGCGCGGAGCTCACCCGCGAGCGCAAGGTACGCGACGGCACTGCGGAAGTCGCCGGCGGCGCGGCGCTGGTCGTGCAGGCGAGTGAGGGTCTGAAGCAGGTCTTCGCGCAGGCTTCCGGCCGCCAATCGGCCTTTTCTGATCAGCCTGAGCACCATTTCGAAGGCTTGCCGGGCTTCCTCGTGAGCCCCGAGTTGGGCGCGAGCCCGTCCCAGCTCCACGGCCGCCTGCGCCCGGAGTGGGGCGTCGGGGTGCATTTCGAGGGCGCGCTCGAGCTCGGCGACGGCGTCCTGCGGCCGGTCCTGGGCGAGCCGCAACCGGCCGAGGAGGACGTGGCTCAGACTGGGGAGGTGGCCGAACTGGTCGAACTCTACCGGGCGCCGGGGCGCCTGGGCGATCGATTGCAGGACCCACTGGATGAGCGGCTCGGCCTCGGCCAGCCGCCGCTCGTGCAGCAGGACGAGCGCTCGGAGGTAATCGAGGTAACCCTTGCGGTCGGAGGTCGTGAGTTGGGCGGCGTGTCGCTCGATGAGCTCGCGGGCGTGATCGGGGCGGCGCTCCTCGAGTGCCGCGGCCACCGCCTGTTGCAGGACCGCCCAAAAGTACGGCGGGGATAATTGCGGGCTGGCGAGGCATTGCTCGAGGATTGCGAGGCGCTCGGCCGGCGTCAGGGCCAGCTCGGCGACCAGATCGAGCAGCGCGCGGAGCACGTCCGTCATTTCCGCCGTATTGAGCTCCTGAGAGAGCAGCTCTTTCAGCTTTGCCAATGCACCGGGGCGGTCGCCCAGCCACCGGCTGGTCAGGGCGTCGCGAAATGCTGCCCGGGGGCTAGCCGGGCGACCCAGTTCGACGGCCAACCGGTCGTGATTGACGATCTTCGAAAGGTTCTCGGGGTGGTGCTCGGAACGGCCCTGCTCGATATGGAACAGCAGTTCCGCGAGGCGTTCGTGGAGCACGGCCCGCTGCTGGGAGGGCAGCGGCGGTTGAGTTTCGAGCAGGTTTGCGACCGCGTCGGCTGCGGTGAGGGGGTCGCCGGCGTGCTCCAGCACGGCGATGTCGGCGAGCAGCGTATCAAAATCGCGCGGCGGTACGGGCGGCGCCAGGCGATACAAAGTGACCGCCCCGACAACTGCGGCCACCAGCGCCAGAGGTACCTGCCAGCGGCCGCGCAGCAGGGAGCCTGATTGTGCCCGCTCCGGTGCGGTGCCCATCCTGAGCTTCCGTTGCGTCCTGCATGAATCCTGACCACGGCCGTAGGCCGGGGTCGCCTGGCCTTCTATCGGAAGCTTGTCCGCCGCCGGCGCATCAAATCTGCGCTCACCGGGACCGACCGGGTGGGGTAGCGCCAGCGTACAGTTATTGGGAGCGCGCGCCCGATAGGAAACAGCGTAGGTGCAGAAAGTGCCGTTCTGATGAGCCGAGTAGACGTACTGCTGATCAGTGACGACCGCCACCTGACCGAGCTGGCCGGCCGGCGTCAACCGCCTGGGGCCGTGCTTCGCTGCGCGTCCCCGCAAGCGGTCACGAAAGAGCTGTTGGTCAGCACGGCTCAACTGTGGATTGACATTGACGCCAATCCCGTGATCGCTCCCGATCTAGTCCGAGGTCGTCCAGTCTATTTCTACTCCCAGTTGCCGGCCGAGCACGGTAGCCGCCCTGACGGTATCCCGGTGCGCAAGCCGTGCAGTCCGAGTGTAATGGACGTGTTGTGGGCGGGGGCGGTGTCCGAGCGCGAAATGCCACGGCCGGACCCCGCACACCCGCTTCCGGACTGGCTATTGGACTTTCACGAACTCGATCTGAAGCGCTTGTGCCGTCGCTGTGTCGGCGAGCTGGCGGCCCGGCTGGGTTATCGCGATGCCTCGTTGTACCTGTTTGATTCGAATCGCGGGTTGCTCACGCTCGCGGAGACGACGCATCGGAGGTCGATCGACCTGACCGTGCCGCTCCGCGACGGCGAAGGGCGGCTCATGGTGGCGACGGCGCTTGCGGGACGGCTGCTGCACACGGAGCACGCGCAGCAGGAGCTGAGGGCCCGCGGCCTGCCAGCGCACCCGGAGCGGGGATATCGCGACGACAAGTGTCTGATCGCGCCGCTGGTGAGCGAAGGGCGATTGTGGGGCGTGCTGAATTTCAGCGGGCGTATTCGGACGCGGGTGACGGAGCTCGGGCTGCCACTGGCGTCGGTGTTTGCGTTCCTGGCCCGCAGCCTGCACCACGCGTGCGTGTATGAGCAGGCTCGGACGGAAGCCCGAGTGGACAGCCTGACGGGTCTTTACAATCAACGCTGGATGCAGGAAGCGCTGGGCAAGGAGATTCGCCGGGCGCAGCGGTTCAACTCGCCGCTGTCGGTGTTGATGGTGGACCTGGACGGTTTGAAGGCGGTGAACGATCGACAGGGACATGCCGCGGGCGACTGTCTGCTGCGGCACATCGCGGGCCGCATCGGCGGGGTGTTGCGGCAGTTCGACGGGGCGGCGCGCGTGGGCGGTGACGAATTCGTGATCATGTTGCCGGGCACCACGCTGATCGGGGCCCGGCAAGTCGCGCGGCGGCTGCTCGATTCGATCCGCGAGAACACCGCGCTGTATCAGGATGCACCGCTGCCGATCAGTGCGAGCGTCGGTATCGCAGAGTGGCGGCCGGACTGGGATGCGCGGCAGTTGCTCGAGGCGGCCGACCGCGCGATGTACACCGCGAAATGCAGCGGACGCGACAAGCTGGCGTGGGCGCCGCCGGGCACGGTCCGGCTCGGCGGCCCCGAGGCGAGCACGGCCGGGCGGCCAGCCGGCGGTCGCCGCGGCCGTTCGCCGCCGGAGCCGACGTCCGGTGCGCTGACCGCAGGTGTACCCCGCCGAGTTCGCGGATCACACTGACGAACAGCCGGTGGAATAGGGGGACAAGCACCGCGGGAGTGGCTGTTGGCAGTACCTTGAGGGGCGGTTGGTGCGGAGCCTGCCCCCTCTTCTCAACGGGCTGCCAACGGGGGGCCGGGGGTTCCCGCGGCCGCCGCGCTGGACGTCCAGACGGGCGGTCGCGAATAGCGCGCACAGCGCGTCGCTCAAACCGGCCGCGCCGGGTCTGCCGATCCGCCCGACGATCGCCGGGTTGGACGACATTCGGCCCGGCGCCGCAGCGCGGAACGGGTAGCGCGCGGATAGACTGCGGCGCATGCGGAAGGTCGCGAGCACGGCCGGTCTGTCGGGGGTCGCGGGCGGGGCGCGTGGCGCTTGGTCCCGACGGGACTGGTGGGCGTTGGGGGCCGTATTCGCGGCGGCGCTGCTGCTACGGCTGCTGCACCTGGCGGAGTTCGCGGACTACCCGGCGTTTCTGCGGCCGATCATCGACGCGCGGGCGTACGACGAGCTGGCACGGGCGTGGGTGGCGCGGGGGTCGCCGCCGCCGATGCTGTCCTGGCAGTCGTGGTTCTATCCACTGTTTCTGGCAGTCGTGTATGCGGTGAGTGACGGGGCGGTGTTGGCGGCCAAGCTGGTGCAGGCGGTGCTCGGGGCGGTCACGTGCGGGCTGACGTTTGTTCTGGGGCGGGAGCTGTTCGGGCGGGCAGCGGGGTTGATCGCGGCGACGATGATGGCGCTGTACGGGCCGCTGCTGTTCTATGAAAGCGAGCTGCTGACGGCCGGCTGGGAGGTGTTCTGGGCGGTGGCGCTGGTGCTGCTGCTGGGGGCGGCGGGCAGCGGGGGGCGGGCGGCCGGCGCGGGGTTCGGGCTGGTCGGGGCGCTGGCGATCCTGACGCGGCCGACGTTTCTGCCGTTCGTGCTGGCGGGGCTCGGCTGGCTGCTGGTAGTGCGGGGCGGGACAGCGCGGGGGCCGCGGGCGTGGGCGGCGGCGGTCGGTGCGGGCGTGCTGGGAGTGATGCTGCTGGCCGTTTCGCTGGTGAACCGCGGTGTGACGGGGCAGCTCGGCTTCCTGCCGGCATCCGGCGGCGTCAACGTGTACGTGGGGAACCACCCAGACGCGGAGATGCTGGTCAAGGCGGTCGGGCCGGAGTGGTCGCGGTTGCTGCGGGAGCCGGAGCACCGCGGGCTGCGCGACCCGTATGCGCAGCAGCGCTATTTCTACGCTCGGACGTGGGAGTACGTGGCCGCGGACCCGGCGGCGCAGCTCGGCCGGCTGGGCCGCAAGTTCCTGCAATTCGTATGCAGCCGCGAGATTCCGCGGAGCGCGGACGTGTACGCGGCGCGCGAGTGGTCGGTGCTACAGACGCTGCTGACGTGGAAGGTCGGCCGGTTCGGATTTCCCTTCGGGTTGCTGCTGCCGCTGGCGGTGCTGGGTCTGACGGTGGGCGCGCGGCGGATGGGCGGGCCGGCCTGGCTGCTGATCGTGCTGTGGACGGCGGCGGTGGTGCTGGTATTCGTGGCCGAGCGTTTCCGGCTGCCGCTGGTGCCGGTGCTGGCGGTGGCGGCCGCGGCGGGGTTGCTGTGGCTGGTGGAAACGCTGCGGAGCGGACGCTGGCGCGCGGCCGGGCTGGCCCTGCTGCCGCCGGGCGCGGCGGTGCTGCTGGCGACGTGGCCGGGGCCGTTTCCCGCGGAGGTGCGGGATTTCGAGTCGAGCCTGGAGGTGGGGCTGGCGCAGCGCTGTGTCGCCGAGGGGCGCGGGGAGGAAGCGATCCGGTGGTACGAAGCCGAGCTGCGGAAGCGGCCGGATTCGTTTGCGGCGCATTTCGGGCTGGGCGGCCTGCTGGCGCGGCGCAGCCCGACGGAGGCGCTGCCGCACCTGGAGCGCGCGGTCGAGCTGCGGCCGCCGCTGGCGGCGGTGCGGATCGACTACGCGCAAAGTCTGCGACAGGCCGGGCGGCCGGAAGAGGCGCTGCGGCAACTGGAGCTGGCGGTGGGTTGCGAACCGGATTGGGCCGAGCCGTACCGGCGGCTGGGGCAGGCGCTGCTGGCGGCGCGGCGCGCGGGTGACGCGGCGCAGGCGTTTGCGGCGGCGGTGGAGCGCGACGCGGGCGATTACCCGTCGCAGCTCAACCTGGGGATCGCGCTGGCCGAGGCGGGGCAACTGGTGCAGGCGGCGGGCGCGTTCACCGCAGCCGCACGATTGCGTCCGACCGACCCGGAACCGGTATTCCTGCTGGGCGTGGTCTGTCAGCAGGGCGGGTGGATGGAGCCGGCCGCGGCGGCGTTTCGGATCGTGCTGGCGCTCGCGCCGGATCATGCCGAGGCCCGCTCGCGGCTGCGGACGGTGGAGGCGGCCGGACAAGGAGCAGGGGATCAGCGAAGCGCGGGAAGCGGGGAGTGAGGGCCGCGAGATGGGGGGCACTGCCGGTACCAGGGTGTCACGCGGGAGATGATTCAGGGGAGATTCACTGCCGGCACGGCGGTGGCACACGGAGGCGGAGGGGGCGGAAGGCGGTTTTTGAGGGTCGGCGGGGGGCGGCTATGATCCGCTTCGATGTCCGGCCGTGAGATGCACGCTGTCGCAGATGCATCCGCTCGAAAGCGGACGGCCGCGTTGCGCGCGGCGGCGGGTCCGGCGGTCGGAGTCGTGCTGGCGTGGCACGTGGTGTTCACGCTGCTGCACTCGGTGCTGTTCACGAACACCATCTGGCTGATGCCGATGTTGGTTCGGCTGCGGTTCGGGTCGGTCAATCCGGATTTACGGGACTGGCAGACGGCGCTGGTGACGGCGGCGGGTCCGACCTTTTTGCTGTTCTCGATCTTCTGGAATGCGCTGCTGGACCGCGTTCCGCTGCGGACGTACCTGCTGGCGTTCTGGCTGGCGGCGGCGTTGCCGCTGGGCTGCGTGGGTCTGGTGCAGGACTACTGGCAACTGCTGGCTTGCCAGGTGGTGGCGACGATCGGGGGCTCGGCCTGGGTGCCGGTGAACGGCGTCCTGCTGAAACGCTTCTATCCCGATACGCTGCGCGGAAGGGCGTACGCGGTGATCAACGCCGTGCTGCTCATCGCGGCCATCGGCTCGGCGTGGTTGATTGGCCGGTGGCTGGAGGCGGATCCGAACGGGTTCCGGGTGTATCTGCCGGCCGCGGCCGTGTTGCAGCTCGTGGCGCTGGGGATCGTGTGGAGACTGGCGCGGCGGACGGGGGCGGCGGTTCAGCCGGCGGGTCGGCCGTGGTCGTGGTCGGCGGTGCTGGAGCCGGTGGTGCACATGGGGGCGGTTCTGCGGGCGGACCGGCGTTTTGCGCGCTTCGAGCAGGCGTTCATGACGTACGGGGCGGCGTTCATGCTGTGCGATGCGCTGCTGCCGGTATTGGCGACGGACCGGCTGCATATGCGGTATGAGGATTACGCGCAGTCGACGCAGATGGCGCTGCGGTTTTCGATGCTCGCCCTGATGCTGCCGCTGGGGTGGCTTCAGGACCGGATCGGGGCCGTGCGGCTGTCGACGCTCGCGTTCGCATCGCTGTCGGTCTACCCGCTGCTGCTGCTGTGGGCGGGAAGCCCCTCGGGGCTGGCCGTGGCGAGCCTGGTCTACGGGGTGGGCATGGCGGGCGTACAGCTCGGGTGGATGTTGGGGCCGGTGATGCTGGCGGGGAGTCCCGAGCGCGTGCCGCAGTATGTCGCGATCCACGCGACGCTGGTGGGTGTGCGGGGGATCGTGTTCCAGGGGCTGGGGATGCTGCTCTACAAGCTGACGGACAGCTTCACCTGGCCGCTGCTGGTGGCGGCGGCGGCGTTCCTGTGGGCGGCGTGGCAGATGTGGCGGCTGCACCGCCTGCCCGGAACTGCGCACGGCATGGCTCCAGCGGCCGGCGCCGCGAACGCACCGCACTGAAACTTGACCTGCGGTGTGTGCCCCATAACATCAGTCGAGTTCGGGCCAGCGGGGATTGTGTTTCGGACCAGGGCCGATGCGCGTATGTGGCGCGCCGGCGGCCGGCGTGGCCGCTCGGCCGGAGTGCTTGCAGTCGCAAGGTGCTGCGGCGTTTGCAGCGGCCGGGTGATGGAGCGAGCCGTTTCCGCGGGCGTTCCGGACCAGAGAGGAGGCGAGGCATGCTTCGCAGGTTGGCCACTTTGGTGTTGGCGGGCGTGTGCACGACGGCCGGACTGGCGGATGGGCCGCGTGTACCGGGGTTGAAGGCGGTGTTCTATCGCACGGTGGTGCAGCCGGAGGTACGGTGCTGGCGGGTGCAAATCGAGGACCAGACCCCGCCGCTGGAATTCTGTGTCGACGACGATCTCACGTTTGCGGGCGTTGCGTTCGATCAGGTGCTGCATTACCGGCGCACGGTGCAGCCGGACTACTACCAGTACGAGACGTATGTCAACGGCGCAGCGCAAGCGGTATTCCAGGTGCCAAAGACCTTCACACTGGAGCGCGTCTACGTCGATGCGAACATGCTTTTCGTGCGCAAGACCTACCAGCCGGACTATGTGCGCTGGGAGATTCTGGTGAACGGGGCGCCGGCCGGTCAGTATGATGTGCCGCGCGACCGGGTGTTCTTCAGCTGGTTCCAGAACGACACGCCGTTGTTCTACAAGCGGACGGTCCAGCCGGGTTCTGAGCACTGGCGGATTTACGTCGGCGCGGACCTGTACGCCGAGTACGACACGCCGAAGAACCTGACTCTGCGGGCGGACGATCTGAACGGCTATCCGATGCACTACCGGCGGATCGTGCAGCCGACGCACGAGCACTGGGACGTGTATCTCAACGGCTTCGTGCTGTACTCCTATGACGTACCCCGCAACGTCGCGTTCGAGGGCTTCGACGAGGGCCTCTCGTCGCACTACCGGGTGACGGTGCAGCCCAACTGGTACCGCTACGACCTTTACCTGAACGGTCAGCTCGACCACAGCTTCAACGTGCCGAAGAACCTGATCTTCGACAGCATCGACTTCATCCTCTGAGTCCAGCGCGCGGGCGGCCGGCGGGACGAGGTTCCACCGGCCGCGCCCGCGCACCCGCCGCCTCGAATCTCGCTCCCCGTCGCCCCCGCCGCCGGCAACCGAGTCTGCGGCCGGGCGGGTTCTCGACCCGCGTGTCCGAAGCTGATATACTGCGGGATCCGAATACAGAGCTGGGTCCCGCGGTGAGCCGGCGCGGCGGGCCCGGGATTCCGGCCGGTCACCGAGGCGGCCCATGAATGTCGTCCTGGACGGGAACTCCCTCTCCATCGAACAGTTGGTGGCGGTAGCGCGGCACGCGGCGACCGTTTCGGTGTCGGATGCGGCGCGGCAGGCGATGCAGCGGTCGCGGGACCTGCTGGAGAAGTGCGTCCGGGACGGGGTCGCGATCTACGGGGTGACGACGGGGATCGGCGAGCTCGCCCGCGTGCGGATCTCGCCGGAGCAGAGCGCGGAGCTGAGCCGGCGGATCATCTACAGCCATTCAGCCGGAACGGGCGCGCCGTTTCCACCCGATGTGGTGCGGGCGGCGATGACCTGCCGGGCCAACGTGCTGGCGAAGGGCTGCTCGGGCGTGCGGGTGAAGCTGCTCGAGACGGTGCTGGCGATGATCAACCGGGGCGTGATTCCCTTCATCCACGAGAAGGGCTCGCTGGGGGTCTCGGGCGACCTCTCGCCGATGTCGCAGTTTGCGGAAGTCGCGATCGGCGAGGGCCGCGCCTGGTACCGCGGCGAGCTGCTGCCGGGCGGCGAGGCGATGAAGCGGGCGGGCGTGGAGCCGACCGACCTGACGTACAAGGAAGGGCTGGGTCTGATCAACGGCTCGCAGATGATGACCGCCGGCGCGGCCCTGCTGGTGTACGACGCGGAACGCGCGCTCAAGAACGCCATGATCGCGTCGGCGATGTCGCTCGATGCGCTGCGGGCCGTCGCGCGGGCGTTCGAGCCGGCCGTGCATCGCCACCGGCCGTACCCCGGGCAGAACGCGGTGGCCGCGAACCTGGTGAAGCTGTTCGCGGGCAGCGAGATCATGGCCGACAAGACCGCCAAGGTGCAGGACGGCTACAGCGTGCGCTGCACGCCGCAGGCGCTGGGGCCGTCGCTGGACACGCTCGAACACGTGCGGCGGATCGTGACGATCGAGCTGAACTCCGCGGCCGACAACCCGCTGTTCTTCCCGGACGAGGGCTACTTCGCGGCCGGCAACTTCCACGGCCAGCCGGTGGGGATGGTGGTGGACTTCCTGTGCATCGCGCTGGCCGAGGCGGCGGACATCTCGGAGCGGCACACGAACCGGCTGCTGAACCCGGTGCTGTCGAACGGGCTGCCGGACTTCCTCGTGACGGGCAACGGGCTGAACAGCGGGATGATGGTGGCGCAGTACACGGCCGCGGCGCTGGTATCGGAAAACAAGGTGCTGTCGCACCCGGCGAGTGTGGACTCGATCAGTGTCTCGGCCGACCAGGAGGATCATGTCAGCATGGGGCCGATTGCGGTCCGCAAGTGCGGGGAGATCCTGCGAAACTTGCGGGCGGTGCTGGCGATCGAGATGCTCTGCGCCGCGCAGGCGTTCGACTTCCACAAACCGAAGAAGCCGGGACGGGCGACGGCGGTGGCGCACCGGCTGATCCGCGAGCGGGTACCGTTCATGGCGGACGACCGCGTGCTGCACCCGGACATCGAGGCGGTGCGGCAACTGGTGGAATCGAACACGATCCTGGATGCGGTGGAGAAGGAAGTGGGGCCGCTGCTGCTGGCGCGCGACGTGCGGATGGAGTAGCGCGTCTCCGGGTCGCCGCGGCTGTGCGACAGTTGCGGTCTCGGGAGCGGGGGTGTTCGACCCGGTGGGCCGGCACGTAGTGGGGGTTCATCGAGCGCAGCATCGTCAGCTTGCTCGCAGTCGGGCTGTTCACCGTCGCTTCGCTCGCGGGAGCATACCTGTGGGTGCGCCGCGGCGGGCGGCTGGCCGCGGTCTGCGGCCGCCCCTTCCGAATCGCCCGCTCGGTGAGCGGCGGTGCGACGTACTCGCGATTCCAGCTTGCCATGACAATGCCGAGTTGATTGCCGGGGTGGCCGGACCAGAGCATCCGGCCGGTCCACGGCCGCTGCTTCCGCTTCGCACGCAATGCGGGATCGGGTCGTGGCATTAGGCGGAGTGAGGGCCGTGCTGCTGCCTCAGTTTGCCCGGGGTTTGAAGCGCGGGTGCAACGCCCGCGTCGGGTGTCCCGGCGGCCGCGCGTCGCGTCGATTCAGGTTCCACCGGAAATCAGAGCGTGCGACCAGGGGCGGGGTTTTTGCATCGACTTTGGTTTTATTGGACGTTTTGGCCGTCGGGTTCCGGCGGGGACGGCAGCTCGCTCGCCCAGGATGCGAGCTCATCGCTCAGGTTGATGGGCGCCGAATGTCGGGCGTGAAGCTCGGGACGCATGTGCGGCCGGGCGGCTCGCCGCAGCAGCCACCACACGATCAGAAGGCCGCCGACCGCGGCCGAGATCAGCCAGACCCACTCCGGGCCAACATGGCTTTCGCGGGGCCGGCCTGTCCGGGTTACGACCAGCGGCCCGGGGGCGACGATGAGTGCAGCGTGGTGTGCGCGTCCGGACGGGCCGTGATACTGACGGATCATCACGAAGTAGCCGGTGAGCGTCACCGCGGCACCGACCGGGATATCGGTGGCGGGCTCGGTGAGAATGGCCGTAACCGTGAGCGGCTGGCCGTCACCCTCGAGCTCGAGTTGCGACACGGGGCCGAGGTCGGGGGCGGACGCGAGCGTGTAAGGGTCCTTATTGCGGCCGACGCGGCCCTCAATCGTGACCGGCCGGCCGCGGAAATCCGCGGGGCGCTCGAGCAGGTCGCGCCAGTCGCCGACGACAAGCGGAGACTGCTTCCAGCCGGGCGAGCGGCCGCGGTCGACCTGTCTGGCGATGGCGTAGAAGCCGGGCTGATCGAAGTTGAAGGCGAAATCCCGGACGTCAGCGAGTGCGGCGCGGACGTCGTCGGGCAGCTCGAGTTCTTCGGCGGGCAGCGATTGGGCGGCGACGGGGGCGCAGACGAACAGGAACACGAGCGTGCGGGGAATCAATAGTCGGCGCCCTCCTGCCAGGGGTAGTCGGGGCGGACGGGGACCGGGGTGGAGGCGGCTACGGGCTCGTCGCGCTCGGGCTGGAGCTCGGCCGGGGCGGGCGCCATGCGGAACTCGCCATCCTCGCGAAAGACGAGGATGCCGAGGCGGCTGTTCTCGCCGCGGCGGAGGGCGACTTTGCGGTCGGGGAGGAAGTCGATGCGGGCGAGCACGAGCCAGGCGTCCCCGACGGACGGGAGCGCGAGCGGCTCGATGGACTCGATGACGAGCGCGCGGAGAGAGTTGAGGATCTTCTCGAAGCGGGCGCGGCTCTCCGGGTCGGTGGTGCGCGAGACGAGGCGACGGTATTCGGTGTAGTCGCCGACCAGGCAGGTTTCGAGGAACTGACGGACGAAGGCGACGACGTCGGGGTACTGCTCGGCGAGGCCGGCCGCGAAGTGATACTCCGGTTTGGCGCCGGCGAGCGTGACGAGGTCGTGCGGTGGTGGAGGCGGCGCGGCGCCCGGGGGCGGCGGGCTGCGGTCGCAGCCGGCAAGCACGGCCAGGAGCACGGCGAGCGCGAGGGCGCGGGTCGTCAGCAGCATACCGGGATGGTAACGCTGCGGCGCGCACTTGAGAATGACGCGCGCGTGCGGGAGAATCGGCGCGGGTGGGGTGGGTACGTTGACAAGCGGGACGCCCCTATTGCCCGCACTACTTCGGCGACCCTGATGGAGGTTGAGGCATGTCACCACGACCGCTCAATGTCGGCCTGATCGGCGGCGGGGCCGGGGCCTTCATTGTTCATCCGCACCAACGGGCGATTCACTTCGACGGGACGCGGCGGGTCGTCGCCGCCGCCCTGCACCCGGACCCGCAGGTCGCGCTGCGCGAGGCCGAGAACTGGCCGTACCCCATCCGCGGGTATCCGAGCTACGACGCCATGATCGCGGCCGAAGCCAAGAAGCCCGTCGGCGAGCGGATCGACTACGCACTCATTGTGACGCCGAACCACGTGCATTTCGACCCGGCGCTGAAGTGTATCCGGGCGGGAATCCCCGTGTTCTGCGAGAAGCCGCTGACGGTCACGCTTGACGAGGCCGACCGGCTGGTGGCCGCGGTGCAGGAGCACCGGATTCCGTTCGGGGTCGCCCACACGTACCTGGGACACTGGACCACCCGGCTGGCGCGGCACATCGTGCGGAGTGGTCTGCTGGGCGAGGTGCGCTGGGTCGACGCGTACTACCTTCAGGGCTGGCTGGCGGACCGGACCGAAGACCGCGGCGTGATGCAGGCCGAGTGGCGCGTGGACCCGAAGCGGGCCGGGGCGAGTTGTTGCGGCGGCGACATCGGCACGCACGCCCTGATGCAGCTCCGCTATGTCACTGGGCTGGAGGTCGAGCGCGTGCGGGCCGAGCTCGAGACGTTCGTCCGCGGCCGGCAGCTCGACGACCATTTCACCGCGTACTGCCGGCTGAGCAACGGCGGGCGGGCGCTGGTGCGGGCCTCGCAGATCATGATCGGCCACAAGAACGACCTGGGGATCGAGGTCAACGGGGCGAAGGGCTCGCTGGTGTGGGTGCAGGAGGAGCCGGAGCAGCTCATTATTCGGCTGCCCGGCCAGCCCGACCGGACGTACTGGCGGGCGGCGGTGTCGGCCAACGACGGCTTCCTGCGCGACCTCCCGGCCGACCTGATGGCCGAGCCGAACATCCCGCCCGGTCACCCCGAGGCGTTCCACGACGCGTTCGCCCGGCTGCACCGCTGCTTCGAGCAGGATGTGCGGGCGTACCTCGAGAAGCGGCCGTTCGAGTGTGACGGCAGCAAGTACGCGAACGTCGCCGACGGGCGGATGGGCATTGCGTTCATCGCCGCGGCGGTGCGCAGCGCGGCCGGTGGCGGAGAGTGGGTGGAGCTGAAATAGGCATGTCGGACGTGTTCCGGTCAAAGTCGGTGGTCGGCATGCTCCACGTTGCCGCGCTGCCGGGCACGCCGCGGTACGGGGGCCGCTTCGTTGCGATTGTCGAGCAGGCGGTGGCCGAGGCGCGGCTGTATGCGCAGGCCGGGCTCGACGGGTTGCTGATCGAGAACATGCACGACGTGCCGTACCTGTGCGGCGCGGTCGGGCCGGAGATCACTGCGAGCATGACGGCCGTGGGCGTCGCGGTGCGCAGCGCGTGCCCGCTGCCGGTGGGGGTGCAGATCCTCGCGGCCGCGAACCGCGAGGCGCTCGCGGTGGCGCACGCGTGCGGGGCGGCGTTCGTGCGGGTGGAGAATTTCGCGTACGCGCACGTCGCGGACGAGGGGCTGATGCCGACGGCGGAGGCCGGGCCGCTGCTGCGCTACCGGCGGCAGATCGGGGCGGACGCGGTACGGATCGTCGCGGACGTGAAGAAGAAGCACAGCAGCCATGCGCTGACGGCCGACGTTTCGCTCGAGGAGGCGGCCCGGACGACCGAGTTTTTCGGGGCCGACGGCATCGTGGTGACGGGCGTGGCGACGGGCCGGCCGTGCGTCGTCGCCGACGTGCTCGCCGTGCGGCGGGCGGTGCGGATTCCGGTGTGGATCGGCTCGGGGCTCACGCCCGAGAACCTCGCGGAGGTCTGGCCGTACGCCGACGTGTTCATCGTCGGGTCGTATTTCAAAGTCGATGGCGTGTGGTCCCACGCGGTCGACCGCACGCGCGTGGAGCGGTTCATGGCGGAAGTGGCGCAGCTCCGCCGCACCAGCGGTGAGTAAACCTGTTCCCTGTTCCCTGTTCCCTGTTCCCTTTCAATGATCATCGACCTCCATTGCCACTACGCATTGACGCGGGCCGCGGCCGAGACGGCGGAACGCTTCTCGTTTGAGCCGCAGCCGACGGGCGAGCCGAGCGCGGGCGGGTCCGTGCGGCCGACAGACTTCGACTCGTGCGTCTCGTCACGGGCGCTGGCCCGCTGGAGCTGGCGGGCGGCACGGGTCGCAGCGGGGCTGCCGCGGCCGGGGCCGGAGCTCGACGCGCGTCTGAAGGAGCAATACGCCCAGCACCTGCTCGCCCCCGGGCCGATCGAGCGCTTCGTGCTGCTCGCGTTCGACGCGGTGCACGACGACGACGGCGGCGTGCCGCCGCTGCCGGAAACGGGGGCGCGCCTGGGCAGCGACCTGTACACCTCGAACACGCTGATCCGCGCCCTGTGCCGGCAGCACCCGCAGCGTTTCCTGTTCGGGGCCTCGGTGCACCCCTACCGGCCGAATGCGGTGGCGTGCGTGGAGGAAGTCTTCGCGGCCGGGGCATGCCTGCTGAAGTGGCTGCCGGAGCACCACAACATCGACGTGACCGACAGCCGGGCGCGGGCGGTGTTGCGCGCGTGTGCGCGGCTGGGCCTGCCGCTGCTCGTGCATTACGGCGAGGAATTCACGCTGGCGACGGACCGGCCGCAGTTCTGCTCAATTCGCCCGCTGCTGAGCGTTCTGCGAGAACTGCGGCGCGCGGGGGAGATGCCGACGGTGATCGTGGCGCACGCGGCCACGCCGGTGCTGCCCTGGGGCGACCGCGACTCGCATCGCGTGCTGCTGGCGGCGCTGACGGGCGAATTCGCGGGCGCCCCGCTGTACGCGGACATCTCGGCGCTGGCGACGTGGGCGAAGGCCGGCTACCTGCGGACGCTGGCCCGGCGGCCGGAGTTGCACGCCCGGCTGCTGTTCGGGTCGGATTTTCCGGTGCCGCCGATGCTGGGACGGCTGCGGGGCCTGCTGGGAAGCGAATACCGCGCGATTGCGGCCGAGCGTTCGTGGCCGCAGCGGGCGGCACGGGCCTGCCGGGCGGCGGGCTTCGGCGAGATCGTGTTTCACCGGGCGGCGGAGATGCTGCCGAACGTGCATCATTTTGCCGACGGGCGTCCGGGCAACAACTCGGCCTCGTCGGCCGGGCCGCCGTCCAGCTCGGGATGATCGAATGAGGCCGGCGGCTCGGGGCAGTGAATGACGGGGGCGCCGGACCCGCGACTCACGTGAGCAAATGGGTGTCGGTAGCCGCCCACGCATGACAGGGGGCGTCACCTTCGGGCGGAGCCGATCAGGCACAGGCCGCCCGTTGAAGAGGGGGACAGGCACGGCGGGGGCGGCGGTGGGCGCTACCGTGAGGGTGGGTCGGCGCCGAGCCGGTCGGCATTTTCAACGGGGTGCGAGGGACGCGCGAGCCGCTGCTCGAACATCCACTTCCACAGCGCCGCATTGCCGTACGCCTGGTCCCAGACGTTGTGCGTGCCCTCCGGGTCCTCGGTGTATTCCACCGGGGCGTCGATGTCGCGGAGCGCGGCCACGATCTCGCGTGTCTTCTCGACCGCGACCGCTTCGTCCTTTACGCCGTGAAACGTCCAAATCGGGGTGCCCTTCAGCCGCGGGGCCAGCTCGCGCGCGGCGCCCGTCGAAGTCTGCCATTCGGCGAACCCGCAGATGGGCACGATCGCCGCGAACCGCCCGGGCAGCGAGGCCGCGAGGTGCCACGTGCCGTGACCGCCGAGCGACAAGCCTGTCAGATACATGCGCGTCGCATCCAGCCGGTACTCGCGCGAGGTTTGCTCCAGGCAGCGCAGGGCCAGCGTCGCCATCCGTCCCGTCCACGCCTCGTGCTCGCGACACTGCGGCATGACGACGACGGCTGGAATCCACTCGCGGTGCCGGCGGATCGCCCGTCCAATGCCGGTGTCGGTCTGGAGTAGGCCATCGCGGCCGCGTTCGCCCGCGCCGTGGAGAAAGAGGATCACCGGCCATGCTCGGTCCGCCGTGTATTCCGGGGGCACATAGACCGAGTACGCGTACGTCTCGCCTTCGAGTTCGAGCGTTTTGAACAAGAAGCCGGTCGCCGGCACAGGCCGCGTGTCGGGGCGTGTCTCGGGGGGCTGCGCGAGATTCAGTGTGAGCATGAGCAAACCGGCGTCAGAGAATGGCATCTGCGACTCCCTGTGCGTGACCTCATCACGCGGCTCATGGACGGCCGCCGCCAGCCCGCCGGGGCGAACGCGCACCGGCACTTCGGGCGAGGTTCGCGCCACCCGCGCGTTTTGGGCGTCGAGTGCATGTCGCGCGGCTGCGTTACGGGCCGGGAGCGCGTTTCGGGGCTTGGCGCGGGTCGCATGGCGGCCTTTACCGTTGGATCGGCCCACCGCGGCGGGCCGGATCGTGAAAGTAGATAAACCGTCGCAGCGCGTCAAACCCGTGGCAGGTGGTACACACGTTCGTCGCCGCGAACGTGCGGATATGCCACTGCCGCGCCCGAAGCTCGCGTGTCGTCGCCGCAATTCCCGGCGGCAGCGGCGCCGGCCGGTCGCGCCCGTGCGTCAGATGGCAGGTTCGGCAGCCGATCCGCCCGGCGGGGTCGATGTCGCCGGCCGCGTTGAACAACGGCAAGAACTCCGGCGCATCCGGGGAGTCCGGGTTGAACATTTGCACCTCGGGGTGAGATGCGATCGCGGGCGGCGCCACCGGACCATCGGTCCGATGGCACGCGAGGCAGTAGTGGTCGGCCCGGGGCACCGTCGTGAACGGCCCTTCGTATGCGGAGAGGCTTTTCGGCCAATTCAGGTGCGGCTCGACGGACGCCGGGTTGGCGTGCGTCTCGTGACACGGTCGGCAGCCGCCGACCTTCAGCCCGGCCGCCCTCAGGTTCTCCTCGTTGTGGCCGGTCATGTGCACGTTCGCTCGTTCGACGTGGCAGCGCAGGCACAGCGCCTCGGTCGGGGCTTGCGGATCGCCGCGCAGCAGCGCCGCCGACGCGCGCTCGCCGGCGTGCGGATCGTGGCACGTGTTGCACGCCACCAGTGGCTCGCCGCCCTGGAGCGGGATCGGGAGGTCGTGCGGCCGGTGCATCTTGCCGGTGCGGGGATGCACGAGGGCGGTTGCGTTTGTGCTGCCTGGCCGCGCCGCTTCGTGGCACATCAGGCACGCGGCCTCTCCGGTGCTGAATTCGCCGTCCGCGAGCCCAGCCCGGAACAGCCCCGCCTCAGGCGTGCCGTGCGGGCGGTGACACGCGAGACACGGGTCGCCGGCGGCCCGTGCGGGC
>CAZMCT010000061.1:0-23341 GCA_964564785.1 uncultured Planctomycetales bacterium
CCGTCCGCTACGCGGCAGGGTAGACATGTTCAATGTTTAGTGCTCCCGGTAATATCATCCGCGGCGATGGTGTCGTACTCTCCGCCGGGACGCAGTTGCTGCCCACCGTTGCGCACGCCCGCTTGCCGAGTGGCCTCGGGACCCGGCACGCGGCCGCGGCCGGTATTACTGCCTCGACTCAAGCGATTGCGGTGTGCATCTCGCAATCGACCGGAGCGATAACCGTGTTCCGGTCCGGCCAGTTGCTCGCGGAAATCCAGCGGCCGGTGAGTGGGAGCCGCCTTGCCCTATAGGTCGGGCTCGCCAGTGGCTACTCGGCCTCCAACAAGCCACTCGCGTGCAAGAAGAGACGACCCGGACTGCGACGCGTTGAAGGGGCCCAGGAGGCGAGATCCCGCACTGCCTGCGAGCCAACCGCGCTCGTCAGTAAGTAGCAGGACTCTCAGATCGAGCGTCCCGAAGGGGGGCGAAAGCCCGCGTGATTGGCGTGGTTAGTCCGTGTGACTCAGCACAATTGGCAAGTGTGCCATCGTGGACGGTCGCACGCTGCGGCCATCGATTTTGATCCGCACACATAGGAAGACGCACGGTGAACTCGGAACCCTTACCCGGCCCGTCGCTGTGAGCCGTGACGGACCCGCCGTGCAGCTCGACCAGTGATCTCACCACGGCCAATCCAATGCCCAGCCCGCCCCCCGCGCGCGCGGGTGACTGCTGGAACAGCTCGAAGATCCGCGGTAGCAGGTCCGGGGTGATTCCCCGGCCGTTGTCCCGCACGCGCAAAACGAACTGCCCGTTCTCGGTCGCCCCGCTCAGCCGGATGTCTCCGCCAGGATCCGTGAATTTCGCGGCATTGCACAGCAGATTCGTGAGCACCTGTGCCAGCCGCAGGGGGTCCACCTCAAGTAAGAGCGGCTCCGGCGGCAGCGAAACGGTCAGGCGGTGGTGCCGGCTCTCGAGCAGGTGGCGAGCGGTATGTGTGGCCCGTGCGATGACGTCATCAAGTCTAACCGTCTCTTTCTCGATGGATAACTTGCCGAGGCCGCCGGCACACAGATCAAGAAGATCGTCTACCAGGCGCATGGCCAGCAGCAACTCCGACTCCATGCCCGCAAAAATCGGCCCAGTGAACGAATCCGGGCCACATTCCGAAGCCATCACCCGGACTCCGGTAACGCAGTTGGCGAGCGGTTTCCGAAGCTCGTGTGCCACGGTCCCCAGGCACTGGCTGAGAGTTGCCGGCGTCATGTTGATCTCCATCGAGGGTCCTGGCGAGCTCAGGTCTCTTGTTCCGCTGAACCCTTCGGCTGCACTAACAAGCGTGACGGGCTATCAGAAAACGACTAAGATTGCGATGTTTGGCCGCCAAAGGCTGTCGCCGGGATCTCGCCATGGACGTCGAACACACGACCGCTGTCGTGCAGCGCTACCTCGACGAACTGGCCGGTGGTTCACCTGCGGAACCCGTGATCCGGGCACTGCTCGATCGTTCGGTTCGCCGACTGAGCCAGCTATGCGCGGTCATGCTGCACCGCAGCTATCCCCGGCTTACGCAGCCCCCCCTCAACCTGCACACCGATGAAATGCTCAGCGCCGTGGTCGAGCGGCTGCTCAAAGCCCTGCGTGAGGCACGTCCGATAACCGTGCGCCAGTTCTTCGCTCTGGCCAGCCAGCACATGCGTTGGGAGCTGAATGATATGGCCCGACGCTTAGATGAGCAGCCGACGGCCGTGGAGTTTCGTGAGGAACTCGTACCTGCGCCTTACAGCACCGGCTCTGAACCGACCCCGCGTGCCCGTCGGATTCTGGAAGCGATCGAAGGGCTGCCCGAGGATGAAAGAGAGGTCTTTGACCTCGTCCGAATCCAGGGCATGTCGCAGGCCGAGGCCGCCCGCGTGCTCGAGATTTCTCCAATGACGGCGATGCGTCGCCTGAATCGCGGCCTCCAATCGCTGGCGAACACGCTGGCCGATCTACGCCCGGATCTGGACGATGGGACCGCGTAACGGCCGAAAGCCAGGATTCGCCGGGCACTGCGGCCCATTCTTGTGTCGCATGGAGATGCGCGTCGATGTCCGCTGACCCGCATGTGCAAGCGCTGCTTGACGAGTTGCTCGCGTCGGACGCCACACCCGAGCAGCTCTGCGCCTCCTGCCCCCAACTCCTGCCGGAGGTTCGCCGGCAATGGAGCTGTTTGAGAAAAGTCCG
Source organism: uncultured Planctomycetales bacterium (assembly GCA_964564785.1). Taxonomy (GTDB): domain Bacteria; phylum Planctomycetota; class Phycisphaerae; order UBA1845; family Fen-1342; genus CAZMCT01. The sequence goes on from CAZMCT010000061.1 coordinate 2,209, forward strand.
CACGGAGCTCGACCTGCTCTTCCCGTCGGCCGATGGCGTGGGCACATCCTCGCCAGCACCCGCAAGGCAGGATACGAGCTGGCCGCAAATTCCCGGCTATGAGGTGGAAGCTGTGCTCGGCCGCGGCGGTGCGAGCATCGTGTACCGCGCGCGGCATGTGCGCCTGAGTCGCCAAGTCGCGCTGAAGATGCTGCTGGCCGGCGCCTACGCCAGCCCGGACGAATTGGAGCGCTTCCTGCGCGAGGCTCAGGCGGTGGCGGGGCTGCGCCACCCCAATATCGTGCAGCTCTATGAAGCCGGCGATGTGGACCGCCGGCCCTATTTCACGATGGAGCTGATCGAAGGCGGAAGCCTGGTGAGAAAGCTGACCGGCGCGCCTCAGCCAGCGCGCGCGGCTGCCGCTCTGGTCGCCACCGTAGCGGAGGCGATCCACTTCGCGCACCAGCGGGGCATCATTCACCGCGACCTGACGCCCGCCAACATCCTGCTCACCGCCGACGGCACCCCGAAGGTCAGCGACTTCGGCCTGGCGCGACGGGTCGAAGTCGCAGGGATTACGATAACGGGGGTGGCCATGGGCACGCCGAGCTACATGGCCCCTGAGCAAGCGCGGGGTGAGCACGGTGGAATCGGCCCGACGACCGATGTATACGCGCTAGGCGCAATCCTGTACGAGACACTCACGGGGCGACCGCCATTCCGGGCTGAGAGCAGTGCAGCCACCGTACAGCAGGCGCTGGCAAATGACCCGGTCCCGCCCGGACGGCTGAACCCGCGCGTGCCGCGGGATCTCGAGACGATCTGCCTGAAGTGCCTCGACAAGCAACCAAAGGGACGCTATGCCAGCGCCGCGGCGCTGGCCGGTGACTTGCGGCGCTTCGAGCGTGGCGAACCCATCACAGCCCGGCCGGTCGGATGGCTCGGTCGGTTGGTACGCTTTGCGCGCCGCCGGCCGGCCGTGGCGGCGTTGAGCAGCGGCTTGATCGCGGCGACGATTCTGCTGATCGCCAGCCTCATGATCGGCGTATTCGTCGCGAACAACGCCCGTGAGGCGGCGCAAACGGCGCGCGAGGCTGAGGCCGCTCAACGAGCGGAGGCAGTAAAGCAACTCGCGCGCAGTGAGAAAGCCAACGAAATCCTGCTGCGGATCTTCCGCGGGGTGAACCCGCGGTACGAGGAGCGGGGTGGGCCACCGCTGCTGGCGCAGTTGGGAGAGCAACTCAACCATGCGGCCCAACTTCTCGAGGGCGAATCAGTCGGCGACCCGCTCCATGTCGTCCGGATGCAACTGGACCTCGGCCGGGCCCAGCTTAACCTCGGACAAATTCCGGCGGCGATGGATCTGTTCACCAAGGCGCGGGGCACGCTGGAGGAGAAACTCGGGCCACACCACCCAGATACGCTCTTGGTCATCGATGACCTCGTCCGGGCCTGCCTCGAAGACGGGCAAGTCGCCCGTGCGGTCGCACTCGGCGAAGAGGCGCTCACCCGGCACCGGGACGTTCTGGGCCCCGATCACGCTGCCACGCTCCACAGCATGACCACTCTGGCCACGGCCTGCATAGCCGATGAGCAGGCGGCGCGCGCCATTGCACTCCTTGACACCGCCTTGGGCAAGCAAAGAGCTCTCCTCGGGCCCGACCACCCCGACATACTGGCAACACTGACCCATCTCGCTGCTGCCTATAGCGCCACAGGAAAACTGGACCGCTGCGCAGCTCTGCGGGAGGAGGTGCTGGAGCGAACTCGAGCGCTCCATGGGGCGGATCATTACGAGACCCTCGCCGCCTTAAATAGCCTGGCCGTCGCCTATACCGACAACGGCGAGCCGGCCCGGGCGATACCGCTGCTGGAGGAGGCGCTGGCAAAGAACCAAGCCCGACTTGGACCTGACCACCCGTCCACGCTCGCCACAATGGAGAATCTCGGATGGGCTTACGACGTATCTGGACAGGCGGAGCGTGCGCTGCCGCTGTTCGAGCAAGTTCGCGAGCGATACGAAGCCCGCTTTGGCCCAGACCACCGGAATACTCTCGAGGCATTGGCGAATCTCGCGGGTGGCTACAGATCGGTCGGCAGGCTCCCGGAATCGCTCGCGCTGTACGAGAAGGTCGTGGAACAAAGGACGTCCCTTTTTGGATTGAACGATCCTGAAACCTTGTCGACGAAATACTCGCTGGCGCGGGTATTCCGGATCAGCGGACAGGCATCCCGGGCAGTGCAGCTGTATGAAGATATCCTGGAGAGGCAGACAGCCCGGCTCGGCCCTGACCACCCCCTCACCCTGCGGACCCTGAGCGCTCTGGGGATCGCCTATCTTCTCGATCGGCAGCTCGCGAAGGCCATTACGACGCTTGAGCAGGCGCTGGAAAAGGAAAGGGCTATTCTCAATCCCGAACACCCGGACACTTTGGCAACCATGGACAACCTCGCGGGCGCATATTACGCCAGCGGGCAGGCCGCCCGGGGCATTCCGCTGCTCGAACATGTGCTGGTGGTACGCAGAGCCAGGTTCAGCCCGTCGCACCCCGAGACGCTGCTCGTCATGGCCAACCTCGCCGTGGACTACCAGGTGTGCGGGAAGTACGCCGAAGCCGAGCCGCTGCTGGTCGAATGGCTTGCCGAGCAGCGCAGCCGCCTGCCCGCCGACTCCGTCGAGCTGGCCCCGCGGCAGAAGCGGCTTGGCCAATGCCGCTTGATGCTGCGCCAGTATGCCGAAGCCGAGCAGCCGCTGCGCGACGCCCTGGCTGCTTTCGAAAAGCGGCAAAGCGACTCCGTCGTGCGCTACGAAACCGAGAGCCTGCTCGGATCCGCCCTCGCGGGGCAGAATAGAGAGGCCGACGCCGAAGCGCTGCTGGTCCGCAGCGCCACCGCGCTCAGGGATCGCGCCGGTGACTCGTCGCCTGCTTCGCGTCAAGCAGCAATCGCAGCGGTGAAACGCCTTATCGATCTGTACGACGCATGCGACCGGCACGAAGACGCTGCGCAATGGCGGAAGGAACTGGAACACCTCGAGTTGCCTGAATAGTGGTTATGAGGGGTGGGCCTGCTTGCCGGACGTTGTGATCGAAGGAACCACGTGCGCCTGGGGTCCCGATGTAACACAGGTGGGCGGTTCGCGCCGCACGCCGACATGGTCGAGCGCCACGGCGCCCGCGACCCCGAATGCCTGTGCCGCACCTGCGGCGGCGAGAACAGCGACGCCCCTGACCAGTCGTAACCACCCGCCCATCATCCACCCTCCACCGACGCCTCGGTCGCGACCGGGGCGTTCTCACGGGCTGCGATCCGCTCCGCTTTCCAGTCAATCATGCTCGCGCATGTCAGCCGACGTCAGTGCGATGCTCGGGGAGGTTGCCGTAGAATGGGTGGCGGCCTCAAGTGATCAGGCGTCACGGCCAGGCTGCCTCGACGACCGGCCGCCCGAGTGGTGCCCAGGATTGACATGATGACCAACGAGGAACAACGTCCCATCCGAGCCGGCAGAGCCTACCAGGAGGCATTGAAGGGCAATCGCGCTGCCCAGGATGCCTGGACGCAAGTCCAACTGCAATTGCGGGCCTTCGGTGAGTTGATGCGGTCAACGCTGGAGCCTCCTGCGGCTGTGCGCGCCGCTGTCACGGATCACGCGGCGGACGTACTGCAGCCGTACCGTGACCTCGGGGAAGCGCTGGGGACGGCGCTGACCGGTGATTTCGAGCGGCTCCGTGCGTTGGTCGACGCGTATCCCACATTGCGGCAGGCGGCCGACGAACTGGAACAAGCGGTGCAGGAGTTGCACCAACGCGAATCAGCAGATTCTGATACTGTGGCGCAGCGGTTGCAGGATGGACTGGCGAGCTCACGCGAGCTGATCGGAGCGCACCCGCCGAACCTCGATGACCCGGCGTTCTGGTCGGGGATCGTGCCGATCGGGGAGCAGATCCGCGACGCCGTTCGCGCCGCGATGCGGGAACAGGGCAGTCCGTCGCGCGACAGCGTGGGTGTCGCGGATGTGATTGCACAGCTCGAGCGCTACCGTGTGGCGGGCGGTCCGTATCTTGACCAGCGCACGTTCGCGCAGTTCTGCGATTGCAGCACGGCCACGATCAACAAGGCCGTGAATCAGAACGTCTCTCTGCGTCAGTGGAAGGACGGCGCGTTGCGGGTGCGCAAGCAGAAAGCGGCCCCGCGGCGGGATCCTGGGAACTTCGACCTTGTGATCGAGCAAGTCGCCGCGGAGCCGGTCGAACCCATGCTGGCCGAGGACGTCGACACTCTCCTGCATCAGCTTCGCCAGCAGGCGGCCACAAACCCCGAATGGCTCCAGCGAATCGATGCCATGCCGGCGGACAGACAGACTGAGCTGGCACGTCTGTACGCCAGCAGCGACTACGAGCCCAGCCCGCTGGAGGAAGATCCGCCCAGCCGGCCGCGGAAAACCAGGTACCACGGCCGGGTCTAAGTCGTTCGCGGGGGGCGTTCGCGAACAACTCCTCGCCACCTAACCCGCCTCCGGCACTTCACTTAAAGCGATTCGCCCGAACACGCGTGCTCTCGTGAAGAGGTTCTTCGCGGAGTACGCCCCATGCCCACGATGACCACCCCCCGGCTGCGGACGCCGGGCGTGCTGGCAGAACTCCTCGGCGTCCCACTCCACCGGGTCGACTACATCCTGCGGACGCGTCGCCACATCCGCCCGACGGCGCGCGCCGGTCGGTTGCGCCTCTACGACTACACTGCCCTGGCGATGCTGCGTCACGAGCTGAACGCTATCGACTCGCACCGCGCGGGGGGCGAGCGGTGACATCAGACGAGCCCCAACCCGAGATCGTCAGCGGATTCACGCTGACCGTCGCCGCGGCCGCGAACATGTCGCCGGAGGCCGAGACGCGCTGGGCACAGCGCGCCGAGACCCTGGCCATCTGGCTGCTCGGCGAGTGGCAGCGAGCCCTGGGGGCAATCGAATCCCGTAGCCGTGACCACGATGGTCGCAGTTGTGGGGAGGGACTTCCCATCACACCCGATCTGGCCTGACACGCGCGTGTGCGCGTAACCCGCCGCTCAGGCTGCTGGTGAACTGAATGCCTACGAGCGACTTGATGAATGACGGTCAATTGCGGTTTGGGGCACCGGCGACGGTCTCCGATTGGCCGCGCCTGCCTACGCACCCAGGCGCGGCTCGGGACCTGCCGTTGGACGCGATCCGTCCATCGCCAGAGAATGACCTGCTCTACCGACCCGTCGATCCGGAAGACCCGGAGCTGATCGCGCTGGCCGCGAGCATCGCGCGTTTCGGGGTAAAGGAGCCGCTTGTCGTCACGTGCGACGGATGGATTGTCAGCGGGCACCGCCGGTACGCCGTCGCTGCTCTCGCGGGCCTGAAGTACGTGCCGTGTCGAATCGAGCCGCTCCGTCGCAGCGATGACCTCGACCAGTTCGTGCGGCTGTTGCGGGAATACAACCGGCAGCGGACGAAGTCGCTGGATGAGCAGCTCTGCGAAGAGGTGATCTCCTTCGATCCGCAGGCCGCTCACCAGGCGCTTCGCGAACACCGCCGCCGGAAGTCAGACAAGTCCGGCTTTTCGGCGCTCACCAAGGTGCAAATGTCCGGCACGCGACGGCGGAAGGGCATCAGCCGCGCCAAGGAGCCGATGCTGGCGGTGGTGCAGCGGATTCTCGCGGAGCGCGCGGAGTTTTGGCCGCTCAGCGACCGTTCGGTCCACTATGCGCTGCTCAACGACCCGCCGCTGCGCCACGACGCCAAGTACGGCTCGGCGTACGCGAACGACCGGGCCAGTTATCAAGATCTGGCGGATTTGCTGACGCGGGCGCGCCTGGCGGGGCAGAGTCCGTGGGAAGCCATCGCCGACGAAACACGTCCCGTCCTCACCTGGCAGGCCGACGCTAACGTGGGGGTATTCCTGCGGCGCGAGCTGGACGGGCTCTTCCAGGGCTACTGGCGTGATTACCAGCGCAGCCAAGCCAACCACATCGAGATTGTGGCCGAGAAACTGACGGTCCGCGGCATCGTGGAGCCGGTTGCCCAGGAGTACTGCGTGCCGCTGACCATTGGCCGAGGCTATTGCAGTATTGGGCCGCGACGCGATCTGGCGGAGCGCTATCGCCGCAGCGGTCGCGAGAAGCTGATCGTTCTGCTGCTGTCGGACTTCGACCCGGACGGCGAGAACATCGCCGCCTCGTTCGCACGCTCGCTGCGTGACGACTTCGGCATCGACCAGGTGACGGCCGTCAAGGTAGCGCTGACGGCCGACCAGGTGCGCGCGCTGGGGCTGCCACCACAGATGAAGGCGAAGTCGGGGGCATCAACGTACGCGAAGGTCACGGCGGAGCACGGCGAGGACGTGTTCGAGTTGGAAGCGTTGCCGCCAGCCGAATTGCAGCAGCTGTTGCGGGAAGCACTGGATGCCGTCATCGACCACGAAGCGTTTCAAGCTGAGATCGAAGCCGAGCGCTCGGAGGCCGCGTTCCTCGCGGGCATGCGGCAGAGGGTCCAGCGCGCTCTGGCCAACGACATCGTCGACGACGATGCATGAACGGGCGCATCCGCGAGTACGCGCGCGAGGAGTGTCCGATCTGCGGGCACCGCGACTGGTGCGGCCGGCGCGAGGACGGGCTCGTTCTGTGTCGCCGCCCGCCGACGCCGCGCGAGGTGTCCGGCTTCTCATTCAAGGGTATGGCTAAGGACGGGATGACCGGCATGTACGTCGAGATCGGGCGGGAGCATGTGCGCCCACGGGCTGCGCGTCCCGCTGGTGATGCGCGGAGCGCCGAAGTGGCGCAAGCGGACGGCCCTCCGCCGGAAGTATCACCAGCATCTATTGAGTTGCGTTCCGTCGACAGGGTCGACCCCCAGTGGCTGACTGAGAATTACCCGCGCCTCGTCGCCAACCTCACCGCTGAGCGCCGAGTCGCGCTGGCTGGGGCGCTCGGCTTGCCGGTGTCCACGCTCGACGCGATCCAGGTCGGGTGGTGGCCGGATCGTCGCTGGTGGAATCCCGAGACCCGGCAGGCCGAGGGCGCACCTGGCTGCTGGACGTTCCCGGAATGCGACGCCCAAGATCGCATCGTCGGGGTGGGGCTGCGCTGGCCGACGGGTTGCAAGGGCCAACTCGCCGGCGGGCGGCGCGGCTTGACCCTGCCAGCGGGTTGGCGCGAGCGTGCGGACCCCGTATTGATCGTGGAGGGCCCCAGCGACGTCCTGGCCGGAGCGTGCGTCGGTCTGAACGTCATCGGCCGCCCCAGCAATCGCGGTGGTACGGGGCTGCTCACGCACGTCTGCCGGGACCGCCGCGTCGTGATCCTCGGTGAGAACGACCGCAGGCCCGATGGCCGTTGGCCGGGCAAGGAGGGCGCGGAGGCCGTTGCCGAGAAGCTCGCGGCCGTGTGGGAACGCCCTGTGCCCATCGCATTACCGCCGGACGCGACGAAGGATCTGCGCGCCTGGGTCACGGCGCGGTTGTCGACGTGCGAGCACGCCGATCTCGCAGCGGAGTTTCTGAAGGCGATCGCGCCGCCGGCACCTCTGCTGCATGCGGGGCCGCGCGCCCGCCGGGGCGGAAAGGTCGCGGTGCGGGTGTTCCGATGGGACGATCCCATCGACGCCGGCCCGTTCTTCACCGACAAGCTCGATCTGGACAGTGCCCGGGCGCGACAGAAGTTCGCGGCGGCCGTGCACGAGCTTGAACCGGCCGTGGATGTTGCTGCGCTCGAGAATCAACTGCTGACGTTCAAGGTGCCGGAACTGGCCACTGCGAAGCGTTCAGCCACAACCGCCGCGTCACAGGCCACACCGACCGAACATCCTCCACCCTCCATCTCCACGGGCACCCGTCCGCAGGTCCAGGGCAACGAGCGGCAGTTGCGCGACATCCGCCACGATGCGCTTGCGGCGCTGCTGGCTGCCAACGACCCGCCGCATCTGTTTCGCCGCGCCGGCGGTGTCGCCCGCCTCGCGCTTGTCCAGGACAATGGGGATACGGCCGTACCGCGCATTCAGCAGCTGGATGCCAACGCCCTGCGCGGCGAACTGACCAACGCGGCCGACTGGTTCACGCTGCACCACAGCAAGCAGGGCGACTTCCTGGCGCCGGACCTGCCCCCACTGGCGGTGGCCCGTGACATGCTCGGGTTGCGCACGGTTGACCTGCCGCCACTGGTCGGCGTGAACACCTGTCCCGCCTTTGCGCCCGACGGCAGCCTGATCACGGCCGACGGCTACGACCCGGCGAGCAGCCTCTGGCATCATCGCACACTGGACGACCTGCCCGACATCGCCGGCCAGCCGACCGAGGCGGACATGGAATCCGCCCGGGAGACCCTGCTCGAGATCGTCGCCGACTTCCCATTCGTCGACGACGCCAGCCGCGCGAACACGATCGCCTTGCTGCTCTTGCCGTTCGTGCGGCCGCTGATCGATGGCCCCACGCCGCTGCATGCGGCTGACGCGCCCACACCCGGGACCGGGAAGGGGCTGCTGGTGCAGGCCGCTTTGTGGCCCGCGCTCGGCTACAGCCTGGACATTCGCAGTGGGGCGCGCGATGCGGACGAGTGGCGCAAGCGGATCACCTCGGAGCTGGTCGCCGGCAAGCCGGTCATCGGCTTCGACAACGCCACCACACGACTCGACTCGGAACACCTGGCCGCGGTGCTGACGGCCACGTCATGGACCGACCGCGTGCTGGGACAGACGCAGGTCGTCACTACGCCGAACCGCGCCACCTGGGTCTGCACCGGCAACAACCTCGCGTTCAGCAAGGAGCTGGCCCGCCGCGTCGTCTGGATCCGGCTCGACGCCAAGGTCGAGGCGCCCGAGCAACGTAGCGGCTTCCGCCATTCCAACCTGCTCGGGTACGTTCGGAAGCGGCGTAGCGCGCTGGTGGCGGCAGCGCTGACACTATGCCGGGCATGGCTCGCCGCGGGCCGACCGCCCGGTCCGCAGGTGATGGGCAGCTTCGAGTCGTACGCGGCGACGTTGGGCGGGATCCTCGCCGTAGCCGGGATCGACGGCTTCCTTGCCAATGCCGTCCAGCTGCGGCGTCAAGCCGACACCGAGACTTCCGAGTGGCGGGCCTTCATCGGGGCATGGTGGGACCGCTGGCGGGATGCCTGGGTCGGTGTGAGCGATCTGTCCGAGCTGCTGTGGCAGGACGGACAGCGGTCGGACTTGTTGCCGACGGTCGTACGCAGCGACAAGCCCCGCGGCGCGGTGACACAACTGGGCATGCGCCTCTCCTCCAAACGCGATTGCATCATCGGCGGCTGGCGGGTGACCGTCGGCGAGAAGCCGGATCGGGCCGGTCGCCTGGCCTACCGCCTGGCGCAGACCTCGGGCGACCCACAGGAGGTCTGCGCCAGGTCTGCGCCCAGGTCTGCAGCGCCAACTCGCTGTGAGAACAGCACTTGCGAACCAGCGCAGACCTTTGCAGACCTTTCGGGCAATACCCTTACACACACGTGCGCAAATAACACGCGCGAGTGTACGCAGCGCGCATCATTTTCCCATCCAGAAACCCCAGGGATGGGAAAAAGGTCTGCAAAGGTCTGCGCGCCGCCGCAAGTCACGGCCGGAGAGGGACTTACGACCGCAGACCTTAGCGCAGACCTCGCGCAGACCTTGGCCTCAGGCGGGGAGAGGTCTGCAGGCCTGACGAACGTCCAGTCTCGGGCGAGGTGGCTGACCAGCCCCGCTGCCAACGTTCCCCAAGCGGTCGCCGAACTCGCTGCCCCACGCGATGGCTGGACCCCGACCGCTTGGCACGACCGCCTGAAGCAACTCGCTGATCGCTGCGCAGCCCTCAATCCCGAACGGGCCGCCGAGCTACGGATGGCGGCGGCGGCCATGATCCATCCAATGCACGGAGGTGATGAACATGTTGCCGGAAACCACTGACGCCGTCTTGCGTACGCTTGCCGCGAGCTACATCCCACTCGCCGCCGATGCCGACGGCGATGCACCGCTGCTCTGTCCCATCTGCCAGGATGACTACGTGCACCCCACGGCGGTGCGCATCCTGCCGCCCGGCCGCGCGCCCGGCTTGCTCGCCGTCACTTCGGACGGCATGGCCATCGACCCAAAAGTCCGGCCGACTGGCCGTGGCGTGGTCATCACGCTGACGTTCGTCGGCGAATGCGGGCACACGTTCAGCAATGAGTTCTCCTTCCACAAGGGTCAGACCTTCGTACGACGGCGTCCGGGGCGGGACATCGATCCCAGCGAAGCACCGGACACGATCTGGCGGAACTGAGGCACGGCCGCGCGGCAATAGGTACTTCCAGGCGAAAAAACGAGTCTTTGGCCGCGGAACGAGTCGCCAGCGTAAACAGAGTTTATTTGTTGTATAGGAATTCGGATGACGGACGACCAAGAGATCTTCAGCATGCCGGTCAGCCACGTGCGGGCGATTCTCGGGGACGCCTGCCGTGATACGGCGCGGACTGGCCGCCCGCTCGGCATCCGGCGCTATCGGGCGCTGGAGGTCGTGCTCGTGCCGCTGGCGGAATGGCTACGGCTCAAGCGCCTGGAGACAGAAGTGACAGACCCCGGCGCGGGGCCGGGGTCGGCGGAAGGGAAGGAAGTTGATGCTACCCGTTGAACGCGAACAGGCCCCGATCGGCCTTCAGGAAGCGCGTCTTCGCGCCTTTGGTGGCGATCTCGCGCAGCATCGCGCTGTAGAGGGTGGCGTGCGGCGTCTTCCCGTTCGGGCTCGACCACAGCGCGCGCTCGGTCATGGCGCCGACCAGTTCCCTGCACCGCATGGCCTTCCCGGTCGCCCCCAGGACCATGGCGGCGGCATCCAGGGCGCTCAGGGGCGGCGTGACCGGGGTGACGGCAGCGCCCGTGGTCCCCGTGGGCGCGGCCTGTTTGCGGGCGGCCCCGGTGGTCTTGCTCTTCTTCGTGGCGGCGTTCTTCTGCTTCTTGCTCATGTCGTTTTCCTTCAGCTGGCCTCGTCAGGCCCGGGTCTCCAGCGCCCGGGCGACCCGCCGCGGCGGGTTTCGGCGGCTTCAGGCGAGCAGGTCGTCGTACGCCTCGAGCTTGGTCAGCGCGGCCTGAACGTCGTCCCACAGGCTGGTGCGCAGCCAGACGAGCGCCATGTGGGCGTCCTTCGTGTTCTCCGCGCATTCGATCCGGCCGATGGCCTCGCTGAGCTTGTCGCGGAGCCAGGCCATGTCCTCGTGGGCCTTCAGGGCGATGTACGCAGCCTTGACCGCCAGATCGGCCTTGCGGCCGTCGTCGGTCGCGTCGCCGATGTTGCCGGCCCGGTGCGCGGCGATGCGGTTGGCCAGGGCCCGCTCGACGATCGGCAAAGTCTTCTCGTTCTTCTTCGCTGGCATGGTGCTCTCCTCCGGTTAGTTGACGGGGACCGTGATGATGCGGTGCGTGCCGTCGGGCATCTCGTGATCGCACAGGTACGCGAACTCGACGCCCGCGGCGGCCAGGCGGTCGATCTCGCTCTGCTCGGCGACGTAGCGCTTGCCGCGGAGCAGAATCGCCTCGCCCTTGCCGCTCGCGTACGTCCACTGGATGGCCTCGTGGGCCGTCGGGAACTCGATTGCTTTGATCTCGATGCTCATCGCTGCTCCTCCGCGTTAGTTGCCAAACACGTGCTCGGCCAGCCCGGCCGCCAGCAGGTCGACGATCGTGGCGGCCAGCGGCGTGGTCGGGCGGACGTCCCAGCCGCGGTCGAAATTCGCCGCGGTCTGCCGCGTCTCGCCGTGCCGCAGCCAGAGCTTCGAGATCCGGCTGGTGCCCAGCTCGAACGCCTCGCTGTCGGCGTGCTCGCGGAAGACCAGGGCGTCGAACTGGTGCCCGGCGATCGTGCCGACCACCCAGGACCCGCCGCAGCTCGTGCGGCGCTGGACCTTCGTGATCCGCAGCGTCTCCAGGATCTCGCTGGCGTCCGGCGTCTGGTTCGTGGGGTTCGTGGTCATCGGCGTTTCTCCTTCGCGTTGCGACAGTCACATCAGTTCGCTGCTTTTCGCCGGGAATCCACTCGGGGGGCCGGAATTCTGCGATTTGTCAGCGGAATCTGCGGCAGGTCCGAGTGTGCTCGCGGACGCGGCGGGAAACCGCCTTTCGTCCGCGTTCAGCATGGCGACCAGCGCGTCCAACCCGGCGCCGCGGTCGTGGGCGCCGTCCTGGTAGCCCTGCACGTAGGCCTGCAGCAGCGCGCGGCGGACCTGTGGCCCGTAGACCTCGTGGAAGTCGAGCCGGTCCAGGCTGCGGCGCTCGAGCGTCTCGATCCCGAGGCGGCCCTGCGCGATACCGGCCAGCAGCGCTTCGATCCGGGCCGGGGCGGCGTTCTTCGGTTTGCGCGTCTTCATGTGGCTTGCTCCGGTGTTTCAGGCCTGCGGCGGGACGAACAACTCGCCCATTTCCCAGATCTCGCGGCCGTAGACGGTGTCGACCAGGTAGGACCAGGCGTCCTGGCCGTTGCGGCGAAAGGTGCAGACTCGGACGATCCGGCCCGCTTCGCCGTCTTCGCGGCTCACCACCCGGGTCCCGGGCGTGAGGCGGCGGTTGGTCTTCGTGGTCGCGTTCATCATCGTTTCTCCCTTGCGTACGCCGCTCGCGCACAGACACAGGAGTCCCTGCTTTTGCCCCGAATGCAAGGCGACCCGGACAGAATTCCAAGAATGTCTTGTTGCTCCTGGAGGTCCCCGCGTGAAAGCGAGCAAAGTCGGCCGGGCGGCCTTGCTGACGGGCCAAACGCGAGCGCAGGATGGCGACCGGGGCCGGGCTAACGTGTCCGACAAAACTGGAGATTGAAAATGCACATGACGCTGAACACGCGGACGCCGGCCATCGCCTACCTGCGGCGCTCGACCGACCGCCAGGAGCAAAGCATCGGTGACCAGCGCAGCGAGATCGCCCGCTGGGCCGCCGAGCGCGGGTACGACATCATCCGCGAGTACGTGGACGACGCGATCAGCGGCACGTCGGCCGACAAGCGGCCCGGGTTCCAGCAGATGATCGCGGATGCGCAGCGAGGGCTGTTCAAGGCCGTGATCGTCTGGAACAGCGACCGCTTCAGCCGCGGCGACGTGACGGAGACCGAGCACTACCGCTACCTGCTGCGGAAGGCCGGCGCGACGCTGCTGTCGGTCACGGAGGACTACCTAGCCCGCGAGGGCATCGACGGCGACGTGCTGCGCACCGTGAAGCAGTTCCAGAACCGGCAGTACTCGATCAGCCTGTCGCAGAACACGCTGCGCGGCCAGATCAGCGCCGTGCTGGGCGAGTCCGACCCGGGCCGGGCGGCACCGTACGGCTACGATCGCGAGATCATCGCCCCGGACGGGTCGCTGATCTTCCGCATCCGCTTCAACCCAGGCCGCGTGCGCGAGGTCTTTGACAAGGACGGCAAGCTGCAGGCCCGCTACGCGAAGGGCCAGGCGTTCGCCAAGCCCGGCCGCGATTGCCGCGCCCGCCTCGTTTTGTCCGATCCGAAGCGCGTGAAGGTAGTCAAGCAGATGTTCAAGATGTGCCTCGATGGCGTTGGCTTCGCCTCGATCGCCGCCGATCTCAATGCCCGCGGCATCCCGGCGCCCTGCCACGATGTCTGGAACTTCACGACGATCAAATCGCTGCTGGAAAATCCGACGTACCGCGGTGACCTCGTCTGGAACCGCCGGTCCGAGGCCAAGTTCTACCGCGTGCGCAACGGCCGGGCCGAGCAGCGCCAACGCCAGGGCCACGAGGCCAAGGTAATCAAGACGCCGAAGGAGGACTGGGTCGTCGTCCAGGGCGCGGTCCCCGCAATCATCAGCGCTGCGGATTGGGACAAGGCCCAGGAGATGGTCAGGGAGCGCGCCAGCAAGCGCGGCGGTGCCGGCCATCGCAATCGCCGCTGGCTGCTCACTGGGGTGCTGATCTGCGGCGATTGCGGGCACAAGTACTGGGGCGACCCCCGGCACAAGGGCCGGCGCCCAGGCCGGGCGCCGGTGATCACGAGCTACTACAGCTGCGCCGGGCGGCGCTCGCACGGAACGACGACCTGCAAGACGCCGTCTGGGCTCCGGGCCGAGCAGCTCGAGGCGTGGGTGCTCGCGAAGCTCCAGAGCATTGTCCTGGCCGACGAGGAAGCGCTCGAGGCGGCCATCGAGCGCTTCGTGGCGGCAGCCACGCAGCAGCAATCGAGCAGGGCGGATACGGATCGCGTCGCGCGGGAGCTGCAGCAGATCAACGACACCGTCGCGGCGCTGACCATGAACATCGATCCCGCCAACCTCGTGCTGCTCAACGACCGCTTGACGCAGCTCCGGAAGCGCAAGGAAGCGCTCGAGGACGAACTTCGCAACGCAGAGCGTTCCAACGGCAGCTTCGACGTCGCCGGCTTGCGGAAATGGGCCCGGGAACGCCTCGCCGGCCTTCGGGACGCGATGGCCGGCGCCCGCAACGACCGCACGCGCGACGTGATCGCCAGTTACATCGAGCGGATCACCGTCTGGCCCTCACAGAAGCGCGGCGAAATGCTGCTGAACCCCGCCGCCGGCCCGCTCTGGAAACCAAACGACCGCCCAGACAGGCGGTCGCGGGTAAACCGTATCGGGGCGACAAGATTCGAACTTGCGACCTCGTGGACCCAAACCACGCGCTCTAGCCAGGCTGAGCTACGCCCCGGGCACAGGAATGATAACGAACACGGACGGGAACGAGAACCTGTTTCGTGCCTGCGACCTGGCGCACCGCCAGGGCCGGCGTCGTTTCCGCGGTCCTCGTCGGGCGGGCGGCCGAGCGGGCGCATGAAAAGGGCCGGTCGCCCGAAGACGATCGGCCACGGGGCTCGGCACGGTCGGCGGCTCGCGAGGCCTCCTCCTCCGGAGCGCACCCGTGAGAAACGTACACGGAGACGCGCGGGCGCCGCCGTGCCCACGAACGAACCGACGGCCGCGCGGGGGCAGGGTCAATCGCGGCCGCCGGGTACAAATCCCGGCAGCGCGCTGCGTGCGAGCACCACGGCTCCCGAGCGGCGCTGCGCACGCGGGCGCACTGCGTGTTGGGGAGTTGCAGGCAATCGAATCTGTTGGGGCGGCCCGGCGGGGATCCCGAACGGAGCTGCGCCCATCCCAGTCAGCGTCGCGGGCACCGCCCGCGACCGGAACGCGTCGGACGGCCGGCCCGGTCGCCGGCGGTCCGTGGCCCGCCTTGACGGGCCGCCTCGCGGGGCCAACCGGGAGGTCTATCACGATGGTACACCCACCAAAGTGTCCCGGCGAAGTCAAGGGGAGGGACCAAGGGATCGAGGGATCAAGGGATCGAGGGATGGGGGGAGTCACACCGGCCATGCGCGAAGCGCCACGTTTTCGGCGTCTGTAGCCGGATTCCCCGGTCGGTCGCCGCGGCGATCTCGCTGGGAATGACAGGCGCAAGCACCGCTCACGTCCGCTCGGCCCCCCGCCCATCGCGGTATCCGCGCCACCGCCGGCGGCGCTCACCACACGTCGATGTCGCCGACGATCTCCTCGACGAGGTCCTTCAAGGTCAACAATCCCACGCAATGACCCTGCCGGTCCTCGACAATGGCCATGGTCTGGCGGGCCCGCTGGAGCTGGAGCAGGGCGGCCGAGACGCGGGCGTAGTCGGGCAGACGCACGGGTGGGCGGGCGTAATCGACGATCGGTCGGTGCACGGCGTCGGTGAGGACGTCGAAGACGCAAACGATCCCGATGATACGGCGTGGGTCGTCGCGCCAGACGGGAAGGCGCGAGAAGTGTGCCATGCGGGCGATGCGGAGGAAGTCGTCGCGAGCGATGGTGTCCGGCACGGTGGCCGCCCGCTGGCGGGCAACCATGATGCTGCCGACCCGGACATTGGAGAGATTCATGACCCGGTCCATCAGGTCGCGCTGATAATCGGTGAGGCCGCCCAGGGCCGCGCCTTCGTGCAATAGCCGCACGATGTGCGTGCGGGGCAGGGTGTCCTGGCCCTCGGCCCGCAGCGGGTCGATGCGGGCGAGAATCATGCGCGTAAGGCCCTGCATCAGCGCCAGAAACCCGGTCCAGCGCACGGCCTGCACGGAGACGCTGAGCGGGAGGGCCAACGGGTACATCCAGCGATCGGCTTCGCGGCGGAACCAGTCTTTGGGAAGGATGCCGCCGAAAACGAGCAACATCGGCGTCATGATCACGGTGGCCCACAGTTCGGCCGACCCGGGCGCGCAGGCCGCAGAGATCAGCAGCGCGGTGACGCACGCCGTGCCGACGTAGTCGGCCAGCGTGTTGCCCAGCAGGGCCGTGAGCACCAGGTCGTTCTGGCGCTCGATCAGCTGCGCGAGCCGCCGCGCGCCCGGCTGGTTCTGGTCGGCCCGGACGCGCAGCCGGACGCGGTTGAGCGTGTAGCTGCCGGTCTCGACGGCCGAGACGAAGCCCGAGAGCAGCACCCCCAGCCCCGCGCCGAGGATCAGCAAGGTCGTCATCATGGCGCTTCGGCCCCCGGCGCGGTCCGGGCCGCACCGCTCGGTCGGCCGGACGGTCCCGCCGCGCCGCCGCCGACTCCGGTGCCCTCTGGCGCGTCCTCCGACTCGAGCACGCGCAGCCGCAGCCGGTCGACGCGCCGCCGCTGCACAGTGGTGACGCGCAGCTCGAGCTGCCCGAAACGCACGACATCACCCACCCGGGCGGGACGGCCGAGCCGGGCCGTGACCAACCCGCCGACGGTCGCCACCCGCTCGTGAATCGGGGGCAGGCCGAAGGACTGGGCCCAGTAATGGATGCTGAGCCGGCCGCTGACGTCGAACTCGCCGTCGCCCACGGGGACGATCTCCGGCTCGGGCGGAGCCTCGTCCGGACTCGCGAGGTCGCCGACGATGACTTCGAGCACGTCCTCGAGTGTCACCAGGCCGGCCATGCCGCCGTACTCATCGACGGCGATGGCGAGCTGCGAGCGGGTCGAGCGGAAGTGGTGCAGGAGTTGCTCGCACGTGATCAGCTCGGGGACGAAGCGGACGGGCTGGACGAGCTGCCGCAGGGGGACGCCCGGGTTGAGGAACAGGACCTTGGCGTATACCAGGCCGACAATGTTGTCGACGGGGCCGTCATACACGGGGATTTTCTTGCGGCGGGTCGAGCGCATCAGCTCGCGCAGGCCCTCCGCGGGCTCGTTGAGGGCGTAGGTCTTCACCTCGACGCGCGGGACCATCACGTCGCGGACGCGGAGCGCGCCGAGATCGATCACCTCGCGCAACAGGGCGTCCTCGACCGGGTTGATCACGCCCTGGCGGCGGCTCATCTCGAGTAGCGTCTTGAGCTCCAGCCGCGAGAGCGCATGGGCCTGCGCGGCCCGCTGGCCCCACAGCAGCCGGCTGGCGGGCTCGACGATCAACACGTCCAGCAGCCGTCCGGTCGGCCCGAGCACGTAGCCGGAGAAGTGGATCAGCGGCGCACAGAACGGCGCCAGACGATCGGCCAGACTGAGCCCGATCGTCTTGGGGACCGCCTCACACAGGATGCTGACCACCAGGATACTGAAGGCGGCCGCGAGCACCCCGGCGGCGAGGCCGAGCACGGGTTCGAGGCTGCGGAAGAAGACATAGGTATTCGCGTACAGCAGCACGTTCACGGTGGTGTTGCCGAGCAGGATGATCGTGAGCGTGCGCTTGGGGTGATCCATGAGCGTGGCCGCGAGCCGGCGGAACGGGTTGGGGCTGGTGCGGTCGTGCTGAAGCTGGGTGCGGGTGAGCGAGAAGAGCACCGGCTCGCTACCGGAATACGCGGCGGACAGGCCGACGAGGACCAGAATCAGAAGGCCGTTGAGCGTGAGGGTAGCCACGAGCGACGCATCTGCGAGCAGTGGAGCAGGAGCGAGCATGTTCGGGCCCTCGGCCGACGCGATCAGGCTATCCGAAGGTGGCGCCGGGGGCTATCTGCTCGAGCCGCTATACGGCATCAACAAGAACCAGGCAACGCCGGCGTGGTGTCTGTACAGCGCGGCCATGTGCACGGGCCTGTTTGCGCTGCTGCACGTGGTCGTGGATGTCGGGGGGTGCGTGCGGTGGGCGGCGTGGCTGCGACCGGCGGGCGTGAATCCGCTGCTGGCGTACATCCTGCCGGACATGGTGTTCGCGGCCCTGGGGCTGGCGGGGGTGACGTTTCTGGAACAACACCTGCGCGTAGGCTGGGTCGCGGTGGGTCGGGCGGCGGTGTTCTCGGCGCTGCTGGTTGTCCTGACGGGCGTGCTGACGCGTGGCGGGATCCGGCCGGCGTTCTGAGCGGCGGTTGGGCCCGCCCGCGGAGGCTCGAGCGGCGCGGCGCTCAACGCAACAGCCATTTTCTGAGCGCGTGGACGGTGGTGTCGCGGCCGGCCTTGCCGATGGCCCAGGTGAGGGGGACGCTCTTGGGACAGACCTTGACGCAGTTCTGCGCGTTGCCGCAGTCGGACACGCCGCCGGGTTCCATGAGGGCCGCCAGACGGTCGGAGGCCGAAAGCCGGCTGGTGGGGTGCAGGTTGTGGAGGACGGCCTGACCGATCGCCTGCGGCCCGATGAACGCACTGTCGGCGTTGATCTGTGGACAGGCTTCCAGGCAGCAGCCGCAGGTCATGCAGCGCGACAGCGGGTACATCTGCTCCTGGAGCTCGGGGGCGACGAGCGGGCCGGGACCGAGGTCCGAATAGGTATCGACTGGGACCCAGGCGCGGACTTTCTTGAGGGCGTCGAACATCCGCGAACGATCGGTGAACAAGTCGCGGATGACCGGGAACTTGCTCAGCGGCCGCAGGTCGATGACATCCGCCTGCGCCAGCAGTTCGTCGACCAGCGCGCTGCACGCCTGGCGGACAGTGCCGTTGATGACCATGGCGCAGGAGCCGCAGACCTCCTCGAGGCAGTTGCAGTCCCAGACGACGGGGGTGGTCCGTTCACCGGCCACCGTGACCGGCTCGGCCGCGATCTCCTGGAGGAGGGAGATCACGTTCATGTCGGGCTGGTAGGGCACCGCGAACGTCTGAGTGTACGGCGCGGACTGCGGACGGTCTTGACGCTGGATGCGGACGCGAATCGAAGCAGGTTTCATCGGAATCCTCTGAACGCCGTGCGTCGTGAGTCAAGACGGCACCCCGGCATTCACGCACGTCGGTCGGCCGCTCACGGCGCTTCTCACACCGCCACCATCCCGGTCGCGGCCGCGCCCTGCTCTTGCCGGCCGGGCGCGCCGCCGCTGCCGTACATCTCGCGCCACACCTCGTCGATGATCCCCGCGCCCTTCAGACCGTAGGTGCGCGGCCGCGGCGGGATGGCCTCGGTGTCGACCGGCTCGTACGACAATTCGGGGCCGGCCGGGGTGTGGCGGGCCAGCGTGGTCTTGAGCCACCGCTCGTTCTGCTCGTGGTAGCGCCGGCACCATTCGCGGGCCTGGCGGCGAAGCTCGGCGGGCTCGTCGGCGGTCGGGGCCGGGATCTCGAATTCCGGTTTGTAATGCGCCCCTCGGCACTCGTCGCGCCGCAGTGCCCCGAGCGTGATCACGCGGGCCAGCACCAGCATGTCGCCCAACGCGCGGACGAAGCTGAGGTTCTGGTTGGTCCACTGGCCGTGATCGGACAGGCCGGCGTGGCGGTAGCGGTCGGCGAGCGTTTCGAGCTCGACCAGCGTCTGCTCCAGCTCGTGGTTGTGCCGCACGACGGTGACGTTGCGGGTCATCAGCGTGCCGAGCTCGCGGTGCAGGCGATAAGGATTCTCCGGCCCGTCCTTGCGGAGGAGCTGCTCGAATGCGGCCCGGTGGCGCGCGGCGTGCTGCTCGAAGAGGCTGGCGGGGAGCCGATCAACGCTACCGGCCGGCAGGTTGGCCAGGAACGTTCGCAGAGTTGGTCCGAGAATCAGCCCGGCGAAGATACACGAGAGCAGCGAGTTCGCGCCGAGGCGGTTCGCGCCGTGATACTGATAGTCGGCCTCGCCGATCGCGAACAGCCCGGGCACGTTGGTCTGCTGGTTGCGCGGCGAGTCGAGCCGTAGGCCGCCGGTGGCCGGGTCCTTGGCATAATCGACCCACAGTCCGCCCATGCTGTAGTGCACGGCCGGGAAGATCTTCATCGGCTCGCTGAGCGGGTCGACGCCCTTGAATTTTTCGTAGGTCTCGAGGATGTTGCCGAGTCGGCGGCGCAGGACCTCGGGGGCGATGCCGGTGGCCTGCTGCGTGAGGTCGAGGTACACGGCGTCGGTATGCGGGTCGACGCTGTAGCCCTGCTTGCAGAGGGCAAAGATCTCGCGCGTCGCGATATCACGCGGCACGAGATTCTTGTAGGTCGGATACTTCTCCTCCAGGAAGTACCAGCGCTCCGCCTCGGGGATCTGATTGGGATGTCGCGTGTCGCCCGGCCGGCGCGGCACCCAGACCCGTCCGGCCTCGCCGCGAGCGGCCTCGCTGATCAGCCGCAGCTTGTCGGTCCCGGGAATCGCGGTCGGGTGCACCTGCACAAACTCGCCGTTGGCATAAAGCGCCCCGGCCTGGTAGGCGCGGGCGTTGGCCCCGCCCGTGCAGACCATCGACATTGTGCTCTTGCCGAAGATCAGACCGCAGCCGCCGGTGGCGAGCACCACCGCATCGGCCGGGAACGCGCGAATCTCCAGCGAGAACATGTCCTGCGCGACGCAGCCGCGGCAGACGCCCCGCTCGTCGACGATCGGACCGAGGAATTCCCAGAACTCGAATTTGCGGACCAGCCCCTCGACCTCCCAGCGTCGCACCTGCTCGTCCAACGCGTACAGCAACTGCTGGCCCGTGCTGGCCCCGGCGTAGATCGTCCGCTTGTAGAGCGTGCCGCCGAACCGTCGGACAGCCAGGTTGCCCTCCGGAGAGCGGTTGAACGGTACCCCCAGCCGGTCGGCCAGGTCGATGATCTTCGGGGCCCACTGGCACATCTCCCGAACCGGGGGCTGATGGTTCAGGAACTCGCCGCCGTAGACCGTGTCGTCGAAATGGTTCCACTCCGTGTCACCCTGGGCCCGCGTGAACTTGTTGACGCAGTTGATCCCACCCTGGGCGCAGACGGAGTGGCTGCGCTTTACCGGAACCATGCTGAGCAGGTCTACCGCGATCTCCTCCTCAGCCAGTTTCATGGCCGCGGACAGGCCGGCCAGCCCCCCGCCGACGATCACGACCCGCTGTCTGCGCATCGTCACTCCACAAGAGAACCCGCGGC
>CAZMCT010000062.1:0-22875 GCA_964564785.1 uncultured Planctomycetales bacterium
CGGGCCGGTCGCCCGGCCCGCCCCGCACGCCCGACCCGCCGCGGCGACGCATCATCACCTGAGACGGAATCCGGTCACGCTGCGCCTCGACGCGTCACGCCCTTATCGGACCGCGACGCCGACCCTCGCACTCCATCCAATGCTGCCACGTGTCACAGCCGATGTTGAACAGGTGGCAGTGCGCCGGCGCGGACGCGCTGCCCACGCTTTGGGAGTTGCGACGTGGATCATCAGCCTTCATCCGCCCGCCACCTGCGGGTGGTCCTTTCCGAGGACCGCTTCCGGGCCTGGCTCGAAGGCGGCGGCCACGCCGCTCCACCTTCCTCGGATGAGATTATCGCGTGTGCCCAGGCGGCCGGCGTGGCGCTGACGGACGAGCTCCGACAGCGTGCCGCCGAGCTGGCCCGCGGCTGGACAGCCTCGGGCCCGCCGGGCGGTTTCGACGAAGCCGGCCGCGTCCTGTTGGCCGAGGGCCATCGACCGGTTGAAGCTGAGGATGGTGCGTTCGAATGGGCCCCGCCGTTCGCGGAATGCCTCGCCCGGCCCACGGATGGCCGCCCGGTCGACCATTTCGCGCTGCCCACCGTCATCACCGTCGAGGCCGGCACCGTCATCGGCCGCGTGCGGCCGCCGCGTCCCGGATCGCCGGGGATGGATGTGACCGGTGAGTCGCGCCGACCGCGCCGATCCGAAGGCAGACCGCTGAGGCTCATGGCGGGGGTGCGGCAGCGTGAGGGCTCGGATGAGCTGCTGGCGGAGACCGCCGGCCGGGTCTTCGTCGAGGGCGGGAAGGTTCGGGTCAGCGAAGTGCTGGAGATTCCGGGGGACGTGGACTTGGCCAGCGGGAGCGTCGATGCGTGCGTGGACGTGCACGTCCGCGGGGCGGTGCGTGAGAAGTTCAAGGTTCGCACGACCGGCGCGTTGCTCGTGGACCAGGTGATCGAGGCGGCGGACGTGGAAGCGGGGGGGGACGTGCTGGTCGGGGGAGGGATTTTCGGGCAGAACCGCAACGGGCGGTTGCGGGCGGGCGGGAATCTCTCGACTCACCTGATCAACGAAGCGATCGTGACGGTTGGCGGCGATCTGCGCGTCAACAAGGAAATCATCAACAGCGAGGTGTGCGTCGCGGGGCGGCTGCTCGCGGAGCGCGGCACGATCATCGGCGGTTCGGTCACCGCCCGCGCCGGCCAGCACGTTCGCATCCTGGGGAGTGAAGCGTTCGTCCCGACGCAGGTGGCGGCCGGTCCGGATGTGAACGAACTGCGGCGGGCGCGGCGCATGGAGCGCGAAGCCCGCGAGATCGACAAGGCCGCGGTGCAGCTCCGTGCCACCGTGCAGCCGCTGATGGCCAACATCAAGCGGCTCATGCCGGCGCAACGCGAGCGGGCCACCGAGCTGCTGGCTCGGGCCGACGAGCTGGCGGCCCGGGTGACTGCGCTCGAGCAGCAGGCGGACACCATCCGTCGGGCCGCGACCCCCAGTGCCCCGCCGGCCATCCTCGTCGGGGAGGCGCTCTACCCGGGCGTGAGGCTGCTTCTCGGTTGGCGCGAGACACGCATTTCGCGCCTGCTTCACGGCCCCTTGCGAATCGAGCTCTCCAAGACCGACGACGGTCTCCAGATCGTCGCCCGCAACGAACGCACCGGCTCCAGCATCGTGCTGCCCGGAACCGATGTGGACCTGGACGCCCCGCCCAACGAGGCGGCCCCGGCGCCCGCTGGCAACGAGTAGAACCCATGACCTCACACGTGGCACACAACGTTCCCGACCTCGGCACCGTCGTCATCGACGTGTTGGGCGACCTCGCCTTTATGGTCACCGACGACGACCGGCCGGAGGTCCCTCCCGGAACCGTCGGCATGCAGGCTGAGATCTTCTACCGCGGCCCGCTCCAGGGCCGGCTGCGTTGCTGGACCACACGGACGTTCGCCGCCCGGCTGGCCGCCAATCTACTCGGCATCGAACCCACGCAGGCCGAGGCCGAGGTGGCGGCCGAGGACGCCGTCCGCGAACTCGCGAACGTCCTCTGCGGTCAGCTCGTGACCACCTGGTACGGCAAGGACGCGGTCTTCAAACTCTCGATTCCCGCCGTCCGTGAGTGCCTGGTCGACCCCGCCGCGCTCGCGGCCGACCCGCCCCACGGCTGTCGCGTGTCGATCGAGGGCGAGCCGCTGCTGTGCATTCACGAACGCGAGCCGGATCCGACATAGGGGTGGCCCATGCTCAGCGCGGTGGAACGCGACCTGACCGAAGAGGAGTATCGGCTCTTCCGCCGACTGGTCTACGAAAAGACCGGCATCAACCTCGGCGAGCAGAAACAGCAACTCGTCCGGGCCCGGCTCGGCAAGCGGCTGCGCAACGGAAACTTCCGCTCGTACCGGGCGTACTACGAATACGTGCGCTCCGACCCGACCGGCGCCGAGCTCAGTGCCCTGATCGACGCGATTGCCACCAATACGACGCACCTGTTCCGCGAGCGCCAGCACTTCGAGTTCCTGGCCCGCACGCTCCGCGAGCGGCTCGCGGACAAACGCTGGTGCAACGCCAATCGTCCGCTGCGGGTTTGGTCGGCCGGCTGCTCCACGGGCGACGAGCCCTATTCCATCGCCATGACGCTGGACGACACGCTCGGCGGCAGCGACCTGGACTGGAAGTTGCTGGCAACCGATATCTCGACCCGCGTGCTCGAGCGCGCCCGAGCCGGGATGTACGAGATCCAGCGGCTCGGAACCGTCCCCGCGCCCTACCGCCATCGCTACTTCATTCGCCCGGTCGGCGCTGCTCCCCACATGCTCCAGGTCGACCCTCGGCTGCAACAAAAGATCACTTTCGCTTCATTCAACCTGATGACCGAGTCGTTCCCGTTCCGCCACGGTTTTCATTACATCTTTTGCCGCAACGTCATGATCTACTTCGATCGCCCGACACAGGAAGCCCTCGTGGGGCGCTTCGCCAAGCAACTTCGACCCGGCGGCTACCTGCTCATCGGCCACTCGGAGAGCCTGAACGGACTCCAGCACCCGCTTCAGTACGTGCAGCCCACCGTGTATCGCCGAAACGGCGGCTAGGCCGCCGACGTCCTCCGGCATCAGGAGCGGACGTGAATCCGGAACGGCCCATCCGCGTGCTGGTGATCGACAATGACCCACTCTTCGGGCCGCAGCTCGCCGCCGCGCTCAACCGCTGCCCGGACCTGCTCGCCGCCCACACCACCAGCGACCTGCCCCGCGTTCGTGAGCAGCTTCTGGCCCTCCATCCCGCCGTCATCGTGCTGGACCTCGTCCGCCGCGGGGCCGGCGCGCTCGATCTGCTCGACCAGCTCCGCACACACTATCCCGTACCGGTGCTGGCGCTCGCTGACGACGCCCCGGCCGGCGCCGCCCGCGGCTTGCAGGCCGTTCAGCGCGGCGCGCTCGAGGTCCTGCGAAAGCCTCGCTCGCACCGGCTGGCCGACGTCCTGGCATTCGCCCATGATCTCGCCTCCAGGCTGCCGGGCGTGGTCGCGCTCGCCCGCCCCGTGCCGGGCGCACCGCCGCTCGCCGAGCCGCCGTCCGCGTTCCGGTCCACCGGACTGGCGCCGGAGCGTTACCTGGTCGCGATCGGCGCCTCCACCGGCGGCACGCGGGCCATCGAGGAGCTGCTCGAGCGCGTCCCGGCCGATTTTCCCCCCATCGTCATCGTGCAGCACATGCCTGCCGGCTTCACCAACTCGTTCGCACAGCGTCTCAACCGCCTCGCCCGGATTGCGGTGAGCGAAGCGCGCGACGACGAACCGCTCGTGCCCGGCCGGGCGCTGATCGCCCGCGGCGACACCCACCTGGTGGTCCGCCGCTGCGGCGGCTGGCGGGCGGCGTACACGCATCAGACGCTGGTGAACCACCATTGCCCGAGCGTGGACATCCTGTTTGACTCCGTCGCCGGCAGCGTCGGTACGCACGCCGTCGGGGTGCTCCTGACCGGCATGGGGGCCGACGGCGCTCAGGGCCTGCTTCACATCCGTCAGGCGGGCGGCTTGACCATCACCCAGGATCGGCAGTCCAGCGTCGTCTACGGCATGCCCAAAGTCGCCGTCCAGCTCGGGGCCGCCGACCACAGCGCCCCCCCGCACGAGATCCCCGATTTGATCATGCGGCTCCTGCCGTCGCACGCGTCCGCCGGCCAACGTTTGCAGACCGGCCGCTCCCACGGCTAGAATGCGTCCCGCGACCAGGGTTGGGCGTTCGGGACCGTCGCAGAGAGGACCGCATGTCCGATGGCTTCCTGTCCCCCGTTCCGCCCGCCCACCCGGTTCCCGGAATGCCCATGGAGTCTGCCGAACAGTTGCGGGCCGCCTTGCAAGACCTCCAGAACGAGCTGGTCGCCTGTCAGCGCCTCGCGCTGCTCGGCAGCATGTCCGCCATCCTTGCCCACGAGTTCAACAACCTGCTCACGCCCATCATCGCCCGGGCCGAGGCCGCCCTGCTCGGAAACGACGTCTCCTTCATGCGCAAAACGCTTGAGCGCACGCTGACCCAGTCGCAGCGCGCCATGCGGCTGACCCGCTTGCTGCTGGACCTGGCTCACGACGACGCCCGCCCCGCCGGCGATTGTGCGCTGGCCCCCGCCGTCCGCGAGGCGCTCGACACGCTGATGCGGCCGCTCGAGAAAGATGGGATCGAGCTGCGGTTCGACGTGCCCGAGGAGCTGCGGGTCCGCGCTCAGCCCGACCTGCTGTGTCAGCTCCTGCTCAACCTGCTGCTCAACGCCCGCCGAGCCATGCAGGGCCGGTCCGGCATCCTCACCATCTCGGCCCGGCCGGACGGCGACCACGTCCGGATCGAGATTCGCGACACCGGCACCGGCATCGCGCCGGAAATCCTTGGCGGGGTCATCAACCCCTTCCTGGCCGCCGACCCCCAGACCCGGCCCCAGGACTGGCAGCAGGTCGGCCTCGGCCTCAGCGTCTGCCGCATCATCGCCCACCACCACGGCGCCACGCTCGAAGGGCTGCGCAACACCGAGGGCGGCTGCACCTTCCGCCTGCGCTGGCCCGTGGGGACCGCCGCCCAGACCAACTGCTGATGCTCAGCCGGGTTGCTCCGGCTTCGGCGGGCGGCGCATCAGCTCGGTAATCGCTTGCAGCGGCGGCTTGCCCTCGAACAACACGTCGTACACCGCCCGCGTGATCGGCATGTCCACCCCGTGCCGGGCCGCCAAGTCCAGAACGGCCCGCGTCGTCGGAATCCCCTCGATCACTGCGGTGCTCTCCGCCACGACCTGCTCTACGGCCACCCCCCGCCCGATCCGTTCGCCCGCGCTGCGGTTCCGCCCGTACGGCGACACGCTCGTCGTGATCAGGTCGCCCACCCCCGCCAACCCCGCGAAGGTCTCCGGCCGCGCCCCCAGCGCCACGCCCAGCCGTGTGATCTCAACCAGCCCACGCGTCACCAGCGCCGCCTTCGCGTTGTCGCCCGCGTGCAGCCCGTCCAGGATGCCGGCCGCGATCGCAATCACGTTCTTCAGCGCACCCGCCAGCTCGACCCCGATGACGTCGGTGGACGTGTACACCCGGAACCACGACGTGCCCAGCGCCTGCTGAATCTGTTCGGCCACGGCTCCATCTTCGCACGCTACGACCACCGTCGCCGGTAGGCAGCGCGCCAATTCGCGGGCGATGTTCGGTCCGCTGATGACCGCGATCGGGCTGCTCGGCACGAACTCGCGGATGATCTCGCTCGGGCGGGCGCGCGTCGCGATCTCCAGCCCTTTCGTCACGCTCCCCAGCGGCACGCCCGCCGCGACACGCCGCCCGTACTGCCGCCACGCCGCGCGCAGGTACTGGCACGGCACGGCCGAGATGACCAGCTCCGGCCGGCGAAACGCGGCCGCGACGTCGTTGGTCGGCGTGATCCGCTCGGACAGCCGCAAGCCGGGCAGGTAGCGGCGATTCTCGCGGTCGCCGAACACCTCGTGCACCGGCTCCTCCGCGCGCGCCAGCAGCATGACCTGTGCGCCGTTTGTCGCCAGTAGCTCGGCGCACATCGTCCCCATCGCGCCGATGCCGACGACCGTCGCTTGCTCGATCATGAGCGCCTCCGTGCCGAGTACGGGCATTCTATCACGCGACAACACGGCGGTCGGGCGCGGGCAGCAATTCGTCCGCGGTCACCGGGACCGCTGCCACGCTTTCGATCCGCCGCGCGCTCAGCAGCGCCAGCACGCACCGGTGGACCGGGCGATCGAAGATCGCGCCCGCGGCCTGCGCGTAGACCCGCACCTGCAAGCCGTAGCCCGCCAGCCGGGCCGCCCAGTCGTCGGCGTCGCGCGGCCGATCGGTCTTGTAATCCACGATCACCAGCCCCGCCGGCGTATCGACCAGCGCGTCGATGATGCCGCGCACGACTACGCGCTCGCCGCCCGCGCCCAGCGGCAGCCCGTACACAAATGGTACCTCGCGCCGCACGTCGCGCGCCGACTCCGCGAGCAGCCGGCCCTCGGGTTCGCCGAACAGCCACGCCACGTCGTCGACCGGCACCAGCTCCGCCTGCTCCGGCAGGAGCCGCCCGGCCGCCACCTGCGCCGCCACCTGCCGCCGCACCGCCGCCGCATCCCCCAGCACGCTGAGGTCGGCGCACTCCAGGAATCGATGACACGCCGTCCCGATCTCGTTGCCCTCCGCGCAGGCGCCCACACCGAGCCGCGGCCGGCGCAGCGCCAGCCGGCCCTGGTCCATCGCCCGCGGCTGCTCCGCGGCCCACTCGCGCGTCACCCGTTCCTTCGCTGCACTGACCGACAGCAGCCCGGGCAGATCCTGCGCGGCACGGCCACGATTCGCCGCCAGCAGCGCGCGGCCCCGCGCGACCCACGCCTCCTCTCCGTCCGCCTCCGCGGGCGGGCGCAGCGGCGCGACTTGGACCACCGCCGCGGGCTCGGGCACTGCGATCGTCGTCGGTTCGTGCACCGTGACCGCCAGCCATCTCGATCGCGCGTCAATGTCGCCCAGCTCGCCCGCCGCCGCCATGAGCACCCATTCCAGCCGGCTGGCTGCACTCAGCCGCGCCAGCAACGGCGGCTCCCGGCCGCCGTACTGCTCGCACTGCGCCGCCCACGTCCCCGGCGGCGCGTGCCCCACGATGAAGAGCTGCTCGCGGGCCCGTGTGGCCGCGACGTACAGGAGCCGCAGTTCCTCTTCCAAATCGCGCTGCACCGTTCGCTGCCCGAGCACGTGGTAGCGCGCCCCCTTCAGTCGCCGCCGCGTCGGGTAATCGCGGAAGGCCAAGCTCGCCCCCAGCGCCTCGTCGCACCGCAGTGACGCGGTCTTGCTCTGCCGATTCCACGGGCTCCCCGCGCCCAGCAGAAACACCACCGGAAACTCGAGCCCCTTCGCCGCGTGGATCGTCAGAATCCGCACCACGTCCTCGTCGCCCGTCGCCAGCGCCCCGGGATCGACCTCCTCGGCCTCCATCCGCCGCAGATACTCCACAAACTCGGCCACGCCCCCGTGCTGCGCCGCCGCGAACGAATCCGCCAGCGACACCAGCGACCGCAACTGCGCCACCCGCTGCGGCCCGTCCTTCAGGCCGGCCGAAAAGTGCTCGAGCGCTCCGTCCCGCAGAATGCGCCGCACGACGGCCGGCAGCTCCTCCTCGCGCGCGGCCGTCGCCCAGCCCGCAAGCTGCTCGAGCGCCGCATCGAGTCGGGCGGCTAGCGCCGGGTCGGGCCGCGCGGCGCAGTACCGCCGGACAGCCTCGAAAAAGTCGGCCGGGGGATCGAGGGCGGGCGGAAGCGCGGAGCTGAGCGAAGCCCTCGCGCCCGATTCCTCCCCCGGCGCCTCAATCGCCGCGCCCTCGATCCCCGCCCGGATCTCCCACAGCTCCGCGGCCGTCAGCCCCACCAGCGGCCCGCGCAGGTACGCCGCCAGCGGCACGTCCTGCCGCCGGTTCACCAGCAGTTCGAGCACACAACGAACGTCGCCGACCTCGAGCGAGTCCAGCAACGCCTCGCGCCCGCTCGTCACGCACGGAATTCCGCACGCCCGCAGCACCCGCGCCACATGTCCCACCCGATGCCGCGCCGACCGCAGCAGGATCACCATGTCCGCCAGCCGCAGCGGCCGCAGCAACGGCCGCTGGTCCGGCCCCCGGTCCGCCACGCGCGCCCCGGCCGCGAGCAGCGCCTGCATTCGCTCGGCGGCAAGCGCAGCTTCTCGCTCGATCCGGTCGATTTCGAGCGCTTCGCTGTCCGAGTCGGACCCTCCGCGTTCGGCCTCGATGACGTGCACGGCCAGCCGCGGGCCGGGAAGCGTCGGGTTGGGCAGCTCGTCGGCGGCCCGGCCGGCCCGCAGGCGCTCTTCCGGGCCGTATGACGTTCCGCCGAGCGCGGGGTCGAAAAGTCGTGCGAAGATGCGGTTCAGGCCCTCCAGCAGCTCGCCGTGGCTGCGGAAGTTGTCGGACAGGAACTCGACCCGTCCCTCGGCTCGGCCTGCGCGGAACGCGGCCGCCAGCTCGGCGAACAGCCGCGGCTCGGCCTCGCGGAAGCCGTAGATGCTCTGCTTCAGGTCGCCGACCATGAAGCGGTTCGTGCGGCCCGGCGCATCACGCGTTACCAGCCGCAGAATCTCGACCTGGATCGGGCTCGTGTCCTGGTACTCGTCGACCAAGATATGTTCGTACCGCTGCTGGAGCTGCCGCGCCACCGCCGTCGGACGGCGACCGGCGTCACCCTCGGGCTCCCCCAGCACATCGAGCGCCATCCGCAAAATGTCGCCGAACTCGTAGGCCGCCTGACGGCTCTTGGCTTCGCTCAGCATCCGGTGGTATTCGGCCTCGAGCTCCAGCAGCGTGCCGAGCCACTGCTGCACGAGCCCGGCGTGCTCGAGCATCGCAGACACCCCGTCGGCCGACCAAGCTTCCTGAAGCCGCTCCTCCAACCAGCGCTTGCGGATTGAGCCGATCACCGCCGGCTCGCCCCCCGCGTTGCGGCCGGGCTTCGCAAGCTTGAACGCGCCCAGCTCCCGCACCACGTCGAGCAGCCGTCCCGGATCTCGCAGTCGCTCCGCCCAGTCACTCAGCGCCGCCGCATACCCCATCAGCGCCGCCGCGCCCCCATCCGGCAGTGCTGCCAATTGTTCGCCCTGGAAGAGGCACTCCGCGCGCAGGGCCGCGGCCAGGAGCCGCTCCGCCTCGGCCGTCGCCTCGCCTGCGAGCCGCGCCCGCTGCCGCTCGAACCACGGCCCCGGGTTCACGAGGTGCTCGCGAAACGCGTTGAGCTGCGCCACCAGCCGCCGCAGGAACGCGTCGTCCGGCGTCGGCCCGCGCGCAATCCAGCGCCGCGCGGCGGCCGCCAGCTCGTCGCCGCCGCGGTGCACGCGCTCGAACAGCATGTCGAGCACCTCGCCCCGCAGCAGCGCCGCTTCCTCGGCGCTCAGCGTCGTGAACGCCACGTCCACCCCCGCCGCCGCAAAATGCTCGCGCACCAGCCGCCCGCACCACGCGTCGATCGTGCCGATCTCCGCCGCGTCGACCAGCAGTTCCTGCCGCCGCAGATGACGCCGCGACGCCGCATCCCGCGTCTGGGCCGCCGCCGCCCGCAGCATCCGCGCCACCCGCACCCGCAACTCCGCCGCCGCCGCCCGCGTGAATGTCACCACCAGCAGCCGCTCCACCTCGCATGGCGCGGCCGTGTCAACCAGGAGCGAGACGCAGCGCCGCGCCAGAACCTCCGTCTTGCCGGAGCCCGCCGAAGCCGAGACCAGCAGACTGCTGCCCCGGTGCGCGATCGCCCGCTGCTGTGCCGGCGTGAGATTCACGACTCCTCCACCTCCTCCGGTTCCTCCCCGGCAACCCCCGGCAGTCTCGGCAGCACCGCCTCCGCCGCGCGCGGCCGGTTGTACGCCCGCTCGAACCGGCATACCGGCCGGAACTCGCACACCCGGCAAGCCAACGTTCGCCGCTCCACCAGCGGCGCGATATCGACGCAGCCGGAGGCGATCCCTTGCGCCGCCTGAAGCAGCGTTTCGCGTGCCTGCGCCAGCCGCCCTACCAGCGTTTCCGCTCCACACGCGTCCGAATTCGCGTAAAACTCGCCGCTCTTCTTGAGCTGCAACGCGGCGACCGGTGACGGCCGTGTGCCGAGCTGCGCGTCGAGCAGCCGCGCCGCGTGCTCCTCCACCAGCCCCCGCGGCCGGTACAGAAACATGAGCTGTTCTTCCGGGCCGGCTTCGGCCACGTATTTGCGATCCATCACCTTCAGGTCCGGGAAAAGCGGGGCGAGGAACACGCCCGCGGGCTGCGCCGGCTCGGGCTGTGCGGACCACGCCTGTTCGAGCGCGAGCAAGTACAGGAAGAGCTGCAACCGGTGCCCGGTCAGCACGTTTCCGCCCATGGCCTCCGCGCTGCTCTTGTAGTCATAGACCAGCAGGAGCCGCCGGCCGGCCTCGTCCAAGCCCACGTCAATCCGATCAATGATGCCCCGCAGCCGCACGCGGCCCGCGCTGCCCAGCGGCAGCTCCAGTCCCGGCAGCCCGCCCGTCCGCCCCCCGAATGCCTGTTCGCACGCCTGCGGCACAAACTGCCCGCGTCGCAGCCGAGCCGCGTGGACCGTCACCACGTCGCGCAGGAAGCCGTTCAGCACGTCGCCCAGGAACGCCAGGTCCGGACGCCGCTGCGCCTCATCCGCCGGCCTTCCGGCGCGCACCGCGGCCACGGCCTCGTCCAATAGCATCAACCACCGCTCGGTGGTGACCGCACGGATCCCGCCCGGCTCGCGCATCGCCCGACGCGTCGTGTGCGCCAGGATTTCGTGCGCCGTCGCGCCCAGGTCCCAGCGCACCGGCCGCGGACTGGCCTGAGGATCCAACCGCAGCCGATAGTTCGCGAAGTGCTTGAACGGGCACCGGATGAACGTCTCGAGCTCCGACGGTGACCCCTCCCACGCCAAGCCGCCCGGCAACGCGCGCCGCGGCACGGCCGCACACGAGTTCGCGTACGAAAGCCCGCGCAGCAGCCGTTCCAGCCGGGCCGCCTCGCCGGCGTCCTGTCTCAGTTCCGCCGCCAGCCGCTCATACCCGCGCCGCTCGTGCGCACGGCACGCCAGGTAGCCGCGCGCCAGTTCCGCGACGTGCACCGGCGGCGGGTTGGCGTCCGGCCGCTCGACGCGCACCCCCGGCAGCGCCCGCCGCACGTCCTCCAGCAGCGGCGACGGAAGCACCTCACCGCCGTCGTCCGCGACCGTCGCATAACTAATCACGAGCCGCTCGGAGGGGCGCGTGAACGCGATGTACGCCAGCAACCGCTCGCCCAGCGCGTCGCCCTGGTGCGAGCTGGGCGCCGCCAAGCCGGCCGCGGCCAACGCCGCCCGGTCGGCCGTGCTGAGCAACCGGTCCTCCGCCGGTCGTGCCGGAAACACGCCCTCGTTCATCCCCGCAACCCAGACCCGCCGCACGTCCGGGTGCCGGCTCCGCTCGATCCCGCTGACCAGCACCTGGTCGAGCGCGGGCGGCGCGAGCCCGAGCGTCAGATCGCCCAGCGTCGACCGCAGCACGGCCGCCAGGTCGTCGGCCGTCAGCGGCACCCCGCCGAGCACCGCGTGCACCTCCTCGATGACATCGCACAACGCCTCCCATGCGAGTCGGTGCGTCTCGGCCGCCTCCCAGCGGCACTGTCGCTGCGCTTCGGCGATCCAGGACTCCAGCCGCAGCGGAACGCGCAGCCGCTCGAGCGCCGCGAACAACGCCGCCGCCCATTCCGCGCCCGTCGCACTCCGCCGACCCCGCACGCATGCGCCGATCGGTTCCAGCCCGGCCACGACCTCCGTCCGCTGCGGCGCCAACTCGGCGTACGCGCGGGCTCCCTCCCCGCCGACCCCGCTCGGCTGCCGCCACGCCGCAGTCCCCCGCACCCGCTCGCGCGTCAGCACGTTTTCGAGCCGCTCCGCCTCGTCCACGCTCAGCGGCAGCAGACGCGTCCGCAGCAGGCGCACCATCGGCCCGACGTCGAGGTCCGACTGCACCGCCTCCAGCAGCCCCGGCACCAGCCGGCTCAGCGGATGTCCGCGCAGCGGCCGCCGCCGATCCACGAAGTACGGCAGCTCGTACTCGCTGAACACCTCGGCGACCAACGGCGCCAGCGGCTCGACGTCGCGGAGGATCACGGCGAAATCACGGAAGCGCAGCGCCCCGCCCGAATCGGCGATCGACTCTCGAACCCAGCGGGCCGCCGCTCGGAGCTCGTCCCGCCGTGTCGCACACTCCACGATCCGCACAAATTGTGGCTCAGCCGCCCGCGACTGAGGGATCACCGCCGGGGGCGGCGGTGCCACATTGGGCGGCGGTGCCACATTGGGGGGCGGTGCCACATTGGGCGGCGGTGGTACATTGGGCGGCGGTGCCACATTGGGCGGCGGTGGCACTTCATACGGCGGTGGCACATCCGACGCCACCAGCCCGTACTCCAGTGCCGCCAGTGTTGGCGCGTGGGCGAACCGCGGTCGGTCTACGAGCTCAATCGCCGGCTGCACCGCGACCCCAGCCGCGTCCAGCGCTGCCCGCAGCGATTGGTACGTGCGCTCGGTGCGCTCGAACAACCCCAGTGGATCGGGCGGCTGAGCAGGATTGCGGACCGCGGGCGAAGCCGGGTCGACCAGCAGCGTGATCGTCACATCTCGGGCCCGCCGCGCCAGCTCGACCAGTGTCTCGTGCTCCTGGCCGGTGAATCCCGCGAACCCGTCGACCCAGATCGACGCGTCCGGCAGCCAGCGCAACCGGTCGAGACGCTCACGCACGAGGGCCAGCCGGGCGGCCGCGTCGACCCGCGGTCCGAGCCACGCCAGGTAACGCTCGAAGAGCCGCGCGACATCCCGGACCTTCCCGGCCGTTCGCTCATCCGTCACCCGCTCGGCCGCCGCGCGGAGCGCCGCCGGACTGACGCGTTCACGAAGCAATTCCTCGATCAAGCGGTTCAGCTCGCCGCAAAAGCCCTGCCGTGCGGCCGCCCGCCCGAGGACCGGCAGTTCACCCGCCGTTTTCTGGATCACGGCGCGCAGCGCCACGGCGCGCAACTCGCCGCCGACCTCCGCCGGATGGGCTCCCGTCGCCTCCAGTACCCGTCGCGCCAGCCGCGAAAAGCTCAGCACCTCGGCGCGGGTGTAGCCTCCGCGCGGGCTGGTGAGTGCGAGGGCCCGCTCGGCTTCGAAACTCGCCTGCTCAGGAACCAGCAGCAGCAGCCGGCGCTCTTCCGGCCGCGCGAGCTCGGCCAGAATTGCGGCGCGGCAGGCGTGCGTCTTGCCCGTTCCCGCGCGCCCCAGAACAAATGTGACCGCCATGCGCTGTTCTCGCCCCGCAGAACACCGGCCCCGCCGGCGTGCACTGCCGCGCGCGTGACCGGCGCCTTACACGGCTTCTCCGTTCACACAGGATCGCCCGCGCGAACGACCTCGGTGCGCACCTCAAGCTCGCCGACCTGTTGCGCGAATGCCCGCGCGGCCGCCTCGTCTTCAAACAGCCGGAACAGACCGGAACCCGAGCCCGTGAGCGCCACGCGCCGCCCCGTCCGCCGTGCGATCGCTTCCGCCAGCGTTCGCAGCTCCGGAGCGACGTCGAATGCCGGCTGCTGGAGATCGTTGTAGAGGTGCTCCATCAGTTCTGCCGGCCGGTCGAGGAGCGCGACCAGCTCCGAGGCCGGCGGCCGCGCAGCGCGCGGCCCGCTTCGGTCCCACGCCGCGTACACGGCCGGCGTCGCGCAGTACACCTTCGGTAGGACCAGCACAACCCACGCCGCCGCCCGCGCCCGCACTTCCTCGATCTGCTCGCCACGCCCCCGCAGGATGCACACCGGCCCGGCCAGAAACAGCGGTACGTCCGAACCGAGTTCGGTCGCCAACTCCACCAGCGTCGACTCCGCCAGACCGGTTCCCCACGCCTCGTTCACTAACCGCAGCGCACCGGCCGCGTTCGAACTGCCGCCTCCGAGCCCGGCCCCGGCGGGGATTCGCTTGCGCAGTCCGAACTCGGCTCCGCAGTTCACACCCGCCGCCCGCGCTACCGCCCGCGCCGCCCGCAGCACCAGGTTCGAGCCGTCGCGCGGCAGACTGGCATCGTCGCACGTCAACGCGTAGCACCCATCCTCGTGCGCGTGGACCGTCAGCGTGTCGCACAGCCCCACGCGCATCACCAGCGACTCGAGCTCGTGGAATCCGTCTGCCCGCACCCCACGCACGTGCAGCGACAGGTTCAGTTTTGCCGGACACCGCCGCGACCAGACCATGCGCGCAGATTCATCCGCGCCGTCACGCGCGTCAAGACCGCAGTTCCCCGTATAGCGCCGCGAGCGCCTCCGCGTGCCGCCGCATGGAGAGCCGCACGCGCATCCGGCTCGCGTCCGCCCGGCACACGCCCGCCAGCCCCGGCTCGAGCGCCCGCTCGATCGCCCCGGCCAGCGCCGCGATGTCGTCGGGCGACTCGACCACGTATCCGTGCCGGCCTGCCTCCAGCACCTCGGCCGCCCCGTTCCAGCGCGTCGTGACGACCGGCAGGCCGACCGAAAGGGCCTCGAGCACCACCCGGCTGCACGGGTCGTACCACGTCGGATGCGCCAGCAGGTCGGCAGCCGCGTACCAGGGCCGCAGCTCGGCCGTGCCGACCGCCCGCACGCGCCCGGACAGGCCCAGCCTCCGCACTCGCCGCTGGTAGCCCGACCAGCGATCGCGGCCCGCCACGACCAGCAGCCAGTCGCCGCGCACCGCCGCGTGCAGCAGCTCGTTCAACCCCTTGAGCGCGAAATTGTGCGCCGCGAACAGCACGACCGGCGCCGTCTCCGGGAGGTCGTGCGCTTTCCGCAGCGCACGTCGCATTTCGCCGCGTTCCGCGTCGCTGAGTGCCGGAATATCCACGCCGTTGAAGACCAGGCGGATCCGCTCCGGCGCGACGCCCTCGGCCAGCACCTGCCGCCGCACGTATTCCGACAGCGCCGCCACCTTCACCTTTGAGCGGCTCAGCAGCCGCCGCTCGATCCGGTGCAACAGCCGCTGGCTCACGTTGAAGCGCCGCGCGAGCCGCTTCACGGCCCGCCAGGCTCCCGGCCGCACCCGGGCCAGCGTCCGCCTGATCGTCTCGGCATACGTCCCGCCCCGCGGCTGGTACACATCCGCGGCCAGGCTCGGCGTGACGGCATGCACCACGTCGAACTGCCGCGCACGCAGGAGTGCCTGCACATCCCGGAGATACGCGAGCGTGCGGCCGACCCGCGTGCGCCCACGGCGCGGCAGCGTCAGCAGCGGCGGCCTCGCCTTCGGGGCGGGCTCGTCGGCAGTCGCTCCCTCGTCCTCGCCGACCGCCTGGCACACGACCGTAACATCCAGCCCCAGTTGCAGGAGGTGCCCGGCCAGCTCGAGGGTGGAAGTCTCAGCCCCGCCCCGGCGGACGTCGACGTGCTGCTGGAGGATCGCGATTCTCACGTGTCCGCCGTTTCCGCGGCCGCCGCCCGTGCCTGCCGCGCGATCCGCCGCAGGATCCGCGCGCTCTTGCGAGTCACCCGCTGCGCGAACCACCGTGCCCGCGGGGAGTGGGCCTCGAGGCTCAGGTACGCCAGCAGACACCGCAGTCGGTCGACCCGGCTGGCCCCGACCTGCTGCGCCGACGCGTCGAGCTGCGAGAGGTCCTTGATCAGCCAGCGCGTCCGCCGCCAGCGCGGGCGGTGGACCCGCGCCAAATCGATCAGTGCGAATTGCGGCGGCCGCGCTGCCTCACGCTCGATTTCCGCGAATATGTGACACAGGTACAAGTCGCGATGGCACGCCCCGGTCTGGTGAAACGCCGACACGAAACGCCCCAGTCGCCGCGCCAGGTCGTGCCGCGCCAGCCCGCGCGTCACGGGCGCTTCCGCGCGCACCAGCCGCGTCCACACCCGGTCCAGACCGTCGCCCCCCACGCGTTCGAACAGCACCACGCCGCGCCGCTCCCACCAGCCCCACATCTCCTCCGCCACCCCCACCGCCCGCACCGCCGGCACATACTGCCGCGCCAGCTCGCCCGCCTGTCGGTATTCCCACCATGCCCGGCTGTGCCACGCCGTCTGCCGCCACACCCGATCCCATTGCTCACGCCCCGGCGTGCGCAGATAGCGCTTCACGTACACCACCTCGTCGTCCCCCAGGCTCCAGCGCCACCGCTCGCGACCTCCCAGCCCCGGCTTGCACAGCGCCTCCACCCGCCCCGAAAGCCGCAGATCGGCCGGCGAGTGGTCCAGCAGGTCGCACACGTCGCCCAGCCCGGCCTCAGCCAGCCGCGCGCTCCAGCCCGGCGCCGTCAGCGCCAAGCGGCTCACGGGGCCGGCCCTGCCCCGCTCGCCCCAGCGAGTCGCCCGGGGCGACCGGCCGCGGCCCGAGACTGCTCCTCGGCCAGTGTTCTGTTCCACTCGTCAAACAGCAGATTCATCCGCACCCGCCGCGCCTCATGCCCCCGCCAGCCCTCGGCCAGTCGCGCGATCTGCCGCGCGAACAACCGCCAGTCCGTCGGCAACGCCCCGCCCAGGTATTCCCGGAGGAACCGCACCTGTTCGACGCGCGTCGTGAACTGCTCCGCCGAAACCAAGACCTGTGCCAGCTCCCGTATCCACCAGGTTCCCCGGCTCAGCCGCTCCCACGATCGCAGCGGCTGTGCGTCCAGGAAGAAATACTCCGGCCGGCCGTCCGGCCCGAATCGCACCAGCAAGTTGCGCCAGAACAGGTTCCCGTGCGAACAACCCGTCTCGTGCAGCGCCGCCAGCTGCCGAGCGAGCTCCTGAATCATCGCCCGCCGCTGCGCTCGGCTGAGCACCCGGCGACCGGACTGCACTTCCTGCGCAAACGTGGTCAGATTACACGCCTCGGGCACCTCTTCGGTGATCAGGAACCCGCTGGTCAGAAAATGCGCGCAGCGCCGCCCGCCGCAGGCCACGGCCCGCACCGCGGGCAATCCGAGCTGCCGCATCATGTCGAGCGCGCGGTACTCGGCCTGGCCGCGATGCAGACCGAAGAACGTCCCCCGGAACGCGGCCCGCAGCCGCTTGCGCCACGTGGGATAAAGGTACCGCTTGACGTAAAACCCCGGCTGATCGTCGGTCCCCGCCACGTGCAACGTGTCGGTCGTCCGGCTCCACGCCACCACGCGACCTTCGACCCGCTCCAGCACCCCGCGGACCGTGTCCAGCCCGCACGCCCGCAGCCGCTCGCGGTACGCCGGATCAATCCGCATGTGCTCCGTCGCCAGCCCCATCGGCACGGCTCCCGCACTTCAGCCGCGCACGCCGGCCTGCCTGGGCCAGACCGTGCGCGTCGCCGTCAGCACCTGCTCCACCGTCACCTCGTTCATGCAGCGCAAATCCAGCGGGCACGTCCGGAGCTGGCAGGGCCCGCACGGAACCCGCGCCTGGAGCTTCACCTCGCCCGCGTAGTCCGTGTCCGTCCACGCCGGGTGCGTCGGGCCGAAGATCGTCACCGTCGGAATGCCGAACGCATTGCCGTAGTGCCGCGGCCCCGTGTCGTTGCATACCAGCAGCGCCGCCTCACGTGCCAGTACCTTCAGCGAGCCCAACGTCGTCGCCGGCCGCTCGCAGCACACTGCGGCGCCCCCCGCCCGCTCTGCGATCAGCCGCATCAGCGGCAACTCGCCCGACGCACCGACCAGCACCGCGACGAGCCCCAGCTCGTCCCGCAGCCGCCGGCACACTTCCGCAAACCGCTCCGCCGGCCAACACTTCGCCGCACCGAACGCCGCGCCCGGATTGACCAGTGCATAACGCTGCGGCTCCAGACGATACGTCCGCAGCAGCAGCCGGCCCGCCGCCTCCTGCCCGGCCGTGATCCCCAGCCGCAGCCTGCGGTCCGGCACCGGGCAGCCGACGTGCTCGGCCAGCGCCGCATAGTACGGCAGCACCGGCGACGGCACGAACTGCCCACCGCGCCGCAGCGGTCGCAGACGGTCGGTCAGCATCCACGACCGTCCGTCGCGGGCGTATCCCGCGCGCCGCGGAATCCCTGCCCGCCACACCACCGCGGCCGAGCGGAACGAGTTGGTCAGTAGCAGTGCCGCGTCGAAGCGCTCGCCCCGCAGCCGCCGCACGAGCCGCAACATGCCCAACTCGCGTCGCAGTCGCGGGCCGGCCGGCCAGTGCAGCGCCTCGTCGTGCCACCCGCCGCCGTCCACCACTTCCGCCACGTACGAACGCATCAGGTACGCGATGTGGGCCGCCCCAAAATGCGCACGCAGCGCCGCAAACACCGGCGTAGCCAGCACCACGTCCCCAACCCAGTTCGGAATGACGACCAGCAGCCGTCGCACCGCCTCAGGCGACCAAACGCTCGCTCCGGTCCTCGGCGCCGCCGCGATCATCGGCGGGCAGTCTAGCGGGCCCGCGCCGGCGAGGTAAGTCGGCCGCGGACGGCCGCGCTCCTGCCGTTTCAACCCCGCTCCCCCAACATCCAGAGAACCTCGACGTTCCCGCCCTGCCCGCGGATCGGGCTGCCGATCTCGGCCACGAGGTTCAGACCCGCGGCCGCCACGTCCGCCCGGCATCGATCAAGCACCGCGTCCAGCCGCTCCGGCGCTACGACGCCTCCCGGGCACCATTCGGCCGGTGCTTCGTATTGCGGCTTCACGAGCGTGATGATTCGCCCGCCTGGCCGCAGGCAGCGCCGGGCGGCCGGCAGGATCAGACGCTGCGGCGTCCAACCCACGTCGATCGTCACCAGGTCGGCCGGCTCCGGCGGCACGAAGGTGAGCGCGTTCGTCCGCTCGCAGACGACCACGCGCGGGTCCCGGCGGAGCGTGTAGTCGAGCACGCCGAATCCGGGCTCGACCGCGTACACGCGGCCGGCCCCGTGCCGCAGCAAGCAATCCACGAAGCCCCCCGCGTGCGAGCCGAAATCCACGCACGTCCACCCGGAGACGTCCAGCCCGAAACCGCGCAACGCCGCAGCGAGCTTGAGCCCCCCGCGCGAGACGTATTTCCGTTCGTCCTCCATGCAGTTCTCAGCCATTCGCCCCGACCCCTTTTTCTCCGCCGCGCCCCAATTCGTCTTCCGGGCCGACATCGGGCGGACCGACGAGGATGGGGAACCCGGGCGCACTGAACACGCCGAGCCACCCGGCCGCTGGAATTACTCTGTCTTTTTTCCGTTCTTCTCCGCGGCCGGCCGCAATTCTCCGGGTCGCTCCGGTTCCCGAAGCGGAACGGGAGCTACCGCCGCCGCAGGGACTGCGGGCGCACCGGCGACCACGCCCCGTTGACCGAGCGCTCGAACTCCACCACCGGCGAGTCCGCCAGCCATTCCAGAACCTGCTGGTCGAGTTGCAGCGCGATGCTCTGGTTGGGCGCCAGCGGGACGCCGCCGCGGTCGATCCGCAGCCGGCGGACGTTGTGGGTGTCGATGACCAGCCGGTTCCCCGGCTCGGTCCGCGCGTCGGCCGTCGCACGCCGATTCGGCTCGAACCGCTCGAGAATCGTCAGATACTGAGGTGGCTGCGGCTCGGGCTCGACTGTCGCCCCGCTTGCCGGCGACGTGGCCGGCACGGTCGGCGGAACGCCGTCCGGCGGCGGTGCGACCGCGGGTTGCGACGCCGCCGGTGCGGTAGCCGGCGCTGGAGGCGGAACCTCGTCCGCGCTCCCCGGGGGCGCCGTACGCCGCTCCGCCGGCGGCGGGTTCTCGCACCCCCACGCACCCAGCAGGCCCAATGCCACCAGCCCGACCGAGCCGACCGACAACAACCTGCGACGTGCCACCGCGACCTCCCGCCGACCGGCGGTCCCCTTCCGACCGGCGGCCCGCATTTTATCGCGCGCCAAGCCGCGGCGGTGAGAGCGCGGACGGTCCGCCGACCGGGGCGAGGGCTCTGTCCGCCAGCCGCGGCTTGCGAACTCGCTATCCGTGACCGGCCGTTCGCTTACACTGCGCCAAGATGGCCGCCGAACACCCCCAGCCCCCCTTGCCGCGCTGGCTCACCCAGAACCGCAACTTCGTCTTGCTCTGGGCCGCCTACGGTATCAGCGCCTTCGGCGACCACCTCAGTGAGATGGCCCTTTTCCGCGAGGCCGGCGGGTTCGACCGCGACGACGCCACCCGTGTCCAGGCCCTGATGACCTTCTGCTTCTTCCTGCCGTTCGTCCTGCTCGGTCCTGTCGCCGGCTGGTGGGCTGACCGTTTCAGCCGCAAGTGGACCATGATCTCGGCCGACCTCGCCCGCGCCGCCATCATGTTCAGCCTGACGTGGACTGTCCCCGCCCTTTTCGGCCTCGGCCTCGGCGACTGGTCCGTCACGCTGCCCCTGGCCGCCGCCGGGGCGTTCGCCGCGTTCTTCTCCCCCAGTCGCCAGGCGATGGTCCCGACGCTGATCCGCGATGACCAGCTCGTCCGGGCCAACGCCCTGATCAGCGCCCTCGGCACGATCGGCGCGATCCTCAGCACCGTCGTCGGCGGCTGGCTGGTCGAGCTCGCCGTCGCCGGCCACTTCGGTGTCGACTGGAATTTCCGGCTCGACGCCGCCACCTTCGTCGCCAGCGCGGTCCTGCTGGCCGGCATCGACCTGCGCCGCTCGCGGGCCGTCCCGCACGACCTGCCCGCCGGCCTGTGGATGCCGCTCCGCGACGGCTTCCGCTACGTCCTCGAGCACCGTCGCATCCTCCAGGTCATCCTGCTGGCTACGGTCTTCTGGGCTGCGGCCGGCGTGATCATCTCGGTCGTTCCCGCAATCGTGCGCGACGTATTCGGCGGCTCGTTCGCCCAGGCCGGCACCTACCGCGGGCTGATCGTCGCCGGCCTGGCCCTCGGGGCCGCGCTGCTCACGCTCGTCGGCCGGGCGCTGCCGATCTCGCTGGGGGTGCTGATCTCGGTCGGCGGCGGGGCGTTCTGGGTTTTCGCGCTCGACGCGGCCTGCATTTGGAAGCCGCACGACCTCTTCGCCGGGCTGTGCCTGCTCATGATCGGCGTGCACGGCGCGGGCATACTGGTCACGTCGATGGTCGTCATCCAGCGCTTCGTGCCGGACGCCCGCCGCGGCCGCGTATTCGGCGTCGCCGACATGGCCACCATGGCCGCGATCGTCGCGACGACCGCTCTGCTCGGCCTGCCGCGCATCGACCACCTCGATCGCTACGTCCCCGGGCTGCTCAGCGGCACGGGCCTGCTGCTCGCGGGTTCGACGGTGGTCGCGTGGCGCATCTATCGCCGCGGCGACACGCTGCCGGCCGTGGCCTGGCTCCTCTGGCGCGTGATCCGGCTCTACGCGGCGCTTGGGGCCCGCGCCCGCCGGGTCGGCCCGTGCACCGTGCCGCGTGGCGGACCGGTCATCCTGGCGGCCAACCACACCTGCGGGATCGACCCGCTCGTCATCCTCGGCACCTGTCCGGCCCGCATCGTCAGCTTCGTCGTCGAACAGAAGTACTACCGCGTGCCCGTGGCCCACTGGTTCATGAAGCTCGACGGCTGCATCCCCGTCGATCGCGACAACCCGACGAAGTCGTTCCTGTCCGGCGCCCTGCGCCTGCTCAAGAGCGGCGGCTGCCTCGGCATCTTCCCGCAGGGCACCTATGTGCCGCCCGGCCAGCCACCGCCCCCCGCCCGGCCCGGCGTCGGGGCCCTCGCCCTGCGGACCGGTGCGCCCGTCATCCCTTGCCACATCAGCGGCACCCGGCACTCTGAGAACCCTTTCCTCGCCCTTTTCCACCGCCACCGCGTACGCGTGCGGTACGGCCCGCCCGTCGATCTCACCGCGCTTCGCGGCCAGGAGCGCGCGCCCGACGCCCCCCAGCGCGCCAGTGAGATCATCATGAACGCCATCTGGTCCCTCGCCCCGGACCACGCCGATGACCGCTGAACACCGGCCCGCGAACACACCGAAGCGACCCAAGCGCTCCGACCACCGTCTGCCTTGGCTGCTCGTCGCGCTGGCCGCCGTGCTCCCGCTGGCCGCGCTCCTCATCCTCCAGTTCGGCGCGGTCCCGCTCGGCTGTCCCGGCCGGCTGGTCTATCCGTATTCCCCCTTCAGCAGCGTCCGCCTTGCTGCCGTCGCCTGGGTGCTGCCCGCGGCCGCCGCGCTCGGGCTGGGCGTCTGGCTGACGGCCTGCCGGCCGATCGCGGGCCTGTTGCTGGTCGGCGTCGCAGCCGCCGGCGTGGCCGTTTGGACGCACCTGGCCCC
The DNA here is from genome assembly GCA_964564785.1 of uncultured Planctomycetales bacterium. Classification (GTDB taxonomy): domain Bacteria; phylum Planctomycetota; class Phycisphaerae; order UBA1845; family Fen-1342; genus CAZMCT01. The sequence continues at coordinate 22,145 of CAZMCT010000062.1, forward strand.
GCCGGCGTGGCGCAATCAGCACCTCTTCAACGCCCTCTCGCCCTCGCACGACGGCGCGTTCGTCATCGAAGCCCTGCAAATCGACTCGCTCGCCGACTACCTGCGGCGGTTTCCCGACCGGGCCCGCACGCCGCCGGCCGAGATGCGCGGCACGCGCGTGATCAGCAATCCCCCCGGCACCACCGCGCTGGCGTTCGGCGTGAAACGCCTGACCGACCACTGGCCCACGCTCCAGGCCGTCACCCCGCCCGGTTTGCTCGAAAGCGTGCCCAGCCCGGAGCGCGTCGCGTGGCTCCGCCGTGCCGCCGCGCTGGGCCTCGTCCTCGGCGCGCTCTTCACGATCCTCTGGGCCGCAGCACTCCTGCCGCTTTACGCGGTCGGACGCGTCTTCTTCGCGCCCCCGGCGGCGGCGGCCTACGCCGCCGGCTGTGTCTTCACGCCCGCGACGCTGGTGTTTACGCCGGGAAAAGACGCCGCGCAACTACTGACGACCGCGCTGCCGCTGCTCGCCTGGCTGTGGGCGGTCCGGCGGCGCTCGCGCGTGGCCGCGGCAGTCGCGGGCGCGCTGGCCGTCCTCGCGAGTCTCGTCAGCCTCGTGCATGTCTGGATCGTGCTGATCATCTTCCTCGCCACGCTGTGGGCGCAGCGCACGCCGCGTCCGGGGCGGCCGGACCTCCTGCGTCGCGGCGTTTTCCCGGCCGCCCTCGCCGCCGCCGCGGCCACGCTGGCCC
>CAZMCT010000063.1:0-22826 GCA_964564785.1 uncultured Planctomycetales bacterium
GGCGTCGCCCGCCGGGCCGGCCAGCGCGAGCGGGAGCTGCGGGCCGGCCGCAGCGATGCGGGCGGCCGTCTCGAGCCGCGGCTCGAGCGCCGCGCGGTCCGGTCCGATGTTGTCACCCGCGCTGCGGAAGTCGCGGTCAACGCGGAGCACCAGCGGCAATCTGGCGGCCGCGAGCTCGGCGGTGAGGCGGTCGGCCTCGGTCAACCCCACCAGGTACGCGGAGCGGGACGGTGTGAACTGCGAAACAAACTCGAGCGCTCCGGCGATGTCGACCGCGCGCCAGGCCTGGAGCCGCAGCGGCTGACCGGACTGCCAGGCGTCGTCGAATGCGAGCGCGTGCAGGTCGAAGCGGCCCGGAGGCGGGGCGGCGGATCGCGCGGCCGCGATGCGCTCGGACAGCTCGCGCCACAGGCCGAGGCGCGAGTCGGGGCGCTGGCGGGTGGCGGGCTCGATGGGCACGTCGGACGAGGCGTAGAACGGCGGCTTGACGATCAGCGGCGGGTCGAACACTCCGAGATTGACGCAGATGTCGGCCGAGGGGTTCAGCAGGCGCTCGCCGGGCGGGCCGCCCAGCTTCACGATCGCCCCGAGGCCGCTGACGAGACGATGCGGGCCGGGGTCCAGGTGCGCGGTGGTCGTGCCGAGCGCGAGCAGCGCATCGTAGTCGGCATACGGATCGAACGCATCGGCCGCGCGGTACGCCCCGCTGACCGTTTCGGGTCCGGTGTGCCGTCCGGCCACGCTGCTGCCGGCGGACACGAAGCCGGGGCAAATCACGTCGTGGGGGCGTTCGATCAGCGGCAGCTCGTCCGGCAGGGGCAGGTCGCGTCCGACCGCCTCGATCCGTCCGTCGCGGACGATGAGCACGCCGCGCTCGATCGGTCCGGGCTGGTCGGCGGTGACGGGGTAGATGAGGGCGGCGCGGAGCACGAACGAGCGCGGCGGCGGCGCGAGGCCCGTCGAAGAACCAGCCGCCGGTCGAGTGCTTTGCGCGGCGCCGCCGGCCGCGAGCAGCGCGACGGCTGCGGCAGCGCTGAGCGCGCGGCGAGCTGCGCGGCCGAACGTCACTGAGGCTTCTCCTTGGGCTCTTCCGTTCCTGGCGCGAGCAGCCGCTGGAGTCGCACGTCCTTGCTGCGCTCGTACGCGAGGATGCCGTCAATGAAGACCAGTTCGACGACGCTGTTGAAATCGAGCGGGTCGCCGCTGAAGACGACCACGTGGGCGTCCTTGCCGACCTCGAGCGAGCCGAGCCGGGCGTCGAGGCCGAGCATCTTGGCGGGGTTCAGCGTGATGGCCCGCAAGGCCGCGTCACGCGGGATACCGTTTCGCACGCACACCGCGGCCTGGTAATTCGGCATGCGCTCGGCCAGCGACTCGTCGCCGCCCGGCACCAGCGCAAACAGCAGGCCGGCGTCAAAGATCCGCCGCGGTACGAACGTCTCGCGCACTTCCCCCGTCAGCGGGTGCGTCTCGCGGTACGTCAACTCCGCCGGCAGCACCACCGGCCGCGCCGCCGCTTCAAGCTCGGCCACCGCCTTCCAGCACTCGCCGCCCAGCACGAGCACGGTGCGCTCGGCGAAGCCGTGGTCCTTCGCGAGTCTCACGGCCGGGCCGACGTCCCGGGCCGCGCCGCAGTACACGAACGCGCCGAGGGGCGCAAACAGCGTCGGGCCCGCCTCGCCGGCCACGCGCACTTGCCCGCCGCGCAGCCGCAGCAGGTTGCGGTGCTGGTCGTCGATGTCCTCGGGGCGGAGCAGGTCGCGGCCGCGCCTCCGAGCCTCGGCCGGACCGACATCGAGCGGCTGGCCGTCTTCCTTGAGCTTGTCCTCGTAGCGTTTCTCGGCCGCCCGCGCGAGCCAATCGTCCAATTCGGCGAACGCTTCGCGAATCGTCGCCATCTGCATCATGCGGTCGAATCCGGAGCGGGGCGTAATCGAAATCTTGAGAAAATCGCCCTCGGCGATGGTCATTTCGCCGACGCTCAGACCGATGGGCCGCACGACCTGCCCCAGGCCGCCGATGGCCGTGTTGTTGCCGGGGATCACGTGCACGACGGTGATGCCGAGCCGCAGGCAGTCCTCGAAGAAGACCTGCGAGGGGTCGAGCGCGTCGGCTGTGTCGAGCTGCGGCGTCACGGGTCGCGGCTCGTTGGGAATATCGAGGCCGCGGGCGGTGTGCACGTCGACCATGCCGGGAAAGAGCACCTTGCCGTCAAGCTGGAAGACACGCGCGTCGTAGGGAATCTCGACCGCGGGGCCGATCGCGGCGATCTTGCCGCGCTCGATGAGCAGCGTGCCCTTGTCGATCGGCTCGCCGACGACGGGCACGATGCGCGCGCCCGTCAGCGCGACGCGCTCGGGCGGGGGCGCGGCCGAGACGGCTGCGGCGACCAATCTCAGAATGACGCCGGCCACGAGACCACTTCGAAGTCGTTCCAGGATCACGATCTCACCTTCGCGCTGTGGGGCACCATGCCCGCAACGGGCTGACGGTTCACCTCGCACCCTCCTCTAGGGGCCAACGACCCGGCCGGCTATCATGACCATCACCGGACGGCGCGTGGCGGCGAGCGGCGCGCCGCTCCAGACGACGAGGTCGGCAGCCGCCCCGGGCGACAGTTCGCCCACCTGCCCGGCCAACCCCAGGAGCCGCGCCGGCGTGGCGGTGATGGCCCGCAGGGCGGCGTCCGGTGCGAGGCCGTTGCGGGCGGCCATCATCGCCTGGCGCACGAGCCCCTCCTCGTCGCGCAGTTCCTGGGCCGTCAGGGCGAACTCGATGCCCGCGTCCGCGAGCTGCGCGGGCGTGTTCAACCGTGGGCGGCGAACCTCGTCGGTCCGCGCCCGGTGCCCACGCGGGGTCTCGTAAAGCGGGCCAAAGACGACCGGCACCCCCGCGGCCCGTAGCTCCGGCAGACAGCGGTACGCCTCGGTCGCTTCCTCGAGTGTGAACGTGAGCTTGAATTCGTCGGCCAGCCGCAGGGCGGTGAAAATGTCGTGCTGCATGCGGGCCTGGATCCGCAGCGGCACGCGCCCGTCCAGCACGTCCTGCAACACCGGCAACGCCGCGTCCGGCGGCATGTCCGCCCCGTGCAGCGGCAGTCCCGTCCGGGCCCGCTGCGCATCGTAGAACGCCTTGCGAAAAACCCAATCAACCCCCATGCGCGTCGTCGGCCGGCGGGTGTGGAACGAGGGCGGGGGGCCGTAGCTGGGCGGCAGATCGTTCGACCGGCCGCGGATGTACGGGTCGCTCCCGACACTGGCCTTCACCGCGTCGGCCCGGCGGACGATCCGCTGCTCCAGCGGCCCCGCGGTCTTCACGATGGCCCCGCGGCTGCCGATGACGCTGGACGAGTCGGGCGAGACGTAGATCGTGGTCACACCGCCGCGCATCAGCCGCTGGAAGTCCCGCGCCAGCAGGTTCACCGAGTCGAGCACGAGGCGGTGCGGGACGACTTCGGACGACTGCTCGGCCCAGGTCAGGCCGAGCTGCGTCGCGCTGGCCAGGGGTGCGGCCGTCACGTGCAGCGGCGGGCCGCCGCAGGCGGGGCTGCACACGTGGCCGTGCTCGGCGGGCGAGTGTGCCGCAAGAGGCGCCGCGGCCGGGTCCGGCGGCGTCCCGGCCACGTCGGGTTCACGCGCGGGCGCTTCGGGGGAGGACGGCTGGGCTGCGACGTATGCGAGCTGCTGCCAGAACGAGCCCGCGGCGTCGCCGTATGTGCCACGTTCGGCGGCGACCGGCATCTCGAAGTCGACGATGCTGCACGCGTCGATCAGCCCGGGAGTCATCACGCCGGTGGAATGCTCGTGCACCTGCGCGCCGGGCGGGATCGGCAGGTCTTGTCCGACCGCCTCGATCCGGCCGTCGCGGATGATCACCATGCCGCCGTCGAGCGGCGCGTTCGCGACAGAGTAGATCCGTGCGGCTTTGACCACGACGACCCGCTCGTCGGCGAATGCTGCGCAGGCCGGACCGAGCAGCAGGGAACAGACCAGCATCCAGCGCCACGCGCTCGCCTGCGGGGCGCCGATCTCCGTGTGCCACTGCCGTGCCGGCCGCGTCGGCAGTGCCGCTCGCGTGTGCCACTGCCGTGTGGGCAGTGCCGCTCCATGCTTCCTGATGCCTGTCACGGCGATTCACCCTCGGCTCGCGAAAAGTCGGTGTACACCCGCCGGCCGGCGACGTAAACCGCGAGCACGCGGCTTCGCAGGTCGAGCGGATCTCCCGAAAAAACGACGATATCCGCCTGACATCCCGCCCGCAGCGACCCGACACGGTCGCCGACACCGAGCAACTCGGCCGCAGTAGCGGTGATCGCGCGCCGCGCGACCTCGCTCGGCAGACCGGCCCGGGCCGCGATCGCAGCCGCAATCCGCAGGTTATCGGCGGGCCGGACGGGCAGGCCGCCGGCCAGCGCCACCGGCACACCCCGTGCGGCGAAGCGCCCTGCGGCGGCGGCGTCCCGCGGGCCGGCCAGCGGATCGAGCGGGCCGATGATCACGCCGGCGACCTTGCCGGCCAGCAGTTCGGCGACTTCGTGCGCGTCGTGCGTATGGATCAAGGCCAGCCGCAGCCGGAACTCGCCCGCCAGCTCCAGGGCGGTGAGCACGTCGGCTCCGGCCGGCGCCGTCAGCCAGCCGAGCTGCGCGCCGCGCACCAGCGCCGCCAGCGCGTCCGTGGCGCCCGGCGGCTCACCGGACGGCCGCACCCTGCTTCCAGCGCGCGCGGCCGCGAGGGCGTCGCGGAGCATGCCGACGGCGCCGCTCCGCGACGTCGGCTCGCGATCCAGCTTCAGCGCCTCAGGCGACAGCGAAAGCTTCAGCGGACCGGCACCCTCGAGCAGGCGCGGCCGACCGTCCGGACCCGCCGTCTGACAAACCGCTACCTGCCCGCCGACGAGGTTCTCATCGTCCGGCACGAGCGCGAACGTCGTCACGCCCGCCTCGAGCGCCGCCCGCAGCGGCCGCGCGAAGCGGTCGAATGCGTCCGCGGCGCGCAGCGCGGGCTGCACCGCGGCACTGCGCTCGCTCAACCCGTCCGAAGCGGAGAGCGTCGCGAGGCAGTCGACCAGCCCCGGACAGAGCACGGCCCCGGGAAAGTCGTCGTCGACGGCGTCGGACGCGGCACCGACCTGGCGGATCGTCTCACCCTCCACGGCGATGACCGCGGCCTCGCGAACGAGCCTGCCCGACTCGTCCACCCACGCTGCCCCGCGGATGAGCCGCGGCTGGGCCCACGCGGCCGCCGCGCTGCCGAGCAACATGGCCAGCGTCGCGGCGAATCTCAATCCTCGTCCTCCGCCGCCTGGCCGTCCGCGACCCACACCTCCTGCCCGCCGATGAAGACGCGCTCGGCCCGCGCTCCGGCCGCGAGCGGGTGATCCGACCAGATTACGAGGTCGGCGGGCATGCCCGGGCCGAGGCGGCCGGCCTCTTTGGGTATTCCCAACAGCCGGGCCGCGCGGCTGGTGAGGGCCTCGAGCGCGGCCGTCTCGTCTAGCCCGCTGCGGACGGCCCGCGCCACTCGCAGCGCCAGATGCGGGGCTGCGTCCGGGCCCGAAAGCACGCCCGATCCGAAGTAGACGTCCACGCCTGCCCGAGCGAGGATGGCCGCGGCGTCGGCCCGCGCGTAATCACCGTCGGCGCCGAACGCGACACCGTCCAGCGCGGCCCGATTGAGCGGTTCGGGCGGCGCGGTCAGCACCACGGGCACGTGCCTCCGGGCCAGTTCATCCGCCACGAGCCACGCCCCCGTCGCGCCCGTGATGACGACCGCCAGATTCTGCTCGTCGGCCGCCTCGAGCGCGTTCAGAATGTCGGCCGGCTCGTGCGCTTCGACCCATAACCGCAGGTCACCGTCGATCACGCGCAGGAGCGTTTCGGCCGCCCGGTCTTTCGCCGGTTCTTCCGGTTTCTTGAGCTCGTCCTTCTTCTCGTCCTTGGGCGGTTCCTTCTTGTCGCCCTTCGGTGGCTCGGAGGGCTTGGGGTCGGCCGACTTGCCAGCCGGCTTCGTCTCGACCGACTTCTTCGCCCGTTCGGCGAGCTTTTCCTCGTACTCCTTGACCGCATCCTGGTAGTCATTCCAGGCATCGCGGTACTCGCGGGCCTGCTGGAAGCGGCGCCGCAATTCGCCGGCGAGCTTCACCCGCGTCAAAGGTCCCTGCGTCTCGCTCCAGCCGACCCCCAGCGTGGCGGCGAGGGCCGCCTCGGGTTTTAGCAGCATCTTCTCGTCCTCCGGGCGGAGTCGCAGGACGGCGTTGAAACCGCCGAAGCCGGGGCCGGAGCGGGCGGGCAGGTTGACGGAAGTGATGCCTTCTTGCCACAAGATCCGAAGCTCCTCGGTCGCGTAGCGATCGAACGCGTCGGAAGCCCGCCCCATAACCGATCCCGGAGTCGTGCCATGCCGAAGAGCCAGCGTACTGTAACAATCAATGAAACCAGGCGTTACATATTCTGACCCGGCCCGCAGGCGGCGCGCCAAAAACCCGGGGCCGGCACCGGGGCCGATGGCCGTGATCTTGCCACCTTGAATCGAGATGTTCGTGTCACGAATCCACGCCCCCGACCCCGTGAACACCGTGGCACCCTCGATCGCGACCGGGCGAAGCTGACCTGATGCCGCGCTCAGCCCCCACGTCAGTACGGTCGCAATTACGATCCACCTCGCGCGCGGAAACAGAGCAGCGACGGCTCCGGCGGTGGCGGCCGGCGGCTCGTCGCCCCACGAGGCATTCCGACCGCGTGGGCATGGAGCGGCGGACGCAGGCAATCGGGGTAGTTTCATGCGGTACGCAGTATTGGGGGCAGCCCCTGCTCGCGGGGGCCGGACGGCTCAATGTACGCAACCGCCGGGCCACGGTCAAACCTAATCGCCGTCAGAACTTGTCCAGCGCAATGGCGATCTCCGCGTGGACGTGGCAGGCCGCGATCGTCACCCCTGGCATCGCCGCGAGGATGATCAGCAGAGCCCACTTCCTGCGCAGCCGGACGGCAAGCGCAATGAGCAGAACAGCCATCCACCAGTAGTACGCGACGCCGCGGAGAAGCTCGCCCAGACTCAGGTTCACCAGCCCCGGCCAGGTTCCCAGCTTCCAGGTCGATGGGCTGAGCAACCAAGGGAAGTTGGCGTCCCCGTTGAAGTACCCGGTCATCCCCGGCGGGCCCGCCACGGCGTCGAGCACCACGAATGCCGTCGTGTAGAAGGACAGCTTGCGCCACGTCGACCATTGCCGCAGCCAGTCGCGCGGGCGGAAGTCCATGATCAAGAACAGCAGCGACTGGAGCTCGTTGTGGAACCACGTGGCGGTGAACCAGGCCACCGCGCCACGCCAGTCGCCACCGGGGCCGTCCAGCCCCAACAGCGTGTTCAACCCGATGCCGACCACCATGCACGTCACCGCAAACCAGGTCGCCGGCCAGATGGAGGTCGCCGCCGAAATCCGTCGCGCCGTCCAACGCGGCCGAAAGAGAACGGCGAAGAACGTGAGCACGCCCGCCGGAACGCACCACCAGCCGCGGGCCCGGTCCAACGGCAGGCCGCGGCGCAGTTCGATCCGCCGCTCGACCTCGGCCCAGTCGATGGGCGCACCGCACTCCGGGCAGCGGTCGCCCGGCAGGCCCACCAGCAAGTACTCGCATCGAACGCAGCGCGGGAGCGCATCGTCGGGCGTGTCCGCGGTCGGAACCTCGCCGGGGCGCTGCCGAGACGGCCGCGACACACCGGCGTCGCTCGGTACGCTCGGATCATTCGGTCCGCAGCGGCGCAGCCGCTCGGGGCCGTGTTCGCTAGCGGGCGTCACGGATCGCTCCGCGCGGGAGGCGACGCGGCCTGCTGCGGCAACGTGATCTCGAGGAATTCCCCACCCGAGAATGCGGCCGATACACCCAGCGCCGCCGGCAGCAGCACCGGGGTGTCCGACCCGCATTCAATGTGACCGCCCTCCCACACGAGCTCCACGCGGCCGCTCGTGAGCAGCCAGATGCGCAGCCGACCCGCCGCGGAATCCACCCGCCGGTCGCCCGGCCGGTGCAGCGCGACCGCGAACGGCGGGTCAGCGAGCGTCGGCGGCGGCGATATCGGTCCTTCTCCCGCGCGCACCGGGCCGCGGCACGGCTCGCTCGCCGTGGCCGAGATCGCCTCGGCGACGTGCAGGGTTCGGGGCCGCCCGGCCGCATCAGTCCGATCCCAGTCATACAGCCGGTACGTCACATCGCTGGGCTGCTGGACTTCGGCGACCACGATCCCGGCGCCGAGCGCGTGCGGCGTGCCGCTCGGCAGCCAAAGACAATCCCCCGCGCGCACCGGCCATGATTGAAGAAGGTCCACGACGGCGCGCGACCCGGCCGCACGTTCCAGTTCGGCGGGCGTCACCCCAGGCCTGAGGCCCGCGAGCAGGCGCGCCGCAGGCTCCGCGTGACACACGTACCAAAACTCGTGCTTGACACCGGACTGCCCCGGCCGCGGGTGCACCTGCACGCTCAGGTCCGCGCGGGCGTCGAGCAGCTTGATCAGCAGAGGGAATTCGTTCGGCAGGCCACGGTCCTGGGCGGCCGCCGTTTCACGGCCCTGCGGGCTTCGTGGCGACATCCGGACCTTCGCACCGCTGCTGCCCAGCAGCCAGTCACCCCAAAGCTGCAACAAGTCAATGGGCGTCCGGCCGGCGAGCGGGCCGTCGCGGACGGGCGTGGGCCGCTGCGGCAGGCCGGACAATTCCCAGGATTCGCCGATCCACTGGCCCTCGGGCAGGCGCTTGCCGAAGCGCTCGAGCTGCCGGCCGCCCCAGGGCTTGGGGACGAGCTGGGGCTCAAAGACGAGCGGGTACGGCGCCGGGTTCATCGCGCGCCCCTCGCTGCCGGCTCGACCTCGGGCGTAGCGGCCGAGTCCGGGTCGGCAAACACCAGGTGCGGGGCGATCCGCCCACAAGTAGTCGGACCGATATGCGGGACGAGATCGAGGTCCGCCGGCGACCGGAACGCCGGCGCAGGCCGGGCCGCGCGGTAGGCGATGATCTCGGCGGCGAGCCTGGGGCCGATGCCGGGCAGGAGCATGAGCTCGGCGGCCGAGGCGCGGTTGGGATTGATACGGAGCGCGGCGCGGGACGGGGCAAGCGGCGGGGCGTCCGCGTGGGGAGCGAGCGTCACGGCGAGGGTGGCGACGAGCAGCATCACGGTGGCCGCGCCGAGCAGGGCGGAGCGGTGTGCGGCGCAATCGGGCGCGGGCGGGTTCATTTCTCGGGGGCGATGAGGCGCTGGCGCAGTTCGGTCAGTCGCGCAAAGGCGGGCTTGGGCTGGCCGCCGGGTTTGAGCAGGCCGCCGCTGGGGATGACGGCGTCGGGACTGTCGACCAGGGGTTGGAGGCAGATCGTCTCGAGATAGGGTTTCGAAAGCGCGACCTCGCTCAGCGTAACGAGCCAGTCAGCCTGCACCTCATCGGACCACGGCGCGTGCCATTGACCGCCGCGACCGCCCTCGGCCGGGACGGAGGGCACGCCGAGCGCGGTAATGTGCAGTGGCTTGCCGAGGTTGGCGAGCTTGTCGATCAGGGCGCTGACCTGGAACGGGTCGCGAAGGTGAAAGCCGTCGCTGTCGATCCCGAACAGCAGTTGCAGGCCGAAGCCGTCGAAGCTGATGCCGCTCTGCACGGCCATTTCGGCGTAGAGTGCGGGCGGAATGGTCTGCTGATTGCGGGCGTAGTATTCGCCCCACGGCTGGGTGAGGTCGATCAGCACCTGGCTCCGCGGGGCGATCTGCTTGGTGACCGTCGCAGCCATCCGCGTCAGCTCCATCATTTGCTCGAAGCTGAAGCCGAACACGTTGTCCGCCTGAAGCCCGCTGGCGACGATCCACGAGCCGAACTGCTTGGCGTAGCGGCGCACGCACTGTTCGACATGCTCGCGGGCGGCCTCGTAGATCGATTCGAAATCGTTCTCCCAGATGTACATCCAGTCCGGCACGCTGCGAACGCCGAAGGCCAGCAGCGGCCCGCCGCGCAGCGCCAGCTTGGCGGTGGCGCAGGTCTTGACGCAGGCGTCGAGCGCATCCCACGTGGGCCCGTGCTCCGTCGGCCGGATGCTGCGCCACACGAACGGGACGCAAACGAAGTCGCACAGCTCGGTGAACTGAGCGCACGGCAGGCTGCGGCAGCCGTCGGGCAGGGTCACCCCCAGGAACGCGCGGCCGAAGCCGCCGGTGCTCTGACGGCGCTTGAGGAACACGGACGCGTGGAAGGCAGCCATCTCCTCGGCCGCCCACAAGGCGATCCGCAGCGATTCGTCCGCGTGGCGGGCCGCGCGCTCGGCGTCGTCCGCGTGCTGGAGGGCGCGGATGAACTCATCGCGGCTGCGGTCGACCTTGGCCGCAATCTCCTCCATGCCGTTGAAATCGAACAGCCCCCACTCCTCGCGCTTGACCGTCACCCGCATGAGTTGATGGCGGGCCAGCTCCACGTGCAGGTTGTACGGCTCCTCGCGGGCCGGCAACCGCGTGGTCTGGAGCTGCACGGTCCCGAATCCCTTCACGGGCCAGAGCAAGGAGAGGCCGACCGGGTCCTGCATGCGCGGCGTGGCGCGGATCGCGTCGCGATCCCACATAATCTCGGCCCGCAGCGGCACGCCGTCCGCCCCCACCAAGTGCGCACCGCGCAGGTCCGGCGGATATGGCAGATCGGGACTGGGCAGGCACAGGAAACGGTGCACACGACGCTCCCGGCCGCGGCCCCCCGCGCGGCGCGCACGTTGGATCTTACGGCCGGGGGCGCCGCCACGCAAAGGCGGGTCGCTCCGGTCGGCCGTGCGCGGCGTGGGCCTTGACAGCCCGTTGAAAAAGGGGCCTCGCTCCGCGCCAAAGCGCCTTCGCGGTAGCGCCGACAACGACTCCCGCGTGCCGGTCCCCTTTTTCAACCCGGCCGCCGCTCCCGCGGTGACTGTCCCCGTTTTCGACGGGCGGTTAGAATCCCACCCCCCGCGCCCGCCGCGAGTCGGCCGGCGGGGGCGAACCAGGGTCCGTCATGGCACAGGCGCCGCTGCGCACCATCCTCGCCACCGATTGCGGATCGACCACCACCAAGGCCATCCTCATCGAAAAGCGGGGCGAGGAGTACCGCCTCGTCTGCCGTGGCGAGGCCCCCACCACCGTCGAGGCTCCGGCCGAGGACGTCACCCGCGGCGTGCTCAACGCGTTCGGTGAGATCGAGGACCTGACCGGTCGGCGGTTCATCCGTGACGACCAGGTGTGGATCCCGCGCGAAGGCGAGAACGGCTGTGACGCTTACGTCGGAACGAGCAGCGCCGGCGGTGGCCTCCAGATGATGGTCGCCGGCGCGACCAAGGCCATGACGGCCGAGAGCGCCCAGCGGGCCGCGCTCGGCGCCGGGGCCGTGGTCATCGACGCCCTCGCGACCAACGACGGCCGCGTCAACCACGAGCGGATCGAGCGCATCCGCAGCCTGCGGCCGGACATGATCCTCATCTCCGGCGGTACGGACGGTGGAACGATCCGCCACGTGGTCGAAATGGCCGAGCTGATCCGAGCGGCTGACCCGAAGCCACGTTTCGGGATGGGCTTCGAGCTGCCCGTGATCTACGCCGGCAACCGCATGGCCCGAACCGAGGTCGAGCGCATCCTGGGCAAGCGGACCGCCCTGGCCATCACGGATAACCTGCGACCGACGCTCGAATCCGAGAACCTCGGCCCCGCTCGCGATCGCATCCACGACCTGTTCCTCGAGCACGTGATGAAGCAGGCCCCGGGCTACGGCAAGCTGCTGACCTGGACACGCGTACACCTCCCCCCCGCCGAGCCGCAGCCCGTGCCGCTCATGCCCACGCCGGGAGCCGTCGGCCGCATCATGCAGCTCATCGCGCAACGCGAGGGGATCCAGGTCATCGGCGTCGACATCGGCGGCGCGACCACCGACGTGTTCAGCGTCTTCCGGGCCGATGCGGCCGACCCCACCAGCCCGCCGGTGTTCAACCGCACCGTCTCCGCCAACCTCGGGATGAGCTACAGTGTGTTCAACGTCGTCGCCGAGGCCGGCTTCGAGAACGTCGTCCGCTGGGTGCCGCTCGAGCTGGACGAGCGCGACATCCGCAATCGGATCCGCAACAAGATGATCCGGCCGACGACGATCCCCCAGACGCTCGACGAGCTGATGATCGAGCAGGCGATCTGCCGCGAGGCGCTCCGCCTCTCCCTTGTGCAGCATCGCGAGATGGCCGTCGGGCTCAAGGGCGTACACCAGGAGCGGTCGCTGGCCGATGCGTTCCGGCAGGAAACCGCCGGCCGGTCGCTGGTGGACATGATGACGCTGGACATGCTGATCGGGTCGGGTGGCGTGCTTTCGCACAGCCCGCGGCGGGTCCAGAGCGCACTGATGATGGTGGACGGCTTCCAGCCCGAGGGGTTCACGGAACTCACCGTGGACTCGATCTTCATGATGCCACAACTCGGCGTGCTGAGCATCGCGCACGAGGAGGCGGCACTCCAGGTCTTCAACCGCGACTGCCTGATCCGACTGGGATGGGTCATCGCCCCGCGCGGCGGACAACGCGTCCGCGAGGGGCAGCCTTGTATGAGCGTCGAGGTCTCTGCCGCCGGGGGCGCGAGCGCTCGTTGTGATGTTAAGTTCGGAGAGATAAAGCGCTTAGAGCTTGGAACAGGAGAAAGGGCGACGGTAACTGCGACCCCCGCACGCGGTTTCGACCTTGGCCGCGGCGCCGGGCAATCGGTCCGGCGCGTGGTGACGGGCGGGGTCGTCGGCCTGATCCTCGACGGGCGTGGCCGACCATTGAATCTGCCGCTCGACCGGGCGGTTCGGAATCGGAAACTGCTGGAGTGGAATCAGGCCCTGGACGTGTACCCGCGTTCGTAAGTTTCTGTATCTTAGTTTCTTACAATCAATACCGGCGGCAGCTAGGCAGTGGCTGCCCGGGGTCTGCGTGGCAGTCTTGGGGGAATTGAACGCGGCGTTGTTGTGTGCGACATTGGGCTCGCAATGAGCGGCTCCTTGCAGTACAATGAAACGGTTAATCCGGCCCGGTGGCCTGCTCGGCAAAGCGTCATCAGGTGTGCTCAATGAAGATCGCTCCGCTCAGCGAAGCCCTTGTCATCCCCAGCAACGGCCTCGTGATTCGCACTGATACCCGGTTGGAACCCGGGGTTTACGTCGTTCCTGACGGCCTCGTGATCGAGGCCGACGGCATCACGCTCGACGGCAACGGCGCGATGCTCGTCGGCGAGGGCCGGCAGGGCGTCGGTGTGACGGTGACGGGCCGGTCGAACGTGACGATTCGCAACCTGCGGATCCGCGAGTTCTACCACGGGATCCAAGCCCGCGAATGCGAGGCGCTCACACTGGTTGGAAATCACATCACGTCGACCGCTGAAGTCGCCGCGAACACGATTTTCCTCGACATCTGGCGACCGGCCGACGATCCTTACGGCGGAGCGGTTCTGCTCGACCGCGTGGACGGGGCGGAAGTGCGCGAGAACGATTTTCAGCACCAGATGAACGGCTTGCTGACCTACGACTGCCGGCGGCTGAACGTGCGGCGGAACAACGCAAGCTTCAACAGCGGCTTTGGATTTCACCTGTACAACACCTGCGACAGCGTGTTCGAGGAGAACTGGGCGGACTATTGCTGCCGGTACGAGCCGCGTGACAAGGGGCGACCGGTGGTGGGCGCGGGCTCGGTGGGGCACATGGGCGCGGACGCGACCGGATTCCTGGCCGTTCACCGCTCGTGCCGGAACGTGTTCCGGCGAAACTTTGCGCGACTGGGCGGCGACGGGTTCTTCCTGGCGGGCCGCACGCCGAAAGGCGAAGACGCGGGCTGCGACGACAACCTGTTCGAGGAGAACGACGCCTCGCTCAGCCCCAACATCGCCTTCGAAGCCACGTTCAGCAGCGGCAACGTGTTCCGCAACAACTGGGCCGACCGCTGCAACTTCGGCTTCTGGCTCGGCTACTCGACCCGCAACGTGCTCGAAGGCAACCGCATGCTGTTCAATCGCCAGGCCGGCATCGCGGTCGAGCACGGCATCGGCTTCGTGGTCCGCAACAACGACTTCCAGAGCAACGGCCACGGCATCCTGCTGTGGACCAAGTTCGTACGCGACTTCCACGAGAGCATGCCCGGCCACCGCACCGTCCGCGACTGGGTGATCGAACACAACCGCTTCTACCGCAACGGCACCGCGATCGCGATCCGGGCCGATCGCGACCACGGCATCCGCCCGGTGAGCGAGGAGGACGCCGGCCGGCCCGAGCTGCGGCCGCGCGACAACGTGATCCGCTTCAACGACATCCAGGACAACCGCGTGGGCATTCACCTGGCATGTGCGGATCGCACGCTGATCGAGAAGAACAAGATCAGCAAGAACGTCGAGTGCGATCTGCGCCGCGACGACGACGCTGAGACGGTGCTCGGGCACAACTTGGGCTTGCGGGGCGCGTACCTGTAGCAGCCCGGTGAAACACGGGTGAAAACGGGGCACGCACCGCGGGCGTGGTTGTCGGCGCTAGCGAGATGGCGGGTCGGCGCGGAGCCGGCCCTCTTCCGCAACGCCCCGCGATGCCAGGCCGCGGATGCGGACGGGGATGGGCCGGCCCGCAGGCGGAGCGGCCACCGGCGGGAAGTGGCACGGGGTGCCGGAGGCGACGCGGGGAGCTCCGGCGACGAACGCGTGTACGTCCTTGATATCCCACGCGGTCCGCGGAACCGGCCGGCCGGCGCGGTCGAGCAGCGGCGCGCCGTACTCGTCGACGAGCACACGGGCGGCGAACCGGTCGCAGAGCGATTCCTTGCGGCGCGGGTTGCGGCCGGCGGCGTGGATGAGCCAGTGATAAAGCTCGTGCAGGTAGACGAACAGGACGAGCTGGTGGGCGTCGGCAAGGATCAGGCGGTAGGTCTCGCGCCACCAGTGCGTCCGATTGGAACACGCGCGCGCGACGTGCGTGCCGAGTGCGTAGGGGTAATGGTTGCGGCGGCCGAGGTTGATGAGCAGGCGCCCGGTCGCGTAGTGGCACGCGCCGGAAAAGGCGGCCCCGCGGCTGTAGCGGACGCGGACGGTCAGCCGGTCGTGGGCGTAGGGCCAGGTGTGGCGCACGAACGTGTCGTAGAGCCGCGTACTGTCGAGCCGGGTGCTGTTGGCGAAGTCCACGCCCACATCATAACCACTTGAGAATGGCGGGCAGCGTGCGGCGGGTTGCGCGGGGGGCCGCCCGACCCGGTCCTACGTCGGCTCCGGCGGCTTGCGGGCGGGGGGGTGCTTGAGCTGACGAAGCTTGAGCAGGTTCTGCACGCGGCCGAGCAGCTCGATCTTGTTGACGGGCTTGCTGAGGAAGTCGTCGGCGCCGGATTCGCGGGCGCGTTCGACATCGCCGGTCTCATTCAGTGCGGTGACCATGATGATCGGAATGTCGCGGTAGCGCGGGTCCTCCTTGAGACTGCGGCAGACCTCGAAGCCGCTGCGCTTGGGCATCATGATGTCGAGCAGGAGCAGGTCGGGGGTGTGGCGTTCGACGGCCGCCAGCGTCTGTTCCCCGTCGGAAGCCAGGTGGACGTCCACGTCCAGCGGCTCGAGGTAGGCCTCCAGTAGCTCCAGAATCTGCGGGTTGTCGTCGGCGATCAGGATCCGGGGCCGGGCCGGCTGGCTCATAACGTGCTCCGGTCGCCAGTGTGGCCGAAATGGGGGCGGCACGCAACGCGCGGCAAGCCGGGGCCGGGGGGGTCGAGAGCGCTTCGCGCTCGGCTTGTCGGAAACCCGGGGGAGGTATATATTTGCCCGGACGCCCCCGGCGCGGCGCGCCCGGGGTCTCCCAGGAGTACTCGGATGCGGTCAATCGTGCTAGGCAGGCCCGCCAGGGCGGTGGGTCTCGGGCTGGCGGCTTTGGTGCTGGGGGTGGGCTGCGGGGGCGGGGATGCGTTCCGCTATTTCGGGGGGCTGCCGTTTCCGTACGTCGGGAGCGGGGGGGGCACAAGCGGGCCGGGAAGTTCGGGCACGACCCCGGGCTCGGGGTTGGGCGGTGACACCGGCGGGTTCACCGACCCGTGCGAGGAACCGCAGTCGCGGAAGTTCGTGCGAATCTCGATGCGAAACCAGTCGCCCGACTACATTCACTACTTCCTGGCGCTGATCGCGCTGGTGAACAGCGACACGTACCCGACGGGCACCGTCTGTCCGGATGACATCTCGCTGTACACGTCCTTCGGCTACCAGTCGATCCCGGCCGGCGGTTCGACCGAGTTCGGCAACTACTGCATCGAGGGGCCGGCCCTGATCTACTTCCACCGCGGCGGGCAGTTCCGCACCGCGGGCGGCAGCGGGACGGGCAACCTCGCGTCGGCGATCGCGCCCGCGCAGGGCTCGACGCCCTCGTACGACGCGTTCTTCACGAGCGCCGGGGCCACCGTTCCGATTCCGACGTTCATCCTGCTGCACAACCCGGGGCAGACGGCCGCGGGCCAGGCGCTGCTGGTGAGCCAGCACATCCCGTCGCCGTGCACACAGGACCTGGTTTCGGGCGGGGACCCGGTCTGCGCCCAGGACTCGTTCTATTACGTCGACGAAACAGACCGTATCACCGGCTCATCGGCCCTGGGTGTGGGCTCCGGCCGGCGGACGCCGGGCGAGATCCAGGGCACCGCGTGCGAGTGCGGGGCGATTGCCGAGACCGGCGCGCAGGCTTTCCAGGTGCTCGCGCCCTCGGGCCGGTCCGCGCCCGACGCCGCGTGCAACGAGTTCATGCGCGGCGGCCGAATCGAGTACGTCTTCGTGCGGGACGACACCGACCCTCCGTATCCGCAGTTGGTGTGGCAGGTGTCGGACAGCACAGGCACCCGGGTGCACAGCTTTGACCCGCGGGCGAACATCCGATAGTTGCAGACGTGCCTACCGGACGGCGCGGCGGCGGGGCGCTGTGCCGTCAGTACGCTGATGTCCGGTGAATGACAAAAACCTGCCGGGGACCGGCCGAGTGGTGGGGGCCGGTGTGGGCGCGGCGGCCCACAGCCGCAACTCCCCGTGCAGGTTCCCGACGCTCTCTCAACCCGTCAGGAGAAGGTGCCGGCTCCGCGGTAGCCCACCATCACGGGGGCGCCGACGGGCACTCCCGCGGTTCCTGTCCCCTGTCTCATCTGTCCCCCTTTTTCATCGGGCGGCTATGGTTGCGGCGTGATCGCGGCGGCGGCGGCGCTTTCGAGAAAGCGCCGCGCGGGTTCGTTTTGCGGGTCGAACTCGAGCACTTTGCGGTATGTCTCAGCGGCGCGCTCGTGCATCTTGCGGTCGGCGAAGACCCCCCGGCCGACCAACCGCGCGGTGAGATCCTCGATTTGGAGGTAGGTGGCGGCCAGGTTGCCGAGGTGGTGCGGGTTTCGCGGATCGTAGCGGTCGCTGACGGCGGTCTCCAAGTACACCAGCGCGTCGTGTTCAACCATGATGATCTGGAGTAGGCCGAGTTGGCGGCGGTACTCGGCGATCTGGTTGAGGGCCTCGGCGGCCTCGGGGCCCAGGCCGGGACGCAACCGGTCGATCGTCTCGCCGTGGAGGCTCCGCTCGTAGAGCGACTTGTGATACGCGTCGAGCACCTCGAGCCGGAGCTGGAACGCGCTCTGGAGCTGCCGGAGCCGCGTGGGGTTCCAGGGGTCGCCCTCGGCGAGCGTGGTGGCGAGTTGCACGCACTTGTTCGCATCCTCCCGGGCCTGGCTGAGCAGCGGCCGCATACGCTCGACGTCGGCCTGCATACGGGCCAGCTCCATGCGAATCCGGACCAGGATCTGACGCGCTTCCAGGTCCGTGGGATCCGCCGCGATGGCCTCCTGAATCTTGTTCAGCGCGTCATTGAGCCGCCGGAGTTGAAGCAGATTGGAGGCGAGCAGCCGCTTCGCTTCGGCGCGGCCACTCTCCGGCGCGACGGCCTCAGCCTTTTCGAGATAGGCCAACGCCTGCCGCCAATACCCGGCGTCGAGCCAGATGCGGCCGATGCCGAGGTTGGCCTTGAAATTCGCGGCCTCGCTTTCCAGCACCTTCAGATAGAACGTGCGGGCGAGACTGTAATCGTTGCCGGCAATCAGCAGTTCCGCAGCCAGAAGATTCGCCTCAATGTGGTTCGGGATGGCTTCGAGCAGCCGCTTGACCATGTCGAGCGCTTCGCCCGTCTGTCCGGCCTGATACTTGGCACGGGCGACTTCCAGCACCTGCTCGGGCGAGAGTGGCTCGGACTGGGGGGCGGGAGCTCTCGCCGCGGCCTCGGCCGGCGCGAGACGCGCGGGTTGGGTGGCGGGCATCTGCCCCAAACCTGCGAACGTGATCGTCAGGGCCAGACCGGCGGCCGCGAAACGAAGGATCATGCGCGCACTCCTGCGGGTACCTCGGCACCGGGCCCGCGCGGGAAGAAGCTGCCCCGAGCATCCGGGGAACATAGCGTAACGGCGTCGTTCACTATCGACTACTGCCGCCCGCCCGGCGCACGCCGGACACGGTTCAGCGGCCGTCCAGGCGAAGACGCAGGAGGTTCAGCGCGGTACGTGCCGCGCGCGAGCGGACGGCGTCACGCGGCGCGTCCGGTCCAAACCGGAACTCATACGCGTCGAGCCTGTGCGGGGTTCGCACGCCGATGAATACCAGCCCGACGGGTTTATCGGACGTTCCCCCGCTGGGGCCGGCCACGCCCGTCAGCGACACAGCGTAATCGGTTGCGAACGCCCGGGCCGCACCCGCGGCAAGTTCGCACGCGATCTCCCGGCTCACCGCGCCATGTGCCGCGAGCGTCGCCGGCAGAACGCCCAGCATCGCGATCTTGGCCTCGTTCGCATACGCGATCACGCCGCCGCGGTAGTACCGGCTGCTGCCGGGAACGTCTGTGATCAGCATACCGACAAGGCCGCCGGTGCACGACTCGGCCGTGCTCAGCGTTCGACCGGATGCGACCAACAGCCGACCCACGACGCCGGCGAGCGTGTCCCCGTCGCGGCCGTAGACGATTTCACCGAGCCGGCGGCGGATCTCGGCCTCGTCGCGATCGAGCAGCGCTTCCGCTTCACGGGGCGAGTCGGCTGCGGCGTAAATCCGGACGCCGATGATGCCGAGGTCGGCGGTCGTTCCGATCTCCGGGTTGCGTCCGCGGACCATCAGGTCGGCGAGCCGCTGGCCGACGTCGGATTCGCCGAGGCCGAAGGTATGGAGCGTGCGGAACAGCACGACCGCCCGAATCGTGCGGCCGCGCAATTCCGGCGCGACCGCGCTGTCGAACATGGCGCGCATCTCGAAGGGGACGCCGGGCAGGGCGTAGCAGGGCTTGCCGCGCAGGGTCACGCGCAACCCCGGAGCGGTGCCGCAGGTGTTGGGCAGGACGACCGCGCCGCGGGGGACGTGGGCCTGAACGACGTTGCGCTCGGGCATGACGCGGTTCCGAGCGGCGAAGTACGCCCGTAGGTGTTCGAGACTGGGGGGGTGGAGTTCGAGCGGGGCATTCGCGGCCGCGGCGAGCGCGGCGCGGGTGAGATCGTCGTCCGTCGGACCGAGCCCGCCAGTGATCAGGACGATATCGGCGGCTTCCGCGGCCTGGAGCACGGCTTCGCGGGTCGCGTCGAGGTCGTCTGGCACGGTGACATGTCGGGTCGTGCGGATGCCGAGCGCGGCGAGGCGCTCGGCGAGCCAGGCGGTGTTGGTATCAAGGCTGCGGCCGAGCGTAAGCTCGGAACCGATGGCGATGATCCACGCCGTCTGCATTGCGATGTTCCGCGGTGCGGCCTACGATCAGGGACATTGTAGACGATGGCCGGCAGTCTGCGAGGGGCGGCCGTGGAGTGATTGTGAGCGTGCTCTCGCCGTTCACGGAAGCTCGCCACTACGGGGCGCGCGAGTTGGTCGAGGTGGGTGGCGTCACGCTCGCGGGGCTCTGCGGCGACGCGGCCGCGGAGTACCGGGCGGCGACCGGCGAGGTTGTGCTGCTGGACCGCGCGGACCGGGGGCTGCTGCAACTGAGCGGGCGGGATCGGGCGGTCTGGCTGCACAACCTGGTGACGAACTCGGTGCTGACGCTGGATGCGCGGCAGGGGGCGTACGCGTTCGCGGTCAACGTCAAGGGGCGGATTCTCTTCGACCTGAACATCCTGAGCCTGTCGGAAACGTTGTGGCTCGAGGTGGACCGGCTGTCCGTGTCGGTGGCGGCGGCGCACTTCGACCGTTATCTGTTCCGCGAGGACGTGCGAATTACGGACCTGAGCGGGGAGTGGGCGCAGCTCGCGGTCAGCGGGCCGCGAGCCGCGCGGGTGGCCGCAGCTCTGGGGGTTACGAATTTCGCGGCCCTGCCGAGCCTGGGCCACACCGAGATCGAAGGCGGGGCGCGGCTCGTGCGACACGATCTGGCCGGCGGGCCGGGGTTTGAGCTGCTGGTGCCGCGCGGTCGGGCGCCCTCGTGGTGGGACCGGCTGGTGGAGGCGGGTGTGCGGCCGGCGGGGCGGCGGACGTTGGACGTGCTGCGGATCGAGGCGGGCCTTCCCTGGCTGGGGCGGGATTTTGACGACACCGTGCTGCCGCCCGAGACCGGTCAGATCGAGCGCGGGGTGAGCTACCAGAAGGGTTGCTACCTGGGGCAGGAAGTCATCGAGCGCCTGCGCTCGCGCGGGCAACTGGCGCGGCGGCTGGTGAAGTTGCGGGTCCCCGACGGCCGCGGACTGACGTTGCCGGCCGTGCTGTGGTGGGAGGGTGCGGAGGTCGGCCGGATCACGTCGCTGGTGCCGCACCCGGAGAAGCCCTACTGGCCGGGGCTGGGCTATCTCAAGAGCAGCGTGACTGGATTTGCCGGCATCACGGCGGGTCCCGACAATCGCGCCGTGACGATCTGCTCGGCGTAGCGGGGCGCGCCGCGTCAGGGTACGTTGTCGGTCGCCGCGGTGGCTCGCCGTTCGAGCGATCGAGACGTGCGATCCGCACGCGGCAAGAGAGCCGGCGGGCCGGCTGACGCGGCTGCGTGCAGACGGCGCGCCGCGATGTCGGACACGCAGTCGGCGCGGGCTGGTCGACCCGTCTCCCTGTGGTTCTCCGCGTTTTCGAAGTCCCTGGGGTGCGCCTCTGGCGGAGCGAAGGAATGAACAGCGAACTGAACGAGCAGGTGGTGTTGATCACCGGCGCTTCGGGCGGGATCGGCCAATCGCTGGCACGGAGCTTCGCCGCGGAGGGCGCGCGGCTCGTGCTGCACGGCCGGACACAGACGGCGCGGCTCGAGGCGCTGCGGCGCGAACTGACGGTGCCGAGCGTGGCGCTGCTCGCGGACCTGCGGGACGAGCGTCAGGTCGAGCGGCTGTTCGCCGACGCCCTGCGGACATTCCCGCGCCTCGACGCGGTGGTCGTCAACGCCGGCATCTGGCACAACGAGTCCGTGCCGCTGCACGAGATGACGCTCGCGCAGTGGCAGGAGACCCTCGCGGCCGATCTCACCAGCGCGTTCCTCACCTGCCGGGCGTTCCTGCGGCACCTGGCCAGCGTCCCGCGCGACGCGGCGGCGATCGTCCTCATCGCCTCAACCGCGGCCCTCTTCGGCGAGGCCGACCACGCCGACTACGCCGCCGCGAAAGCGGGCCTGGCGTATGGCCTGACGCGCTCCTTGAAGAATGAGATCGTGCGGCTGGCGCCTCGTGGCCGGGTGAATTGCGTCTGCCCGGGTTGGACGATGACGCCGATGGCCGCGGGGTACGCGGACAATGCGGCCGTGCTGAAGCGGGTGCAGGCGACGATCGCGCTGAACAAGATCGCAACACCGGAGGACGTGGCGGCGGCGACAGTGTTTCTCGCGTCGGACCGGCTGGCGGGCCACATCTCGGGGGCGATCGTGCCGGTCTCGGGCGGGATGGAGGGGCGGCTGCTGCATGGGCAGCTCGGACCCTGAAGGCAGAAAACCATAAAGACGCAGAGAAAGCAGAGGAGGGGACTGGCGAGGCGAGCAAAGGAGAAGTGCAGCGCTGTCATTCCGAGGAGCGCAGCGACGAGGAATCCGGCCCCGCATGGGGAAAGACCGAACCGCGATGGAAGACTCCGCTGAAGACCGGATTCTACGTCGGCCGGCGCGGCGACCTCCTCGGAATGGGGGCGCTCCGCCGCTGCGCTGTGTCTCTGTGGTGGAGCTCGGGCCGATTTGACAGCCAGCGCCGCGCCGCCTAGCTTGGCGGCGGAGGTTTCGCGTGATATCGAGCCGCAGCATATACGCCAGCATTCCGGCCGGGACCGATCTGCCCAGCGCCGTGAACGCGATTATCGAGATTCCCAAGGGCCGCCGGACCAAGTTCGAGGTCGACAAGGCCACCGGTCTGATCCGGCTCGACCGCTACCTGTACTCCTCGAGCCACTACCCCGGCGACTACGGCTTCATCCCGCAGACGCTGGCCGAGGACGGGGACAACCTCGACATTCTGATCATGGTCAACGAGCCGACCTTCAGCGGCTGTCTGATCCAGGCCCGTGTGGTCGGCATCTTCAAGATGACCGACCGCGGCCAGCACGACTACAAAGTCCTGGCTGTGCCCAGTTCCGATCCGCTGTTCGCCGAGTTTCAGGACATCGAGAACGTGCCGCGGCACTATCTCCGCGAGGTCGAGCACTTTTTCACGACCTACAAGCAGCTCGAGGGCGTCACGACCGAGCCCGAGGGGTGGGACAACGCCGCAGCCGCCAACGCCGAGGTGCACGCGAGCGTGGACCGCTACATGGCCGAGCTGGCCCGGCGGGCGAAAAGCCAGTTGGGCTGACGTGTCAGCCCGCAGCGCTCCGCGTTCAGCGGATCAGCCAGACGAACGCAGGTCGCCCGTCCCGTTCCCCGTTCCCCGTTCCCCGTTC
>CAZMCT010000064.1:0-22609 GCA_964564785.1 uncultured Planctomycetales bacterium
ACGATTCTACCACAAACCCGCCGCGTCGGCGGCTTTCGGACATTCTCGCCAACGGCCAGAGCGGAAACCTGCGCGACGTGTGGAACAGGACCGCAGCGGCGGCCGACTTCGCGCCGCTGCCACCGGCGACGTACACGGCCCGCGTGCTGAGCGGCGAGCTTTTCAACGCCAAGAGCGGCACGCCCGGCTACAAGCTCGCCTTCCGCGTGTTGGAAGGTGAGCACGCCGGCCGGCAATTCTGGCATGACCTTTGGTTGACGCCGGCGGCGCTGCCCATGAGCAAACGCGACCTGAGCAAGCTCGGCGTGACTTCCATCGAACAGCTTGAACAGCCGCTTCCGGCGGGTATCCGCTGCACGGTGAAGCTCGCCTTGCGGCGGGACGATGACGGCGCCGAGTACAACCGGGTCCGCGGCTTCGACGTAATCGGCATCGACGCCGACCCGACCGCGGACCCGGACTTCGCGCCCGACGCGCCGCAGACGGAAGGCGGTGCGACATGAGCGGCGCCATGCGACACGGCTACCGCATCGTCGGCCCGTGCTCGGCCGAGCGCCGCCTTGTGGACTGGTCGGCCGCGTTCCGGGCTTACGCTGAGTGCGACCCGCGCGCCCGCGTCGAATCCGAAGCGTACCTGTCGGCGTTCACGTTCGGCGATGACTTCGCCGAACACCTGCGCGGGACCGGTTCGACGCGTGGCTTCGCGGGGGCGTGCTGGGCGCCGTGGCTGTGGTTTGACATTGACCGCGAGCCGACTGCCGGCGGTATCGACGCGGCGCTTCAGGATGCCCGCAAGCTCGCCGTCGCGCTGTCGGACCGCTACGGCGTCGATGACGCGGCGCAATTGTGGTTCTACTCGGGCGCGAAGGGCTTCCATGTCGGCATCCCGACGGCGTTGTGGGCGCCGGCCCCAAGCGCGGACTTTCACCGCGTCGCGCGACGCTTGGCCGAGACAATGGCCGAAGCCGCGGGCGTGCTCATCGACGTAAGCGTGTATGACAAGGTGCGGGCGTTCCGGGCGCCGAATTCTCGGCATCCTGGAACCGGTCGGCACAAGGTGCGGCTCACGGCGGATGAGCTGATGCAGTGGGGCGGCGCGGCGATTCTGAGCCGGGCCGAGAAACCGGCGCCGTTCGAACTGCCCGACCTGCCGGCCGACAGCGCCGACTTTCTGGTAGCGCATTGGGACACCGCCGCGGGGCAAGTGCAGGAACAGGCCGAAGCGGCGGCCCAGCGCCGGGCCGCGGTGACGGACGGAAACAGCGCGGCGAAGCTGAACAAGCTGACGCTGAACTTCATCCGCAACGGCGCCGCGCCCGGTGCGATCGGCGCGGGCGATGACAACCGACAACGGGGCGCGGGGCGGCATCGGCTGTGCTACAGCGCGGCGGCGAACCTGGCCGAGTTGGGCGCACCGCTGCCGCTCTGCTTCGCGCTGCTCGAAGAATCCGCGCTCGATTGCGGCTTGCCCCCGGCGGACGTGCGGCGGGCGATCGAAAACGGCTGGGCGTCGATGCAACCGGGTGTGCGGGACGTGTGCGACGCCTTCGACGGCGAAGTAATCGACGTGCAGGCGGCATCGCCGACCGCTTCGGCGAGTGCCGGGGAAGGCGGTGCGGCGTGAGTGCGAACGCATCTTTCGCCGTCGCTGTGGACGTGCTGGACGGCTGGCGCGATGACGTGCTGACCGGCAAGGCCCCGGTGCTGTATCCGCTCGGTGCGGGCGAGCTGGCCTGCATCGAAGCGGGGCCGGGGCTGGTGACGCTGATCGGCGGCGCGCCCGGGGCCGGGAAGACGGCGTTCACGATGCAAGCCGCGGTCGATGCGCTGCGGCTCACGCCGAAGCTGCGGGCGCTCGTGTGCAACGTCGAAATGCCCCCGGCCGTGCTACTGGACCGCCAGCTTGCCCGGCTGTCGGGTGTGGACCTGACGACGATTCGGTATCGCAAGCTCGGCGCCGAACACGCCGAGCGCATCGCTGACGGCATGGCGACGCTGGAAGCCGTGGCGGACCGGCTGTGCTTTGTGCGCCCGCCGTTCGACCTGGGCAACGTGGCTGCGGCGGCGGACGAATTCGGGGCCGGGCTACTCGTACTGGACTACATCCAGCGCATCGACCCGCCCGGGGCGGCCGATGAAGCCCGGCACCGCGTGAACAAGCTGATGGACTACCTGCGCCAGTTTGCCGACGCGGGCGTGGCGGTGCTCGTGGTTTCGGCGGTGACACGTTCGAAGGACAGCAAAGGGCGAAGCTCGTATGCGGGCGACGGGTTGAACCTGGCGAGCTTCCGCGAAAGCTCGGAACTGGAATTCGGGGCCGATGACGCGTTCATTCTGCATCCTGACGATGACGACGCCGAAGGCGAGCTGGTCAAGCTCAAGCACCTGAAAAGCCGGCATGGTGAGTGCCGAACGCTGACGCTGCGCTTCGACCGCGCCCGCCAGAGCTTCACGCCGACCGTCCCGGCCCCGGCTGAGCGGGCGGACGGCCGCAAGCTCACGGCGTCGCTGCGGGCGCTGTGGGGGCGCACGCCGGCCGCTGACGGCGACAGGGGCGACGAATGAGCAACGGCCCGCGCGTCATTCCAGTAGGCGCTGAGCCGGCGCCGTTGCTGACGCCCGCAGAAGCCGCAGCGCGCGAAGCCCGGCACGCAAACCGGGGCGGCGGCAAGACGGCGAAAGAGCCGAAGCAACTGCGGCAAGGGCGCGGCTCGGCTGTGCGGCGGCGGTTCGCGCTGCTGAACGCCTTCATCGACAGCGCCTTGCCGCACCTGGAACGCTCGGCCGTGGCCGTGTGGCTGCTGCTCTACCGACACGCGAAGCCCGACGGCACGGTATCGGCGAGCGTCGCGGACCTGGCACGCCGGGCCGGGGCGAGCGACCGCCAAGTACAACGGGCGCTTGCCCGGCTTCAGGCCGTCGGCATGCTGTGCCGGCTGAAACGTGGAACGCTGGCCGGCGGGCCGAGCGTCTATCGACTGGTGCAACCATGAGCCGAACCGATAGACGACATGGGCGTCCGGTTGGAACACGCCTTCGGTGTCCGGTTGCTGCCGGACGTGGGCGTCCGCTCGCTACGGCCGTGGGCGTCGCCTATCACAGTACGTACTACGTACGTACGTGTGTGCATGCGCACTGGTGCTGGCGCACCGCGCATGCACACGGTCCGGGGCGGTCGGCCGCGGCGTCGAAACGAGACTTGACAGCGCCGGGGCGGAATGGTGAGAATAGTCACCATGGAGCCCGAACCGACAATGACGGACCTTCTGCGCGAAGCGCTGGCCGAAGCCGAATCGCTGAACTCGGTTGCCGTGGCGACGGGCGTTCAGAAGGCTTCGTTGATTCGCTTTCTGCGGGGCGAGCAATCGCTACGGCTCGATATGGCCGACCGGCTCGCCGCGCACTTCGGGATTCAAAGCCGGCGCGTGCGTCGGCGTAAGGGGTAAACGTATGGCAAGCCTGTATCGAAAGACCGTGACGCGAACGCTGCCGAGGAGCGCGAAGATTGAAGACCGCAAGGGCGGCCCCGTGGCCGTGTGGCGCGACCGCGACGGTAAGCGTCGGTCGTCGCCGCTCGTGCTGAATGACGACGGCACGCCGAAGCTCGATGCGAAGGGGCAACCGCGCATCCGCACGAAAAGCGCGACCGTGTACTTGAAGGTGCCGGGCATCGGCGAAGACATCCCGAGCGGCTGCCGCACCGAAGACGGCGCCCGCTACAAGCTCGGCGAGCTGGTTAAACGCGCCGAGCACTTGAAGGCGAACATCCTGAGCGAAGCCGAAGCACGCACCGCCGATCATCAGACAACGCCGCTGACCGAGCATATCAAAGCGTACGTTGAGCACCTGAAAGCGAAGGGCGTCACCGCCGCGCACCGCAAGACGCAAGACGCCCGGTTGCGGGCGCTGGTCGAAGGATGCTGTTTCGCGAAGCTGCGCGACATGGACCGCGCCGCGCTCGAAAAGTGGCTGGTCAAACAGGCGGCCGCGGACATGTCGGCCCGGACGCGTAACGCCTACGGGGCCGCGGCGGTGAGCTTTGCGAACTGGTGCGTCGACACGCACCGGCTGACGGCGAATCCGTTCGCACGGCTGCCGAAGGCCGATGAGAAAGCCGACCCGCGCCGCAAGCGGCGGGCGATGACCGAAGCCGAGCTTGCCCGGCTGCTCAAGGTGGCGCGGCTGCGCCCGCTGGCCGAGTACGGCCGGCCCACGGTGAAACTGGCGAATGCGAACAAGCGCGAGAACCGCAAGAGCCGCGCGACCTGGACGAAAGCCCCGCTGACGTGGGACACGTTGGCGCCCGCGGCTGCAAGCGCCCGCGAATCGCTCGCCGAAAAGAACGCCGACCTTCTGGCCGAGCTTGAACGCCGCGGCCGGGAACGGGCGCTGCTCTACAAGGTGCTCGTGCTGACGGGGCTGCGGAAGGGCGAGCTTGCATCGATCACCGTCGGTCAGTGCGAGCTTGCCGGCGCGACGCCGTGTATCGCCCTGAACGCGGCCGACGAAAAGAACCGCGAAGGCAACACGATTCCGCTGCGGGCCGATCTGGCGGCCGACCTGTCCCGACACCTTGCCGGCCGGCTGGAAATCGCACAGGCGGCCGCGAAGCGCGACGGCGGGGCTATCCCGCTGCGTCTTCCGCCCGCGGAGAAGCTGCTGTACGTGCCGGCGGGGCTGGTGCGGATTCTGGACCGCGACCTTGAAGCGGCGAACATCCCGAAGCGCGATGACCGCGACCGCGTGCTTGACGTTCACGCGCTGCGGCACACGTTCGGTTCGCTGCTGAGCAAGGCGGGCGTTCCGCTGCGGACCGCACAGGCCGCGATGCGTCATTCTGACCCGAGCTTGACCGCCAACGTCTACACCGATCCGCGGCTACTGGACGTGTCCGGCGCGGTCGAATCGCTGCCCGCGCTGCCGCTGGCCGATGCACCGGATACCGCACATGAACGCAAAACCGCGGTGGCGGGCCGTGAGCCGGGTTCGGTGGCACCAAGCGTTGCACTAAACGGCGGCAATTTAGGGCTTTGTAAGGATAACACTGGCAAACGGAGTAAATCGCGCGCGACGGCGCGTGTGCAAGGGGTCGCTGCTGTAAGTGCTGCAGTGAAAAAAAGAAACGACCCGCTGGCACGCGTTGCCAACGGGTCGCGAAATGGAGCCGATGAGATTCGAACTCACGACCTCTTGCATGCCATGCAAGCGCTCTCCCAACTGAGCTACGGCCCCAAGAAAGCTCCCGGTGACGAGCCTTCAGAATCTTAGCGACAATCCTTACTCACCAAACACATCTTCCGCCGCCTCTGGCTGACCGCTGAGAGCTGACGGCTTCGTCCAGTGGTCAGGGCCGGAGTTGAACCGGCGACACACGGATTTTCAGTCCGTTGCTCTACCAGCTGAGCTACCTGACCGCGGCGGCCGGTGACCGGCCGGCAGAATCATCAGGCTACGACTGGCCCGCCCGGGAGTCAAGGGCGGACCACCCCGTCCCATCTGTACATCGGCACGGACGCGCGCGGCGGGGCGTGGACGACCGCGGCAGAACTCAGAGACACGACGCCGCTCACGCGGATCGGCCAGACAGCTTTCGATCGAACGCCCGCCGCCTTCACCTTCTTTCCTATCACGGGAGGCCGGTTTCGGGTTGACCGTTTCTTCGTCCACCGGTTACCCGGCTGCGTCTGTGCCCGTTTCCTCGGTGGCACGCTCGGTTTCGACCTGCCGCTCGCGGCGCGCGGCCAGCCACAAGCCCAGCTCGAACAGCACGATCATCGGCCCGCTCAGCATCAGGTGGCTCAGCAGGTCGGGCGGCGCCAGCAGACCCGCGACGAACACGATCACCAGGATCACGATCTTGCGGTACTTCCGGAACACCGCCACCGGCACGATCCCCGAGCGCGCCAGGAACAGCACCACCAGCGGCATCTGGAACGCCGCCCCGAACGCGAGCGTCATGATCAGCACAAACGTCAGGTACTCTCCGATCTTGAAGTGCGTCGTCACCAACGCGTGCCGATCGTCCCGCGTGAGCTGCACCGACTGCGTGCCTTCCGGCCGCCGCACCTTGAGCTTGTTTTCGGTCACGTTCAGCCACACCGCCCCCACCGGTGGGTCGTCCGGGTCGCGCTCGAGCATCGTGACCACCGGCCCCGCAGTCACGCCCGGCTGCGTCGTGGGCACCTGCGGCCGCGGGATGTCGAGCAGTACCCGCTCGAGCGCAGTCGGCTCGGCCGCCGGTTGCGGCAGCCAGCCGCTGAAGCCCACCAGGAAATTGAGGCTGACCAGCAGCGCCAGCACGTACATGAACACCACGCCCGCCAAGAACAGCCCGAAGCTGGCCGGTACGAGCCGCATGACCCATTTGCGCTCGTTCGCATACAGCCCGGCCGCGACGAAGCTCCAGAGTTGGTGCAGCACGTACGGGGCCGCGAGAACCAGCCCGAAGATCATCACCACCTTGATGTAGACCAGGATGCTCTCGACCGGACTGGTGGCCAGGAAGCTGGCCGGTTGGCCGTGCCGCCGCAGGATCAGCACCATCGGCCGCGCAAGCAGCTCGAGCAGGTACTTGGCCGGCCAGATGCACAGCAGGCACGCCGTCAAAACCGCGATCAGACTGCGGGCGACGCAGCCGCGCAGCTCCTCCAGGTGCTCGCCCAGGCTCATCCGCGCGTCGTCGGGGTCGGTTATTCTGCGCTTGGTGAACCACGCCATCGGCCAAGGATGATACCGGCCCGCGCTGCGGGCCTGTAGCGCGGGGTGCCGACCATGGCCCATATAAACGCCTTTGCGAACCTCCTGGGCAGCCGTCCCGCCCAGGCCGCGGCGCAGTTGCCGTGAGCCGTTGCCGCGTCGGCAGTGCAGGGTGCGTCCTCTTCGGCCGACGAGCCGCCGGCCGCGACCACTTCGGGTGTGTGGCACCGCCGCCTCGGCGGTGACTCACTATGTGTCCGTGTGGCACCGCCGCCTCGGCGGTGACTCACCGTGTGTCCGTGTGGCACCGCCGCCTCGGCGGTGAAGCAACGACCGTGATGCGCCGCCCCACAGCCGAGGGCGGCTGTGCCACCCACTGTGCCACCCACTGTGCCACGCTCTGTGCCACGGTCTGTGCCCCTGCCCGTGTGCCACGGCCGTGTCGGCAGTGCGTGCGCCCAGCGGAATTTCCCGAAGGACAACGAGCGAGGGGCCAACGGACGTATCTGATGCTCGCGCTCGGAGTTGGACTGCCCTACGCGACCACGCGCACGCGGCGCCGCGTGCACGCTCGGCGGATCGCAGGAAAAACGAACCGCTCGGCCACCGCGTCCCAGCTCATCTTGTGCGCCAGCTCGTAGCCCGACTCGAGCAGCTTCTGCTCCTCGTCAGGCCCGGCTGGCAGCCGCTTCATGAGCTGGTCGGCGAGCTGTTCGCCCAGCCGGGTCTCAATCTCGCGCCGTTCGGCCGCACCGAGGGCCAGCGCGTCCTTGACCGTCCGCGGGCGGCGCAGCAGGTCGATGTAGTTCGCCAACAACACGTTGGGCGGTCGCCTCTGCCCGCTGACCTGCCGCAAGAACCCCGTGCAGCCACAGGTGGTGCTCACCAGGCACAGTCCGCCGTAGGTCAGCGGCTCGAGCGGGGAGATCCCGAACGGCTCGTACAAGCTGAGCCCGAACTCCAGCTCGCTCGCCTGCCGCAGGTCCAGGAACTCGAGCTCCGGCGGCACACGCCAGCCGCAGCGGTCGCGGTCGAAGCCAAACTGGTTGATGTAGATGATCCGGATCGCGCGGGCCCGCGTGTTGAAGGCCTGCACCCACTGGTAGTAGCTCGCCTCCCTCGCGGTCAGGTCGGGGCCGCCTTCACGGTGGGCGACGGGCCAGTCCCAGCTCTGCTCCATTTTGACGATGTCCGCGAAGGGGCGCTGCGGCAGCTCGGTGGCGAGCACGAGCAGCACGGCCGTCCGGCCCGCCGCGGCCAGATGCGGATCGAGCGCGCTCAGCACGTCGATATCGCGCCACATGGCCTTGCTCGGCGCCAGGCGTGTGACGTGGGTGAAGACATGATCGGGTCGCCACCCTAGCAGGTTCTGCACGTATTGCCGCAGCCGGGCCCCGGCCGCGTGCCGCTGCTCGAGCGTGACGTGACTTGCCGGCACGCCGTTGAAGCACAGTGCGATATCGGCATGCTCGTAGCCGGGATGCACGAACCGCAGCTCGTCGCCCACGTGGTGCCCGACGGCCAGCACGCCGTCACAGTGCCGGGCCGCTTCGATCAGCGCGTGCTTGTGGAAATCGCTCTGCGGTCCGAACACCTGCTCCATCGTCAGCCGGTTGTCCGCCGCGGCCCGCAGCACGTTGTAGAACATCACGTCGTGCCCGGGGTGCCGTTCGACGATCCGCCGGACCGACGCCACCTCGTGCGCGTAGAACAACGTCCGGTAACGCTCGGCGAACAGGCATTGCAGCGTCAGGGCCGTGGCCACCCCCATGAACTCGTGGGCGAACACGATCGCCGGGGCTTCCGCGGTCCCCAGCCGCAGCGCCTCCAACGCCGCCGCCGCCGGACCCGCGAGCTGCACGTACTGCTCGTATTCCCAGAGATGCTCGTAAAGGTCCGACCGCAGGCCGTAGTGCTCGTAGAGCATCCCCTTCAACCCGTTGAGCCGCGACCGCTGAATCCCTCGCAGATCGACCAGCAGCACTTCACAGACCGTCTGTCGCGCCGACGGCACGTCTTCGACCGGGCGCCGCCCGTACGCGAGTCGAACATTCCAGTCGCGCTCCACCTGCCGCAGCGCCGCGGCGTACGGCCCGCCGTAGACGTTGTCGAGCGCGGAGTACTCGAGCGTCGCCCCCGGCCCCAGCCGCTCCTTGTCTTCCGGACTGAACAACGGGCAGACCAGCACCGACCGCCCGATACCATCGCGATACGGCCGGCTGTTGATCAAGCCCTCCAGAACGGTGCCGATCCCGCCGACCTTCGATACCGCTTCGTGCGTAACGTGGATGGCGTTCAGCATGGCGGTACACCGCTTTCGGTGACAGCTCCTCGTTGCCGCGGCCCGCCGAGCTACGGCCCGCGGCCGGAACGCCCGCTCACCGGCCTCGCGTCCGCGCCGGTCGGGCGGCCGCAATCCAGCCGCCTGCGGGTGCGCAGCTCAGGAGCTACGCTCGGCCTTGCGCTGGAGCGCGTTCAGCCGCTTGGCCAGGCGACTCTTTCGCCGGGCGGCCGCGTTGCGGTGAACCGTGCCGAGGTTGGCGGCCCGGTCGAGGGCCTTGCCGGCCGCGCGGAGCAGCTCGGGGGCCGCGGCGGTGTCGCCGCGCTGGAGCGCTTCCTGACACTTGCGGACGCGGGTCCGCAGGGCCGTCCGCCGCGCGCGGTTGAGTGCCCGGCGGCGGGCGTTTTGGCGAACACGTTTCTTCGATGAAAGCGAATGAGCCACGAACACTCCTTCCTGAGAACCGGCCGGTTCACTTGTTGAGCCCGTCCAGCCGCTTGCGGGCATCCCCGTTCATGTAGTTGTAATCGATCCGCAGCAGTCGACCGTACGCGTTTTTCGCGTTGTCCACGTCACCCGCCGCCTCGTAAGCCCGCCCCAGCCAGTACATCAGCTCCTTGCTGAACTCGTCGGTCAGCTCGTAGCCGGCGAGGGTCTCGCGGAGCACCTCGGCCGCCTGGGCGGGGTTGTTCTTTTCGAGGAACGCGCGGCCGATCAGGTACTGGCAGCGGTTGCGGTGTTTCGGGTCGGCCTGCCCGGCCTGGAGCAGCGGGATGGCCTCGTCGTACTCCCCGGCCTCGAAGAGCGCGCGACCGAGGTGATACTTCAATCGCAAATCGGTCGGATACTCTGCGACCCGCTCGCGGTAGACGTCGATCGTGGTCTGGCGGTGCTCCAGCGCGGCCAGGCGGGCCTGTTGGCGATCCTCTTCCGAGCCGCTCTCGTTGGCCTGGGTGATCAGCGCCCGAGCGACGCGGGCGAGCTGCTGCAACCGGATGTCGTCGGCCTGCACCTTGAAGGCGTAGGTGCGGCTCCGCTCGTAGGCCTGCATCAACACGCGGATGGCCTCGTCCTCGTGCGGTTTGCTCTCGTCCTTGCGCAACGCGTTGACGTAGGCCATGATCCGCCCGGGGTTGTCCGGGGCAGCCTCCCATTCCCGCCGCGCGGCCGCGATCAGCGCTTCGAGCGTGTCTTCGCTCTGGCGGACGCGCTCGGAGTCGTGCAGCAGCTTCTGCTTTTCGGCATCCCGGAGCGATTCGCGGAAATCCCCCGCCTCTTCGTACTTCCCGCGCGAGATCGTGAGCTTGCCCGCGAGATCGCGTTGTTCGTTCTTCAGTTCCTCGTCCGTGGGCATGCGGGCAATCAGATACTCGAGCGACTGCACCGCCTGCTCCAGGAACCACGTCTCCATTCCGGGATACGTGTTCGCGTCGGCCTGGCCCGCCGCCTCCACCATCAGATCGCGGAACGTCTTGAAGCGGCCCTTGTTCGGCTTCTTGTCCTTGCGCAAGCTCTCGAACACCAGCGGCGCCACCCACTTGGCAACTTCCAGGTATCCCGCCCGCACCGCGTTTCGCAGAACCCCCTCCGCGTACCCCCCGTTGGTGGGGTCCATGCTCAGTAGATGCTCGGCATTGAGCATGGCCTGCCGTGCGTCCTTCACGGTCATCGACTTCTTCAGCCCGTCCATCATCCCGGGCTTCTTGCCGCCCGCCTGAGCCCGCTGGATGGCGACGCTCCGCAGGGGCATGTGGCCCTCCTCCACCGCTTCGGGCCAGTACCCCAGGCCGGTGATATAGCACTCGATCGCGTAGTCCAGGCTCTGCTTCTCGCGCGAGTCGGCCGCCTTCTTGAACCACAGCCGGGCGCGCTGCCGGTCCGCTTCGGTCGCTTTGGCCGACCCGCCCGTCGCCTTGTCTTTGTCCGCCATCCGCGGTTCGTCCCACGTACTGCCCGGGCCGGTGGGTCCCCGAGCGCCCACCTGAGGGCCGAGTCGAGCAAGTATACCTTGATCCCGGCTGCAAGAGAAGCAACAGCCGCGTTCAGCGGTACGGCAACTCCCCCGTCATCCGCCCGACGACGATCTTATAGACCCACCCCAGCACCAGCAGGGTGAGCAACGCCGTGCTCACCATCAGGGGGCTGGCGAACCACGTTCCGAGCCGCGGCCAGCGCCCCCGCACCAGCGCCAGGCCGCCACAGATTCCCGCTCCGAACGTGGCGAGCGCGAAGACGAAGCCCGCCGGCTGGGCCCGCACCGCCCGCCACCATTGACCGCGCACCACGTGCGAAAACGCCGTCGTCATCCCGCAAGTCGGGCAGGGATAGCCCGTGAGAATCAGCATTCCGCAGGGAGCCGTGCCCAGTTGTTCATGCGTGCCGTAGCCTCGTGGGTCCGGGTGCAGCCAGCCGGCCAATCCCAGTATGCCGGCACACCCGACCAGCAACACGGCCCCCCGCACCCGCACACCAAACGACGACACCACGCGCCGCGCATATACGGTCGGCGGAGCGTCGGTCTCGGCTTGAGGAGCGTTGGCGCTCACCCCTTACGTCCGACGCGACGGCCGCATCCCGGTCCGCGGCGACAGCACGACCTTCCGGGCCGGCTTGTGCTCGTCCAGCACCTGCGCAGCCTTCTTGAGATCGGATACCCGAAACACGCCGAGCGCCCGGCCACCGGGGGCTCCGGTCGTGCAATACGCATAGTTCATCGTGATGTGGTTGCGGGCCAGGCGCTCGACGACATGCGCCATGGCACCCGGCCGGTTCGGCAGGCTCGTGAGCAGCACCGCCGTCTCCGCCACGGGCACGTTGATCGCGCTGAGCGACCTGCGGGCGCGCTCGGTGTCCTCGGCAACGAACCGCAGAACGCCGTGCTCGGTTGCATCCATCATGCTCAGCGCCAAGATATTCACCTTGTCATCCGCCAGACGCTGACAAATCTGCGCTAGGACGGTCGGGCGGTTGGCCAGGAAGACCGAGAACTGCGTGTCCACTCGCGTCACACCGTTGTTGCTGCTGGTCTTCATCGCTCGCTCCTTGCACCGCCCCACCATCGTCGCCGGCCGCAGGGGGTCTGGTGGCTGTGAGGCCGTGCGTTCGCTCGCACCTGGCGCGTCCGATGCTCCGCCAGCTTAGGATGTGTGTATGCCGCGAACCGGCCTTACACCCGACCCGCACTGGCGCTCCGCCGTGCTTGACCATATCGCCGGTCACCCCGACCGGCCGGTCAAGCTGCGCGCCCTCGCCCGCGAGCTACGGGTACCCGATTCGGATTATACCACGTTCCGACAGATCATTCGGGGGATGCTCGACGAGGGAATCCTGGTCCTGGGCCCCGGACGCAGCCTCCGCCTCCCCGACCAGACCGGTCAGGTCGTGGGCGTGTTCCGCGCCAGTCGCCGAGGTTTCGGTTTCCTCGAACGCCCCGGACACCCTGCCCTCTATGTCGATGAACGCCGCACGGCCGGGGCGCTCGACGGTGACACGGTGGCCGCCCGAGTGGTCCGGCGGCGCGGGGTGCGGGTCGCCCCCGAGGCCGAGGTGGTCCGGATCGTCCGCCGGGCACCGCTGCGCTGGATCGGCGTGCTCGAACCCGCCCACCGCGGCGGTTTGGTGCGTCCCAGCGGCCGGACGCCCCTCCCGGCAGTGCATATCACGGACCCCGCCGAGTCGGGCGCTCACTATGGAGAGGTGGTCGCGGTCGAGCCCGACCCGGAAACACTTCACTCGGCGCGCGTCCGCGGACGGATTCGCAAGCGGCTGGGCGCGCCCGACGACGGGCGAACCTGGATTCGGGCGATCATTCACCGCATGGACCTTCCCGACACTTTCCCGGTGGCGGTCGAGCACGCCGCCCGCCGCGCCGCAGCGGAGTTCGATCCTGGCAATCTTCGCGGCCGCGAGGACTTGCGGCCGCTCACGACGATCACCATCGATCCCGCCGACGCGCGCGATTTCGACGATGCGATCTCGGTCGAGCGTCTTCCAGGGCACCGGCTGCGGCTGGGCGTGCACATCGCCGACGTCGGGCACTTCGTGCCCGCCGGGGGGCCGATCGACGCCGAAGCGCGTCGCCGTGGCACGAGCGTGTACTTCCCCGGCCTCGTCTTGCCCATGCTTCCCCCGGCGCTCTCGAACGACGTCTGTAGCCTACGGCCCGGCGAGCCGCGGTTCACGCAGAGCGTGTTCCTGACGTATGACGACGCGGGCGAGGTGGTGGAGCGGCGTTTCTGCCGCTCGGTGATCTGTTCGCGGGCACGTCTTTCTTATCCCCAGGTGACGGCCGCGCTGGAGTCCGGTCAGACAACCGGGCTCAGTCCCGACGTGCTGGCGCTGCTCCAGGACGCCGA
This sequence comes from uncultured Planctomycetales bacterium, assembly GCA_964564785.1. Lineage (GTDB taxonomy): Bacteria > Planctomycetota > Phycisphaerae > UBA1845 > Fen-1342 > CAZMCT01. Next base: position 13,333 of record CAZMCT010000064.1, read on the forward strand.
GCGGCTCGCGCGCCGCATCCAGCGTCGGCGTATCCGCAACGGGATGATCGTCCTCAGTGTTCCCGAGGTCGAAATCCAACTCGATGTGCACGGGAAGGTGCAAGATGCCCGCCCGCGCGATGCCGGCTTCTCGCATACGATGATCGAGATGTTCATGGTGGAAACCAACGAGGCCGTTTCACGGGGGCTGCGGGAGGTGGGCGTTCCCCACCTCCATCGAGTTCATCCGCCGCCCGACCCCGCCGCCGCCGACACGTTGGCGCCGCTCGCGCCCATTCTCGGGCACACCATCCACGGGACGCTGACCCACAGCAGCATCCAGCGTCTGCTCGCTGAGGTGCGGAGGCGGCCCGAGGAGCCGGCGGTGCACTACACGCTCCTGCGGGCCCTGGCCCAGGCTTCGTACAGCCCGGGCGACATCGGTCATTTCGCGCTCGCTTGCCGCGACTACTGCCACTTCACCTCGCCCATTCGCCGCTACCCCGATCTGACCGTCCACCGCTTGTTTCCGGCCCTGCTGCCCGGTGGCCGAGGGTGGCTCACGACGGCAGCGAACGAAATCCCGTCCGAGGCGGAGCTGGCTGAGCTCGGCAACCGCGTGAGCGCGCTCGAGCGGCGCGCCCAGGCAGCGGAGTGGGACGCGGACAATCGGCTGCTGCTGCTGTGGATGATGTCTCGCGTCGGCGAGCACTTTGACGCGATCATCACCGGCGTCGCGTCATTCGGCGTTTTCGTTCAAGTCGAACAGTGCTTGGCCGAGGGCGTGATCCGCGTAATCGATTTCGGACCGGACGACTGGCGCTATGATCGCGGTACCGCGGCGTTCCACGGGCTGCGGACGTCGCGAACCGTGCATCTCGGCCAGCGAGTGCGTGTGCAGCTTGTGGCCGTCGATGAACTGCGTCAGGAGCTCACTTTCGTGCCAGATACGGGCCTCATTGGACGGACGGCCGTCATCTCCTCAGACTCCAAAAGGCGACGGGGCCAAGTCCGAGAATCGTAACAACCGGTTGGAAAAGGGGGCTGACGCCACGCCGTGCCCCGATTGTGGATCGGGCGTCTAGCCCGCGTTCCGCTCCGCCGTTTACTGCCGGAGTGCCTGCCACCCTTCTCGACTGTCCCCTTTTTCAGCCGGCTGGTAAAGCCTGCGTTCTTTTCAATGGACATAAACGTCGTGTCACGTTGACCACAGACAACATATTGCGCCAGATTCTGGTTCGTGTTTCCTGCTATATACACGAGTATGCGCTAAAACGCGCACGGCCATCTCTGGCATGATACCGACGTTCATGCGAACGCCGTGTTTGCGCCGTGATGTAAATAACTGTAAAAAATAATGTTAAATGCTTGCCCAATGCACATCGGTCGTACCGACGTCGATCAGGGTCAGAAAAAAAGTCCAACGGCCCGATAAATGTTTCTTGACTTTAGCTGCACAGAAGCTACACTATCAATGCTTCTTTCCCCTCCGGAGAGCACCGAGCCCGCCAGAATGGCAACTCGGTGCCCTCTTTTTTTCTGCGCCAGCACACGTTTTTTCGGATTTCCGTAACCACTCCCGGACTCTCCCCGTTATAATAGGACCCGGCGTTCGGGCAGCGCCGGCCCGTTCCGGCGCGCGAGGGATTTCAGGCTTGAGATTCATGTTATGGCTCCGTCGATTATTCCCGATTTGCGATGCGCCCTGTGCAAAGAACATCTTGACCCCCTGGCCCCGCATTTTCGGGCGACCGGCAGTTTTCTCCCGCCGGCGGACCCGTTGACGCCCTACGTCAATGCGCCCCTGCATTGGAGCTGCTATGCGCGTTGGGAATCCCGAGAGCGTTTCGCGCAGCACTTTGTCGCCGCCTGGATCAAAGCCAATCATCGAAACCCGTTCTGGTGGAAAGTCCTTCAGACCGCGAACGTGTACGTATGCGTGAACCCCGAGCGCCCCATCGAGGAAGCCTCGGTTCGTCTCACCGCCGTCGGGAGCGACATTCGCGTGCCCCTCACGCGCTGGGCGGAGTGGCTGGCTGCCCCCGAGCGCGTGACACCTAACCTCCAGCCGCTCGAGCTCGAACACCTCCGCGACGTCCTCCCCATGCTGCGGACGCGATTCCCAGACGACTACGCTGTCGTGCACGCCATCGACCCCCAGGAAAAACAACCCCGCACGCCCGAACGGCTTCGCGCCCGAGGTGTTCCGGCCGAGTGACGAGTGCGCTCGCATCCTGCCCCGCGTGGGTATAGTCTCCGTCATTGAACCCCGCCCGTCCGCCTGGCCGCGGTCTTTGCTCCGGGAGACGCGATGCTGTACGACATTTCGCCGCCGCTCACGCCGGATCTGGCCGTTTGGCCCGGTGAGCGCGCGCTGACGCGGGAGGTCAGCACGCACGCGGCCGGCGAGTTGTGCGTCACTAGCTCGTCCTGGCGCGCTTCTGTCCACCTCGGCGCCCACGTCGACGCGCCCGCGCACGTGCGTCCCGCGGCAAACACAATTGACGGCTGTGACCTCGCTCGGTTCGTCGGCCCCTGCGAGGTGATGCACATCGGCGTGGCCCGCGGCGAGACGATCACGCCGGCCATGCTACCGAGCGCCCCGCGCGCGCCGCGCCTGCTGCTGGCCACCGGCACCCGGCCGGACCTGTGCCATTTCAATGAGGATTACGCCGCCCTCGACCCGGACTTGGTCGACGCACTCCACGCCTGCGGGGTGCGCCTCGTTGGCCTCGACACGCCCAGCGTCGATCTGTTTGCGGCCGCGCAGCTTCCGGTGCATCGCCGTCTCGTTGAGCGCGACATCCTCGCGCTCGAGGGGCTTGTGCTGGCCGACGTGCCGCCCGGACTCTACGAGCTGATCGCCCTGCCACTGCGGCTGGTCGGCTTCGAGGCCAGCCCCGTCCGCGCCGTGCTTCGCACACCGACGCCGGCCGCCCGGCCGCCGGCCCGCTATTGACACCCATGGACGAATTCGTCAGCGAGCCGATCGTTCCCGACGCGCACACGTTCGGGGCGGGTGCCATGGCGGCGGGTCTGCCCGGCCTGCCCGCCGGTTTCACGTGGCGCGCGACGCACTACGAGATCCGCGGCCTGCTCGAGTGCTGGAAGGAGTCCGGGCCGGAGCGCGGCCGGGCTTCCGGTGAGCGTTACCTGCGCCGCCACGGCTTCCGGCTGGCGATGTCGGACGGCACGGTCTGGACGGTGTATTTCGTCCGCCACGCGCCGACGGGCGGGTCGGCGCGGAGGCGCTGGTTTCTGCTGACGCGCGCCGCGGGGCCGGCGTGCGCCGCGCCCGACTGAACGGCGACGGCGCGGCACGCTGACGGCCGGCGGCGGCTGTGCTGGCGTCTTCACGGGGGGCTCAGTATGATCGCGTCCACCGTCGGCCCGTCCGCTCCGGGAGCGGACTCGGCATTCTCCGGTCATGTTCCGAGGCGCGTGAGCAGGGAGTGCCCATGGCGAAGAAGAGCATCAAGCGGGTGAAGCGCGTCACGATCCGCGACGTCGCCCGCGTGGCGGGGGTGTCCGTCGGCGCCGCCTCGACGGCGCTCTCCAAGTCCCAGAGCAACGTCGCCCTCAGCCGGGAAACGCGCGAACGCGTTCTGCGCGTGGCGCGCGAGCTTCGTTATCGCCCGTTGGCGGCGGCGCGGGCCATGGCCGGCATGAGCTTCCGCACGATCGGCGTGCTCGCCACCGAGTTCTGCATGGTCGGGAGCTTCTACAGCAACGTCCTGCGCGGCATCGCCAACCAGATCGAGGAGCTCGGCTATTCGCTGCTGCTGAAGACCGTCCGCGACAAGCTCGCGATGGAGGCCAGCAGCATCTTCTCCGAACACCAGATCGAAGGCGTCATCATCCCGGCCGACGCCGAGCAGCGCACGCACGCCGCGCTGATGCACTACGACATCCCGCACGTCTGGCTCAACACGGAGCTGCACCAGCCGTACAACTGCGTGCACGTCGACGACGTACAGGGCGCTCGGCTCGCCGTCGATCACCTCGTCCGCCTCGGCCACCGCCACATCGGCTTCGTCCATCACTTCTCCGGTGAGCGGCACCACGTCACCGTCAAGCGCGAGCGCGGCTACGTCGAGGGCCTTCGGAGCCACGGCCTCCAGCCGCTGCCGACCTATGATCGCTACCTCGATATCGCCGAGCACGTCGGCCTCTATCTCGACCAGCGCCCCCGCCCCACCGCGCTGGTGGTCTACTCCGACGCCATGGCCATCCTGGTGTGCAACGCGCTCGTCAAGCGCGGCTTGTCCATTCCCCATGACATGAGCGTCGTCGGCCACGAGGGCGTCATCCTCCACGAGTACGCCTTCTGCAAGCTCACCACGGTCAAGAGCCCCTGCGAGGAACTCGGCCGCACCGCCGTCCGCATGCTCGTCCATCAACTCGAGACCCGCCAACCGGCGCCATCGGTCCTCTTGCCGAGTGTGCTCGAGGTGAACGAATCGACAGCCCCGCCGCCGCGGGCCTGAACTCTCGTCCGCCGAATCGCCAGCAGCCCGTTGAAAAAGGGGCAGGTCCCGCGGGAGTAGATGGGAAGCAGGAACAACAGGCGAGTAACCGGTGCCACAGTGGTGGGTTAGCGCGAAGCCAACCCGCTGTCGCAACGGGTTGCCGGGCGGTCAAGACGTTTTCTCGGACGCTGCCACCCGTGGACGCCGCATTCAACCCGGGCGCCATTCTGTCCGAGGATCACCGCAGCACGAGTCGGAGCCGACCATGACCCCGCCGACTTCCGCGCCCGCGACCATGACCCGCCGACAGTGGGAAGCGCTGCTCACCCGCTACGAGGAGAATCGGTCGACTGAATACCGCCGCAGCTGCCCACGCCGCAACGCCGGTGTCGACCGCGTCGAACTCACCTTTGACGTGGAGGGGCGGCCGGTCGTCCGTACCGGAACCGTCATGAACGTCTCCACTGACGGCATGTTGGTCCGCACGCATCGCATCCCGGTTGGAACCCCCCTGCGCATCCGCCTGCTGCTGGAGCCGGCCGGCGCGCCCCTGGTCGGCGAGGTGCGACACTGCACGGAGACCGTGGGCGCGTCGAAGGTGGGCATACAGCTCAAATTTGACCCGCCCGCAAGAAACCGACCCCCCGTGGGCGGCTCGCGCCGCTAGCACGCCCCCGCTTCCTCCGCCGGCTCCGGCGGACGCTCGTCAGGGCTGCTCACCGATCTCCTCCGGCCGGGCCGCGCTGAACTGCCGCACCCACCCGCTCGCGAGCGCGTCGCGCAGCGCCGTCTGCGGATCGGCGGTCGGCTCGGGTTCACCCCAGTAGAACGTGATCCAACCCGCCGCGTACGAACGCGAACGCCGGATGAACTCGAGCAGCTCGGCGCTTGTACAGCTCAGCGGGAACGTCTCTTCGATCACCACGGGCTTGCCGACCGCGAAGCCCGCCAACGTCGCCAGCGCCTCGTCCCCCCGTCCCGCCCGAGGATAGATGTGCACGCAGAGGAAATCGACCTCCGGCGCCACACGTTCCGGCACGAACCCGGACGTCAAACCCGGCCGTTCGAGGCTCCAGTCCACGAGCCCGATCGTCACCAGCCGTTGCGGATCGTGCCGCCGGATCGCCGCCGTCAGCATGCGAGCCCACGCGGCCGCGATGTCCGACCGCGGCCGACCGGCCTGGTCGAGCGTGATGAACTGCACATAGCAGTAGCCGCCGAACGGGGGGCCCAGCCAGTCGCCCGCCGCGCGTCGTCCGCCCGGCACGACCGGCTCGTTCATCAGGTCGTAGCAGAACACGGCCGGACTGGCGGCGCCGCACGCGGCCACGGCTTCCCAGAAGTGCGATTGCGCGGCCCAGCGCCCGACCTCGTCCAGCGCGTCGTACCACGCCGGCGTATCGGCCTTGCGATAGCACGCGAGCCCCGTCAGATCGAGCCAGAGCCCGCACGCCTCGGCCAGGCGCAGCAGCCGCCGAAGCTGTGCCAGGGCGGCCGGGTCGGGTTCGTCCGGTCCGCGCATGAACTTCCCGACCTGTAGGTGGATGCGCACCACGTTCGCCCCGAGCCGCCGCATGGCGTGGAAGTCGCGCTCGACCCGCTCCCACTCTTCAGCCCAGTAATCCTCGAGCAGTCGGTTGGCGGTGTCGTGGTCGTAATTGAAACCCCAGGGCGTGAACGCCCGACCGGAGGGCACGAGCACAAACCCCCGCGTGTCCGGCGCGAGCGCGACGCGCTCCATGCGAAGGGGCGATCCGCGCGGGAGGCGGGCGCACCCGGTCAACAGCGCCGCCGCCAGGAGCAACAGCACGCACCAGGGCTGGAGTCGCGCCGTCACGGCGGGAGGGGCGCTAGCGCCGCCCGGCCTTCTGCGCGGGCTTGCGGCTGTTCTTCTTTGCGGCACGGGCGCGCGGTCCGGCTTTCCGCGGTGGCGCCGTGCGGGGCGCGGGCTTGCGCTCCGGCTGGCGGCGCTCATCCTCGATCACGACCTGGGCCGCGGCGAGCCGCGCGATCGGCACGCGGTAGGGCGAGCAGCTCACGTAGTCCATTTCGACGCGGTGGCAGAACTTCACGCTCTCCGGGTCCCCGCCGTGCTCGCCGCAGATGCCGACCTTGAGCTGCGGCCGCGTCTGGCGGGCCTGCTCGATCGCCAGCGACACCAGCGTGCCGACGCCATTCTGGTCCAGCGTCTGGAACGGGTCCTCCGCGAACACGCCCGCCTTTTTCGGGTTCACGTAGTCGGGCAGGAAGCGGCCGGCGTCGTCGCGCGACAGGCCCATCGTCATTTGGGTCAGGTCATTGGTTCCGAAGCTGAAGAACTCGGCCACTTGCGCGATCTCGTCGGAGACGATCGCCGCCCGCGGCGTCTCGATCATCGTGCCAACGAGGTACTCCAGCTTGGTCCCCGTCTCGGCCAGCACCGCGCCCGCGACCGCGCGCGTGCGGTCCACCAGGATTTGCAGCTCCTTCCGGTCAATGGTCAACGGGATCATGATCTCGGGCGCGACCTTGCCGCCGGCCTTCTTCACCTGCACCGCGGCCTCGATGATCGCCCGCACCTGCATGTCGAGGATCTCGGGGTACGTGATGCACAACCGGCAGCCGCGATGCCCGAGCATCGGGTTGGCCTCGTGCAACTGCTCCGAGCGGGCCAGGATCTTGTCGGCCGGAATCCCGGTCGCCCGCGCCAGCTCGTCGGCCTGGGCCCGGGTCTTCGGCACGAACTCGTGCAGCGGCGGATCAATCAGCCGGATCGTCACCGGCCGCCCGGCCATCGCCTTGAAGATGCCCACGAAGTCCTCGCGCTGGTAGGGCAGGAGCTTGGCGAGCGCCGCCCGCCGGGCCTCCTCGGTGTCGGCGACAATCATCTCCTGGATGGCGAGTTGCCGTTCACGGGTCGCGAAGAACATGTGCTCGGTACGGCACAGGCCGATGCCCTCGGCGCCCATCTCGACCGCCTTGAGCGCGTCCTCGGGCGTGTCCGCGTTCGTGCGGACGTCCAGCTCCCGGCGCTCGTCCGCCCAACTCATCAGCGTGGAGAACTCTTTCGGCGGAGTCGGCCGCTGGAGGTCGAGCCGGCCGCGGTAGACCGTGCCCGAGGAGCCGTCGAGCGTCAGGAAGTCGCCCTGCCGCACCACCGTTCCGTTGACCGAAAGCTGCTGGGCGTTGTAGTCGATGCTCAGCGACTCGCACCCGACGATGCAGCATTTGCCCCAGCCGCGGGCGACGACGGCCGCATGGCTGGTCTTGCCGCCGGTCTGGGTGAGAATGCCCTTGGCGGCCTGCATCCCCCCCACGTCCTCGGGGCTGGTCTCCTTGCGGACCAGGATGACGTCCTCGCCCTGCTCCGCGAGCCGCTCGGCGTCGCCGGCGCTGAAGACAACCTTGCCGCACGCGGCGCCGGGCACCGCGTTGATGCCCTCGGTCAGCCGAGCCTTCAGGAGCTGCTCGCGGGGAATGGCCGGGTTGATCACCGGATAGAACAGCCGCTCGATGTCCTCGCGCGTGATGCGCAGAATGGCGTCGTCCTTCGTAATCACCGGCCGCGTGGCACCCTTCACGTACGTCTTCGGCAGGTAGCCGGCCTTGTTCAGCCGTCGGGCCTCGGCCGGCGACAACATCGGCTTGGTCGCCTGGTCGACGGCGATACGGAACGTGGCCGCCGGCGTGCGCTTTCCGGTGCGGCACTGGAGCATGTACAGCTTGCCGCGCTCGAACGTGAACTCCAGGTCTTGCATCTCGCGGAAATGCGTCTCGAGGATCACGCGAATCGCGCTGAACTGGTCGTACAGGTCCGGGAAACGGTCGCGCAGGTCGGTCAGTTTGACGGGCGTGCGGATCCCGGCCACCACGTCCTCGCCTTGGGCGTTGAAGAGCATGTCGCCGTACAGCACGTTCTCACCCGTGTTCGGGTCGCGCGTGAACGCCACGCCGGTGCCGCTGTCTTCGCCCATGTTGCCGAAGACCATCTGTTGCACGTTGACGGCCGTGCCCTTCAGGTCGGTGATCTTCTCGACGCGTCGGTACGTGACGGCCTTCTCCGCGTTCCACGAGCGAAATACGGCGTTGATCGCGCCCACCAACTGCTCCCACGGATCCTGCGGGAAATCCCGCCCCGTCTCGCCGCGGAAAAACGCCTTGAACTCGGCGCACAGCTCTTGCAGGGCCTCGGCCGGCAGCTCGTGGTCGAACTTCACGCCCCGCCGGTGCTTCAGGTCGTGCAGCTTCTGCTCGAGTACGTCCTTCGACAGCCCTACGGCCGTCGTCGAGTACATTTGCAAGAATCGCCGGTAGGCGTCCCACGCGAATCGCGCGTTGTTCGTGGCCGCGGCCAGCCCCTCGACCGAGCGGTCGTTCATCCCCAGGTTGAGGATGGTCTCCATCATCCCCGGCATCGAGCGGGCCGCTCCGCTGCGCACCGAAACCAGCAGCGGGTTCTGCGGATCTCCGAGCCGCTTGCCGGTCACTTTCTCGAGCCGCCGCAGTTGTGCGCGCACCTCCGTTTCGAGGCCCGGCGGCCATTTCTGCCCGTGGGCGTCGTAGTACGCGCACGCGTCGACCGCGATCGTGAACCCGGCCGGGACGGGCAGCCCGATCTGCGTCATTTCCGCCAGACCCGCCCCCTTCCCGCCCAACGTCCGCCGGTCCGCGCCCCGCCCTTCCGCCCGGCCGCCGCCGAAAAAGTACACGTACTTCGTCGCCATGGCTGATCCTTTTCCTGAACCTTCAGTCCGGCCTCGTCGGGCCGTCCGTTCGAATTCGCTGCACCGCGCGGCCGGATGACGCCGCGTGCGGACCATCTCTGTCCACGTCGCCGCCCGGTGCGGCGA
>CAZMCT010000065.1:0-22347 GCA_964564785.1 uncultured Planctomycetales bacterium
AGACGATCGAGGCCGTGAAGGATTCGTTCGCGATCCGGCTGCCGGAGAACGAAGAAGAGCAGATTGTGTCGCGAGCCATCGGGAAGTTGAGCACAACGCTGCGCCGACGTCGGCGGGGATCACATGAGTAAGCAAGTTCTGCGGGAGAGATGAGCCTATCTCAAAACCGGGACACTTGTTGACTTCGTACAATACGGCATGTTGACACTTACAGCAATTGAATTGGCTTGCGGAGATGATCCCGGATCATCCGAGGAGTTCGAAGGGTGGCCAGCCGGTCGCGGACAAGCGCCAGACGCTGCGGGGCATCTTTTGGATACTGGACAATGGCGCGAAGTGGAAAGACCTGCCGCGTGAGTTCGGCGCGCGGGCGACAGTGCATCGCTGGTTCCAGCGCTGGACGCGCGCGGGGCTGTTTGAGAGGGCCATGCGGGCCGCCGGACGCCTGGTCGAGCAGCGCGGCGCTTACCGGGTGTACGAGTGCTTCATCGACGGGACCTTCTCGAAAGCCCGCGGTGGCGGGGACGGGATCGGGCGTGGCCATGTCGGAAAAGGCGTGAAAATCATGGTCCGGGTCGATGCCCGCGGTCTGCCGGTGGCGATCGACACGGCCCCCGCCGACGTTCACGAGAGCCGCTGTGTGCAGGCGCTGTTCGACTTCATGCTGACCGCCACACCGCCCCCGCGCATGATCGGCGACAAGGCCTTTGACAACGACGCACTCGACGCCCAGTTGGCGGAACAAGGCGTGGAGCTGATCGCGCCGCACCGCGGTAATCGCAAGCCCGAGAACGTCACGCAGGATCGGCGTCCGCTGCGTCGCGTCGCGCGCCGCTGAACCGTGGAGCGCACGATCTCCTGGATTCAGAACCACCGCCGACTCTGCATCCGTTGGGAGAAGTCGAGCCGTCTGTTCACCGGCTTCTTGCATATGACCTGCACGCTTCTGTTGCTTTCAGAGGTTTTGAGATAGCCTCATGAATTGCGATGGTCAGGTTGGCTTCGCTGACATCAATGCGTTCGTGCTCGCACTCACGAATCACAGCCAGTACGTGGTCGTGTATCCGAGCTGTGACTGGATGCTGGCGGACTGCAATCAGGACGGCTACGTCGATTTTACCGACATCAATCCGTTCGTGCAGTTGTTGACCAGCGGGGACTGACGGCGAGCAGGGGCGCAACCCACGGCCCGCGCTCACGCCTCGAGCTCGAAGGGCGGCGCTCGCTGGCGCTTCGTGTTCAGAGCGGCGCCGGAGTCCCGCCACGGCCCGCGAGCCTTGGTCCGCGGCGACGGCGGCGCGCGGGCGCGGGCCGCGCTGTCATTCCGACCGAGAGCGCCGGAGGCGATCGACAAGGAACCGGGCCCCAAACCGCGCACTCTCCCGTTTGCGCGCGGTCTTTCCGTCCGAGGCCAGATTCCTCCTGCGCTGCGCTCGTCGGAATGACAGCCGCTCGCCATAATCTCCGGCCAGCGCCCCACAGGAGCCCGCCATGAACCCATCGCTCCGCACGTTCGCCCGCTTCCTCTTCGCCGCTGCGACCGCTGTGGCACAACCGGGCGGGGGCACAGCCACGGCCGCGCCTCAGCCGGCGGACGAGCCATCGGCCGGCGCGCAGCCCGAGATCACCACCGCCGACCTGCTGCGCCGCATCATCGACCTGAACCGACTCGCTACGCCGCCGCCCGCGGGTGAACGCACACGGATGTTTTCGAGCTACGACCGCGCCTCGAAGATCGACGAGCGCGGCGAGTACGTCGCGTGGGACGCCAACGGCGACGCCGGCCAGTTCATGGGCCGCGACGACGACGGCTGGGACATCATGGCCGACGTGTCCGGTCCGGGCGCGATCACCCGCATCTGGTCCGCCAATCCGCACGGCCGGATCCGGTTCATCCTCGACGGCGGCACCGTGCTCGAAACGGACTTCGGCCAGCTCCTGGCGGGCCGCATGCCGCCATTCGAGGAACCGCTGGTCTACCGCGGGCTGAACAGCTATATGCCGATGGGCTTCGCGACGAGCTGCCGCGTCGCGTGCCGCGAGAGCAGCGCCTACTACCAGATCAACGTCGTGCAGTTCGCGCCCGGCACGCGCGTGCAGCGGTTCGACCCCGCGCTGGACGAAGCGGCCCAGGCCGCGCTGGCCGAGGTCAAGGCCGCGCTCGAACAGGGTCTGACCCGCCGCCAGCTCTTCGGTGACGCCCGCACGATGCCCGTCGCGGTCGAGCAGGACGTGGGGCCGGACGAGAAGCTGGTGCAGGCGCTGGACGGGGCGGGCACGGTCCGCGCGCTGCACCTGGCGGTCACGAACCGGGACCCGGTCGAGCCCTATGCACTGCACCGCTGCATTCTGCGGGTGTACGCCGACGGCGAGCGGTCGCCGAGCGTGGAAGCGCCGCTGGTGGACTTTTTCGGCTCGGGGTTCGAACGCGTGCCGCTGCGCTCGCTGGTCGCCGGCACGGACCTCGAGCTCGACGTCCCGCTGCCCGATCGCCGCGCCGGCGAGGGCCGCTATTTCTACTGCTATTTCCCGATGCCGTACCGCGCCGGCCTGCGGGTCGAGATCGAGAATCTGAACGAAGCGAAGCGGCCGATTGCGCTGCTGTTGTATCTGGAGGTCGACCGCCGCCCGCCGCCCGACGACGCGCTGCGCTTCTACGCGCGGTTCCGCAAGGAAGACCCCTGCCGCGTGCTCGACTACCCGATCCTCGAAACCACCGGCCGCGGCCGCATCGTGGGCTGCGTCCTGAACGTGGACTGCCCGCGGGCGGGCTGGTGGGGCGAGGGCGACGACAAGGTCTGGATTGACGGGGAGAGATTTCCTTCGTACTTCGGGACCGGCAGCGAGGACTACCTGGGCGACGCGTGGGGGCTGCACCCGCACATTCGGCCGCTCCAGGGCGTGACGCGCTGCGCGAATTACGGCAAGGCGTCCGCGTATCGCTGGCACATCGCCGACTGCATCAACTTCCGCAAGAGCGTCCGCTTCACGATCGAGAACTGGCAGTTCGGCGGCTTCAAGGACACGTACTACAGCACGGTAGTCTACTGGTACGGCGATCCGGGCGTTGCCGGCGCGAAGGGCCTGTTCAAGCCGCTCGAGCTGGTCGACGTCACGCCGCCCGGCCTGCGCATCCCCGGCGCGATCGAGGTCGAAGGTCGTATTGCCGGCGAGGGCTGGGGCAACATCGTCAAGGAGAAGTTCGCGGGCGGGGCCGAGTTCTCGGACCGTCACGCCGCCAACATTACGACGGCGGAGCCGGTGAGCGTGACGCTGCCCGCGCCCGCGGACGAGGTCGTGCGCCTGCGCCTGCGGACCAACCCGCGACGCACGTTCGAGACGATCCGCGTGAAGGACGCCACCGGCCGCACGATCGGCACGGTCGCGTGGAACCGTGACGCGGTGGACGGGATCTACGACGTCGGCCTCGTGCGTCTTGCGAAAGGGGACAACGCGTTGACGGTGGAATGCTCGCAGCCGGCCATGCTCGACTGCTGGGTGCTGGAGCCGCTGCCTCGAAACCCGCGCGGGCCGGAGGGTGAGGACCTGGTCGCGCAGGCCGGCATGGGCGTCACGGCAACGCCGGAATATGCGACGTTCGACTGGTCCGGCGGCGGGCAGCTTCGTCTGGATTTCGCCCACGCGGACGCGACGGCCACGCTGCCGCTGCCGGAGCGCAAGGAGGCGGGTGCGGCCACGCTGCGGCTGCACATCACGGCCGAGCCGGAGGGCGGGCGGTTCGAAGTCAGCGTCAACGGCCGGCCGCTCGGGCAACCGATCGACGCCTATGCCGAGCAGCGGGTGTTGAAGCGGGTGAGCGTGGCGAACGTCGCGCTCGAGGCGGGCGAAAACCGGCTCGAGCTGCGGGCCCTCGAGCCGAATCCCGCGGCTCGCGGCCGCCGGCTGGGGCTGGACGCGGTCGAGCTGCCGCGGGCGATTTCGGCGAATGCGCTGGAATGCGAGGACCTGACGGTTCTCGCATCCGCGGGCACGAACCACGAGGTGCAGGGGATCGGCGGGGCGAGCGGCGATGAACATCTGTGGTGCCGCCCGACGGGCGCGGGGGGGTGGGTGGAGCTTGAAGCGCCGCTGCGCGCAGCCGGTCGCTACAAGCTTGCGGCCATCCTGACGCGCTCGTTCGACTACGGGCTGGTGCAGGTCTGCGTGAACGGTGAAAAGGCGGGCGGGCCGGTGGACACGTACGACGCGAAGATCGTGCCGGGGCTGCGGGTCGAACTGGGGACGTTCGATCTGCCGGCCGGGCCGCTGCGGCTGCGGTTCGAGGTGGTCGGAAAGAGCGACGCGTCATCGGGGTACTACTTCGGCGTCGATGCGGTGATGATCGAACCGTCGTGAGGCCGGTTGCGGTCTGTGTCGCCACCTGCCGCAGTGCTGTCCGCAATTCGTGACGAGACCCCTCGTCGATCACCGCCGCGACGTCCTCTGGGTGACAGTACGGACGCGCTCGCCGGGATGACAGAACGGCCCCGGGCGCGGTACGCTGGGTTGTCCGGCCCGAACCGATGTCGCTGCGGCTCTGGGAAGTGAGGACGACCTGCGCGGCCCGAGGATGCCATGAGCCCGAACGGAACGACGTTTCACTTTCGCACGGATGACAGGACGCGCGGCGCGGCCGAGCTGCTGCTGGTCCCGCTGCTGGCCCGGCCGGCGCCGCCGCTCCAGCTCGTGACGGCGGTGGACCGCGTGTGCAACGACGCGGTGAGCGGTTTGCTGGAAGTCCGCCCGCTGCGCGACGAGGTCGGCTACCTCATGCACACGGCGGGGAACACGCCGTTTCGTCGGGTGCTGGTGGTCAGTCTCGGAGATTCGGCCAAGGTCACGGCGCACGAAATACGCTTGGCGGCGGCGGCGGCGGCCCGCTGGCTGATCGGAGAGCGGCTCAGGAGCGTGACGCTCTGGACCGACGGGCTGGCCGCGACGGGCGTGGAGGCCGCCGCGGCGGAGTGGGCCCTGGGCATGGCGTTGGCCGGTTTCCGCTTCGCCGAGCACAAGGCCCCGGACGAGAAGGTGCCGGACAAGATCCACGTCGCGGTGCGGGCGAGCGAAGCGCCGCATCTCGAGCGCATCCTGCCTCAAATCCGCCGGCAGATCCTGGTGGCCGACGCGGTCAACTACGCCCGGTGGCTCGCGCACCAGCCCGCGAACGTGATCAACCCGACCACGCTGGCCGCGGAGGCCCGCCGGCTGGCGAGCGGTGCGAAGCTCAAATGCACGGTCTTCGCGGCCGAACAGCTCCGCCGCATGGGGATGAACGGCCTGCTGGCCGTGGGGCGGGGGGCTGGCGAACCGGCCTGCCTGATCCAGGTCGAGTATCGCGGTGCGCCCGGCACGCGAACCCTCACCGTGCTGGTCGGCAAGGCGATCACGTTTGACACGGGGGGGTACTCGATCAAGCCCGCGGCAGGCCTGGAGGCGCTGAAGTTCGACAAGAGCGGCGGGGCGGTGGTGCTGGGGGTGATGCGGGCGGTCGCGGCGCTCAAGTTGCGGTGCCACGTGGTCGGGCTGATCGCGGCCGCGGAGAACGCGATCTCGGACCGGGCCTATCGGCCGGGCGACATCCTGCGGATGAAGAGCGGCAAGACGGTCGAGATCATCAGCACGGACGCGGAGGGTCGGCTGGTGCTGGCGGATGCGCTGGCCTACGCCCAGGAGAGACTCCGGCCGACAGTGCTGATCGACGTGGCGACACTGACGGGGGGGGTGGGCATCGCGCTGGGGCGACAGGCGGCGGGCCTGATGAGCAACAGCGACGACCTGGCGGCCGAGCTGGGCGAAGCGGGCCGGCGGGTGCACGAGCGGTTGTGGCGGCTGCCGCTATGGGACGACTACCGCGAGCTGCTGAAGAGCGAAGAGGCGGACATCAAGAACAGCTCGGGCAAGCGGGAGGCGTCGGCGATCCTGGGCGGCATGTTCCTCAAGGAGTTTGTGCGGGACGGCGTGCCGTGGGCGCATCTGGACATCGCGGCCGTGGCGACGGAGGAGAGTGGGAAGGGCCTGCTGCGGAAGGGCGCCACGGGTTTCGGCGTGCGGTTGCTGGTGGATTACCTACAGCAGCGGGCGACGTAGCGGGCGAGGAAACCGGGAATAGGGAGCAGGCAACAGGGAACAGGGAACAGGGAACAGGGAACGGGGGTAGGGTGCGTCCGCGGTGCGGCAGGAGCGGCGATGTCGGAACGTAGTGAAGCTCCGCAGATTGACCAGGAACGCATCGCGCGGGCGGTGCGCGAGATCCTGATCGCGATCGGTGAGGACCCGGAGCGGGCGGGGCTGCGTGAGACGCCCGCCCGGGTGGCGCGGATGTACGCGGAACTGTTCCGCGGGCTGCACGAGGACCCCGGTCGGCACCTCGACGCGACATTCGACGAGGACCACCACGAGATGGTGGTGCTGCGCGACATCTCCTTCAACAGCACCTGCGAGCACCACCTCATGCCGTTCGAGGGCAAGGCGCACATCGCCTACATCCCGGGCGGGAAGGTGCTCGGGCTGTCGAAGCTGGCCCGCATCGTCGACGCGTTTGCCCACCGGCCGCAGGTTCAGGAGCGGCTCACGTCGCAGATCGCGGACCTGCTGGCGAAGCGGTTGCACGTGCGGGGCTGTGCCGTCGTCCTGGAGGCCGTGCACACGTGCATGACGTGTCGCGGCGTCAAGAAGCCCGGCAGCGTCATGATCACTTCGGCTCTGCGCGGCATCCTGCACACCAACCCGGGCACGCGGGCCGAGGTGCTGGCTTTGCTGCACAAGTAAGCCCACACCTGCGGGACTCCGGAAACGCTGTCGGTCCGAGCGAAATCGTCGCTGGCAATTGACGAGAAAGCTCGCCGCGGATGCGGTACGATCTCGTCCGCGCGTTTTCGCCCACTACCGCGGTCCGTTCGCGTCCGCGGTCGGATTCCTCGTCGCTGCGCTCCTCGGAATGACAAAACCGTCGCATTCCGGTTACCCTGCCGCACCATGATCCGCGTTGAAGAGCTGACCAAGGTCTTCCCCAACCCCGACGGCAGCGAGAAGACCGCCGTCGATCACATCACGTTCTCGGTCCACGCCGGCGAGATCTACGGCCTGCTCGGGCCGAACGGGGCCGGCAAGACCACCACGCTGCGGATGATCAGCGGTCTGTTGCGGCCGTCGGCCGGGCGGGTGTTCATCCGCGACGAGGACGTGACCGGCCGGCCGGAGCTGGTCAAGCGGCATATCGGGTACCTGACCGCAAACACGGGGCTGTACGCGCGGCTCACGCCCTGTGAGATGCTCGAGTACTTCGCGACGTTGTACGACTTGCCGCGGGCGAAGGCCCGCTCCCGGATCGCGGCCCTGATCGAATGGCTGGACATGGGTCCGTACGTGCGGCTGCGCTGCGGGGCGCTGTCGACCGGGCAGAAGCAGCGTGTGAGCATCGCTCGGGCGCTGATCGCCGACCCGCCGATCCTCGTGCTGGACGAGCCGACGCTGGGACTCGACGTGCTCAGCAACCGTCTGATCCTCGAGTTCATCCGC
The DNA here is from genome assembly GCA_964564785.1 of uncultured Planctomycetales bacterium. Classification (GTDB taxonomy): domain Bacteria; phylum Planctomycetota; class Phycisphaerae; order UBA1845; family Fen-1342; genus CAZMCT01. Next base: position 7,519 of record CAZMCT010000065.1, read on the forward strand.
ACGCAGGCCGACGCCGGCAAGGCCGTGCTGCTCTCGACACACGCCTTGGACGAAATCGACCGCATGTGCCGACGCATGGGGCTCATCCACAACGGTCGGCTGGTGGCTGAGGGCGAGCTCGAGACGCTCCGCGCTCAGACCGGCCGCGCGCGCCTGAGCGAGGTCTTCCTGGCGCTGGTGGGGGCGGAGGAGAAGGTCATTCGCGAGCGGGGGGGGGCGTGACAACGCGTTGACGGAGGAGGCTGGCTGCGGGCCAACCCGCCATCACGCACGCCCCAACAGCCAATCCCGCGGTATCTATCCCCTTTTTCAACCACGGCCCTGCGCGGCTGCGCCGCTGCGGACCGTGCCACCCCCCCGGCCGGCCGCGACCGTCACACCGCAAACTTGATCGTGATGATGTCCCCGTCCTGAACCACGTACCCCCTCGGCTCCAGCCGCACCTTGTTATGCGCCTTGGCCTCGCGCAGCGAGCCGGCCGTCCGCAGGTCGTCAAACGCGATCGTCTCCGCCTTGATGAACCCGCGGGCCAGGTCGGTGTGAATCCGGCCGGCGGCCTCGACGGCCGTCATGCCCCGCAGCAGCGGCCAAGCGCGGACTTCCTCGGCCCCGGCCGTGAGCATGAAGATCAGCCCGAGCGCATCGCAGCACGTCCGCACGATACGGTCTCGGGCCAGCGTGGCGATGCCGTATTCCTTCATGAATGCCGGCCGGTCGGCCGCATCCATCCGGATAAATTCGGTCTCGAGCGTGGCGCACACGGCCAGCGTGGCGTAGGCGTGGTCATCACGCAGCGGCGGCTCGCGCCCGATCTGATCCTCGCCCACATTCACCACCAGAATCACCGGCTTCTGCGTCAGGAATCCGAAACTGCGGACCGTCTTCTCTTCGGCCCCCTGCTGAATCACCGTGCTGAGCGGCTGGTTGTTCTCCAGTGCGGCCTGGCAGCGGCGAAGCAGATCGAGCTCATGCTTCTGCTGCTCACGCTCCTTCGACGGTTTGGTGATCGCCTTTTCCAGTTTCTCCACCCGGCCGGCACAGATCGCGAAATCGGCCAGCAACATCTCTTCGCGCAATTCGCGCAGGTCACGCGCCGGGTCGACCCGTCCACCACGAGCCGGAACCGATTCCGACTGAAATGCCCGAACCACCAGCAGCAATCCGTCAGACTGCCTCAGCGTCGGTAAGTGCTTTTCCAAACCGGCCTTATCTACATCGCCCTCCGCGCTGCCCGGCAAGTCGACGAAATCCAGCGTCGCTTCCGTCCGCTTCTTCGGCCGATAAATCTGCTCCAGCACGTCGAGCCGGGGCTCCGGGACATGCACGGCCGCGAAGTTCTCCTCGGCCGGCTTGAGGTGTTCCGCGGGCAAACCCGATATCGCAGTAAAGACCGCGGTTTTTCCCGCATACGGAAAACCGACGACGGCGACACGCATGGGTGGTCTCCGCGTGCCGGGTCCAACCCGGTCGGTAGCGATGCCGCTGGGCCCGGGACTGCATGGGAACCCGGGGCCCGCGTATATTCTACTGTTGGCCGCCGGGAGCGGGTAGGCGCGGCGCCTTTCCCCCCGCGTAGGCCTGCGAAGGTGCTCCCCATGCGAAATCTGTGCTCTGCGATAGTGGCTTGCGCGACGCTGCTCGTGGGCGGCTGCCCCCCCGAGAACTACCCGACTCAGTCTTCCGTGGTCCAACTCGACGTCGAACAGATCGTGAACAACAACAATCTCTTGCCGCAGGAGGCCCGCGACCAGCTCGCGGCCCTGGGGTTCTCACCGGAGACGATCAACGGGCTGCTGGCCGACCGCGATTTGGCCAACCAGTTCGGCGGGACCGGCCGGACGGCGTACGACAAAGTGGTCGGTGGGCAGCTCGACCAACTCACGCCGGACGAGATTCAGATCTATGCGAGCCTCGCCACCGAGGCGAACGCCGGGGTAAACCTGCAACTCGACGACGCCGCGGCGCAGGCGATGGCCGACCTGCTACAGGAAAACAATCTCCAGACGTCGGACGAGCTCGCGGCGTTCCTGGACGAGCCGGAGAACGTCGTTCCACCGACGATTCCCGACGGCGCTCTGCGCGATCTATTCGTGGACTTCGATCCGGATCTCATTCTGTCGTTGTTGCCGTAGGAGAGCTGCGATGCAACGGAAGCTCATTGTCTCGAGCGTTGCGACCCTGTCCTTGCTAACCGGGTGCTTTTCGATGCCGTGGGACCGACTAGGCAATCAAGGGGGCAGCAACATCGTCTCGGCCCTCGGCAAGCTCGTCGATGACAACCTGGGCGGCCTCAACCCGGACGATGTGCAGGTCCTCACCGACTTGGCGATCGAGTATTCGGGAGTCAACATTCCGTCCGTGACCGACGAGCAGGCCGCCGCCGTCGTCAGCTTCCTACAGGCGAACGGAATCACGACCATCGCGAGCCTCGAGGACCTGATCCGCCGAGCCGAGCAGGATCCCGACTCCGTGATCATCCCCGATGACGTCCGCCAGGTGCTCGAGGCCATCGCCGCCGACCCCAGCGCCTACATCGACGCGATCGAAGCGGCTCAACTGTGACCTGCGCCGGCCCGCGCGTTCCATCGCCGCGGGCCCCACGCGGCTGCGTAGCCCTACAGGGATGACGGCAGCGGCACCGCCGGCCCCTCGGCCGCCGCGGGCGCATTGTGCAGCGGCCCCTTCCAGACCCGCAGGTCCGTGACCTCGACCGTGACCTCGGGTTTCCCGACAATGTGCCGCAGCGGCCGCACGATCTTCCGCACCGCCCCGTCCGGCGCAAGCGGGCCGATCCAGTCGCCCTCGAGCGCGAGCGGCGTCGCCGCCATTACGGCCAGGCTCAGCGCATGTTCTTCGCTCTCGTCCTCGACGAGCACCCGCAACGACAGCAGCGAGACGACCCGGTCGCCATTGTTGACCGCCACAATCTCCAACAACCCCTCGCCGTCCGGCTCCTTGCCGCCCCGCACCACCCGGGCCCGTACCTCCACCAGCCGCCGGTAGTCCAGCGCCCGTTCGTCGTTCAGCGCATCCGCGATCACCGGCGGCATGGCCTGCTGCCATTCGGGCAAGCTGCTTGCGATCGCGCTCACGAACCCACCCACGTTCTTGTCCAGCACGTAGATCCCGTATAGTCCGAGAGCGGTCCCGCATACCACCACCACCATCACCGTCCCAAACACGCCCTTCACCAAGCTGCTGAGAAACCCGCCCTTGTTCACCACCACCGCCGGTCCGTTCATCGTCGTCTCCTTGCGAGCCGCATCCCTCCGCCAAACCGGCCCGCCTTGCACCGGTCTACTTGGGTATTCGAGCCTCCGGCCGCATTATTCGCCGCGGGCGGCGTTCGCCCCGGGGCTCGCGGCTTGGTCCTAAAACACTATAATCCGTTGCTTTGCTTGCAACAGGAATCGAGACTCGAATGGGTTTGAAGCGGATTCTCGGTCACCTGCTTCCGTCTGTCATCATCGCGGGGTCTTTGACCGCCTGTTTTCCACCGCCTCCGCCGCTGCCCCCCCCCGAGGAGATCGTCAAGGCCCTCTCGGCGGGCATCTTGCGGCCCGAAACGACGTGCGCGGAGTTGCGTTCGGACTTCGGCCTCACGGATCTCCCGGATGTGGAGTATCCGGACGAAGTCGGAATTGAGTACCACGAATTCTTTGTTCCGGTCGGCACGGACGCACAACTGCGGGTCTGGTACATGCCCGTGCCCGAGCCCCGGGGCGTCGTGGTTGTGGCCCCCGGCAACAGTGGACCGATGAGCTGCTACCTGTTCACGGCGTTTCTGCTTACGCAGCATCACTACTCGGTTGTGGCGTTCGACTACCGCGGCTTCGGCGGCAGCACGGGTGAGCCGACACTCGAAAACCTTCGCAGCGATCTCGAGGCCGTGACGGAGTGGGCGGTCGAGACCACTTCGGTGCCGCGGGTCACGCTCTTCGGCATCTCGCTCGGTTCGATCGCGTCCGTCGCGGTCGCTGTGGACCGGCCGGAACTGGTCAACGGGGTGATTCTCGACTCGCCGGTGGACATCGGCAGCGAGATCGAGCGATTCCGATTCATGGTCGCGGGCCGGTCGCGCGAGATCATCGCGGCGTTGACGAACTGGCCCTGGCTGCTGACGGAGGACATCATCGCGCAGGTTCAGGTGCCGCAGCTCATTCTGGTCCATGAACGCGACCTGGTGAGCCCGCCGCGGACGGTGCAGGGCCTCGTGAACCGGGCCGGGCCGGACGCCCAGGTCATTCTCTTCGCCGGTCTGGGCCACGCCGCGGCGCAGTTTCTGCGAACCGAGGAATACACGCAGCACATCGTGTCATTCCTGGAGTCGCTCGATTGACGTCTCGGCGCGCGGGGCGCACCGCGGGGGCCGGCGGCTAGAGGGACCAATCGGGGATGACGTCCTTCACCCAGTAGAGCAACTGCATCTGGAGGAAATTGAAGACGAAGTGCGCGAGCACAACCGCCAACGTGCTCCGCGAGAGCACGAAGAACATGCCGAACATCAGCCCGACGCCGAAAATCTGGAGGATCCCCAGCCACCCCTGCGCCAGATGCAGCGGTGCGAAGAGAGCGGCCGAGAGGGACACCGCCGCGATCCAGCTACCGGTCAGTCTCCGCAGGAAGGGAATCAGCAGCGTCCGGAACAGCAGCTCCTCGTGGACGGCGACCGGGACGAGCAAGAGCACTTGCCGCAACGTGTCGCCCAACGGCAGCAACTTGACGAACTCGAGCCGGCTTTCGACGTCCTCCTGAAGACTGGGCACGAGGGTCACCAGGATCAGGATCACGACCACGGCGAACAGCATCGCCATGTACACGGCCACCAGCGTGGGCACCGCCCACAGCACCTGTCGCGCCAGCCCGTGGGTCTGTAGCCCGAGCGCCTCGGGCGGCAGACCGTTGCGCCGCAGCAAGTACCACGTCAGCGCAATCAACAGCAGCGCGTCGAAGCCCTTCCGCACGATGAGCAGGTCCAGGCTCGCCCCTTCCATCAGCCCCGGTGACAGCAGCGCCAGCGCGAATTCCAGCCCGAACGGAATCACCAGCGCCACGATGCACACCAGCGCGAGATCGAGCGCCGCAACCTTTTGCGACACGCCCGCGAGCTCCATTGCCGCCCAGCGGCCGGGGGGGGGGGGGGGGGGGGGTCTGCGACAGCCTCGACGGCCTGCTGGCCTGCTGCACCGGCCGGGCCTCGACCATCACCTCTGTCGGCGCGGCCGAGCGCTCGGGGGTGCCATTCACGGGTGCGGGTGCGGTGGGGGACACGCTTTCGCGCCCTGGGCAATCCGGCTGCGTGGTCATCGGCTCCTCGTCGATTCGACCGGCGACGTTGCCGGACGGCCCGGCCTCACGATAATACACTCATCGTCCGAGTGCGGCGCCGGGACGGAGGATTCATGCCTTCCAGACAAGCGGCACAGGCTGACCCGCGGGACGAATCGTACGCGGGTGAGGCGGCGTTGCGCGGTGGAGAGTGGAGCGGACCGCCCCGCGAGTTCGCACCCCCGGTACGCTGCCGCGGAGAGGAGTGGTACCTCGCCCGCACCCGCGTGCCGGACAGCCCGGCGCCCGAAGTCGTCACGCTGCAAATCGTATTTCGCGGCCGGCGAGGACTGCTGGGGCAGCGCCGCCTGCGCCTGCATTCGGTCCACGGCCGCGGTGGGAGCAGGGAATACCTCGGCTGGATCGAGACGCCGCCCGGGGCCACTCGTCTCCAGATCGGACTCGCCGAGGGGTTTGGTGATCTCCTGCGCGAAATCAACCTGCATCGGGTCGCCGAGCGCGATCCCAAGTGCCATCCGCTGGCCAACCTGCCGCGGTGGGGTACCTACCGGCCACCGCTGACGATTCGCCGGCTGGTGCTGTCGGCTGCACTGCGGGAACTCGCGGCCCGCCTCCCGGAGTTGCCGAGCGACATCCGTAAGCGGCCGCCGGCCTCGTTCGCCGAATTGGTCCGCTTGGCGCGCGGCAACGCTCTCGTACTCGACCCCGCCTGGGCGCGTGCGTTGCGGCTGGGGATCCGCGAGCTCGAAGCGCTGGCCCGCGCAGCCTGGGTGGTGGTCGATCTGGAGACGTTCGCCCGGTGCGTCACGTCCGCGGGTCTGCTCGAGGCCGAGCTGGTGACGCATCGCGCGGTGAACGGCATCATGTCCGCTCGTTGCGAATACGCGGACGTGCCGACGCGCGGTCTTGCGCTTCAGGACGTCGTGCCGTACTCGAGCATTGACGAAGGCGGACGATTCTGCACCCGCGGAATCCGCGCCTCGCGGGTCTGGATGCGATACGCCGACGCGACCGGCCTGGCTACGCTGCTCTCCAGCGAGACGCCCCGCGCCGACCGTCACGGCGACGTGCTCTCGGCCGCCCGGGCCATCGAAGCCGGCGAGCTGCTCGTTACCGACCTGCCATGGCTCGCGTCCGGCGCGTTCGGGCCGCTCCTGGCCCCCCGGGTGACGACGCACCTGCTGCGCATGCACCTGGCCGCGCCGCTGGCCGACCATCTCCAGTATTGGAACCGCTGGAGCGACGGAAACGTCGTCGTACGCGACATCGCCGACCTCGCCGGACGCTACGGGCCACTGCGGACCGCGCGCTGGGCGACGGCGGAGACGGGCGTCGCGCGGCTCGGCCTGATGCTACCGGCGGCCGGCCAGGCGCGGCGACACGTGCTGGTCTCGACGGGGCGGATCGACGATTTGGCCGACCACGACGGCCTGCCGCCGGAGCCGCTCATGATCCTCATGCGGAACCTGGCCCGCGAGGCGCGCGAGCAGACCGACTGGGCCCGGTCGCACCTGGCAGATGTGACGTTGACCTGGCAGTTCGATGCGGCTGACGGTGTCCGCTATGCCGTGCTGTACGACGCGGCCCCGCCGGACGGCCCGCCGCCGGAGGTGCACCGACTGCGACTGGGCGGCTCGACCGCGACCCGCCGAACCGCCTCTGGAATGACGGAGCACCTGCTCAGCGACGACGAGGGCGTGCACGGCGACGGGTCGCTGGCGATGCTCGATGCGCTCCATCGCCTTCTGCGCCGCGCCATCGAGAAGCCCGGGTGAGTGTCGTTCGTGCCGCGACAGCTCACTTCCGCCGCGGCCATTCTCTCGCCGGTCGCCGCATCGGCCCGCCGGAACGATCGCCGCTTCAGCAGATGCGCGGTCTGCATGTGCTGTCGGCTTCGCCGCGGTCCGCTGCGTGCTCTGCGGTCAAACGAGGAGGGCAGTCTCATGCCGGATAGAGCGCCGGCAGCTCGACCAACCGCGCTTCGCGCCCGTCATGCAGGGCCATCCGGGCCGGGGCCGGCGCGCGGCTCTGCATCGCCGCCCCGCCGAGCGCCCCGTCGCGCCGCAGCGCGTAGAACTGCAACGCGAACGCCGGCTCGCCCGCCCCGTTCTTCAGCCGCGGCTCCGTGTGCCGCGCCACCCGCCGCAGCGCCTCCAAGCACGCCTGCGTCGGGTCCATCCCCGCCCGCATCAACTCCACGATGAGGAAGCACGAGCAGTTCTGTAGATTGGCCTCGCCCCGGCCGGTCGACCCGGCCGCCCCAACCTCGTTGTCCACGTACAGCCCGGCCCCGATGATCGGCGAGTCGCCCACGCGCCCCGCGAGCTTGTACGACAGTCCGCTGGTCGACGTACAGCCCCCGAGATCATTCGCTCGCGTCCGCACCAGGAGGTTGATCGTCCCGTACGTAAAGCCGCATCTGCCGGAGGCGCTGCCACCCGTCGCAGGTTGCGACTGCGGCCAGAGCCAGTCGTCTCCGTCCGAGTGCTTCGCCTTCCACTCGAGCCAGCGCTGCCGGGCCTCGTCCGTGAGCAACTCCTGCTCCGGGAACCCCAGCGCCCGCGCAAAACGCAGCGCCCCGGCCCCCACCAACAGCACGTGGTCCGTGTAGCGCGCGACCATCTTCGCCACACTCGACGGATTCTTGATCCGCTGGAGCGCTGCCACCGCGCCCGCCCGGTGGGTCGGCCCATGCATCACCGACGCGTCGAGCTCGACCACGCCATCCTCGTTTGGCAAGCCGCCGTAGCCGACGGAGTGATCGTTCGGGTCATCCTCCACCAGGTTCACCCCGGCCACCGCCGCGTCAACCGGGTCGGCTCCGTCCCGCAGCAACTCCACCGCCCGCGCGCAGGCTGCCAGCGCATTGCTGCTACCGACGGCCAGCGGCTCGCCGGCCGCTCCCTGGCCGAGCGCCTTTGGTGGCGGCTCCACAACGCCGCGGGCCTGTGCCGCCAGGGGTCGCCCGGCAACCAGGCCCCCGGCCGCCCCCCCCGCCGCGGGAATAAACGCCCGGCGATTGAGCGTGGACATGCTTCGCTCCTTCTACCCGGCCGAGCGCCGGCGCGCCGCGCACGCGCCTCCGGGGATCGCGAAGGTGTGATCTTACCACGATCCGCGCCCGGCGCGGGATTGGGGCCGGGCCCCAGGCGAGCCCCGCGCCCGCTATACTCGCTCGCCGGAGGTCGCGCATGCACCGCGGGTGGACGATTTGTGGGGCGCTGAACGGCTTGCTGGCCGTCGCAGCCGGGGCCTTCGCCGCCCACGGCCTGCAACACCTTCCGGAGCGCTACCTGAACGCATTCCGCACGGCAGCGGAATACGAGATGTATCACGCGCTGGCCCTGCTGCTGGTGGCCGTCCTGCCGGCTGGACGGGCGGCGACGGCGGCCGGGGCGCTGTTCCTCGCAGGGATTGTGCTGTTCAGCGGGAGCCTGTACGCGCTGGCGCTGACCCGGCTCAACGTCCTCGGTGCCGTCACCCCGCTCGGCGGGGTGCTGTTCCTCGGCGGCTGGCTCGCCCTTGCGGTTCACGCCCTTCGTCGACGCTAGCAGCCCGTCGAAGAAGGGAACCGGCTCCGCGCCAGCCCACCAGCATACGTAGCGCCGATAGCCGCTCGCGCGGTACCCGACTCCCGCGGTTCCCGGCCCCTCTATTCAACGTGTCCCCCGTTTCAACGGGCTGCCGGCCCGAGGTCCTATCGTCGCTGTCGCTCAATGACCTGGGTTTGCCCCGGTGCGATCGTCACCGCCCGGCCGCAGATCTCGGCCGCGACCGGCTTGCCCCCGCGGTGCTCGATCGTGACGCGGCCGGGCTCGATCGCGACAACGAGCGGCTGACGATCCCAAACGATGGGAAACCGCAGGGCGCTCCAGGCTTCGGGCAGTTGCGGGTCGAGGTGGAGCACGTCGCTCTGCATTTTCGTGCGCAGCCCGCCGAACCCCAGCACCGCCACTTGCCAGTTGGCGCCGGCGCAGGCGGCGTGGATGCCCTCGGCCGCCTCGCCCGGCTCCAGGTCGAGCCCCACCGATTCACGCCAGAACCGAAACGCCTCGCGCTCCCGCCCGATCCGCAGCGCCACGAGGGCGTGCATCGGTTTGCTCAGACTCGAATCGTGAGACGTGAGCGGCTCGTAGGTCTCGTACGCCACACGCACCTGCTCGACGTCGAACTCGTGCGGGAAAAGCGCCATAAGCTGGATCACGTCGCCCTGCTTGAGCACCCGGCTGCGGTACAGCCGCTCCTGGCTGACGACGGAGGCCAGCCGGACGCGGCGGTCCGGCCACCAGCGCTCGAAATCGAGCGGCTCGTAATCGAAGAAGTCGTCGCTTTGCAGCACCAGCCGGCGGCGTTCGTCATACGGGAACCGCAGCTTGGCCGCGATTTCCGTGAACCGCGCCAACTCCGCGTCCTTCAGCCGCAGCGCCGCCTTCAACTCGTCCGCGGCGGCCGCATCCTGCTGTTCGAGCTGCCGCCACGCGTACACCGCCGCCCCCAGCGCGAACGCCACCAGCCGGTTCGTGTACGCGTTGTTCCGCGAAAAGGGGGTGTACTCGTCCGGCCCCATCACCATCAGCAGCTCGTAGCAGTCCCGCGTCGCGTCGTACGTGACCCGTTCGCACCAATACCGCCCGGTCTCGGTCAGCACCTCGGTCATCTCGCGCAGCAGCCGCCGGTCGTCGGGGCTGACGCGCCACGCATGCATCAGCCCGTAGGCCACGTCAGCCGTCACGTGCACCTCGTGGTCCGCATACTGCCAGTTCGGGCAGGCCTCATCGCCGCTCGGCGCGCTTTCCCACGCGTACTTCGCCCCGGAGTAGCCGTAGCGCTCCGCGTTCCGCCGCGCGCCCCCCAACGACGCCACCCGGAACCGGGCCAGTGTGCGCCCGGCCTCCGGCCGGGTGTACAGAAACAGCGGCAGCATGAACAGCTCGGTATCCCAGAAGTAGCGCCCGCAGTACGCTTCGCCCGCCGCCCCCTTCGCGTCGATCGCGCAGCGCGGGTCATCCTCGACCACCGCCCGCAGCATGTGGTAGAGCGACACGCGCAGGGCGTGCTGACTCGCCTCGTCGCCCTCGATCACCACGTCGGTCGCCGCCCAGCGCTGCTTCCAGACCGCGTCCGACTCGACCGCCAGCCGCTCGTACCCCGCTGCGGCCGCGTCCCACACCAGCTTGCGGGCCACATCGACGGGCGGCCCGGCGACGTGGTGCGAGCTCGTCAGCGCGACAAACTTGTCGAGCACGACCTCCTGCCCGGGTTGGAGCGTCAACACTCCGCAGAGGGACACCCACCGCGGCTGAACCTCGACCGAAAGCGGCACGCCGGGCCGGGCGGTGAGCAGGGCTGCGGCCGCGACGTCGATGCCCGAGTTGGTGCGGACGGCGAGCGTGATGGGCTCGTGCTCGCCCGTGATGTCGCAGTTTGTGAAGTGGTCGAAGCCGTTGGTGCGGACCTCGGCGTCCAGGGGGGCGAGAAAACGCAGCTCGGCCGGCGGCCCCGACTCGTGCCGGGCAATGCAACGCAGGGCCATGACGTGCCGCCGGGCGGCGCTGATGAAGCGCTCGAAACGCAGGCGAACACGGCTCCCGGCGGACGTGTGCCAGACGAACGTGCGGCTGAGCCGCCCGGTGCGCAGGTCGAGACGGCGCTCGTAGCCTTCGATCCGGCTCTGCTCCATGTCGAGTCGCTGGCCGGCGGAGAACAGGATCAGCCCGTGGATCGCCGGCAGGTTGATCAGCTCATCGCGGACGGTCGGGTGTGGGCCGCTGACGCCCGGCAGGTACGTGCCGACGCGGCTCTTGAAGGGCGGGAACTGCTCGACCGTGACGTTGCCCATGATGCGCAGGTACTCGAGATCCTGCGGATCGCCGGACAGGCCCTCCTCGAGCGACGCCCGCTGCTGGAGCGGCCCGCTGCCGATGGCCATCAGGCCCTCATAATGCCGGTTGAGACCGACCTCGAAGCGCGACTCCACGATCGACCACGTGTCCAAGCTCTACTCCGTTCCGATTCGCCGCCGAGGCGCGGCGGGCCGCAAACGGCCACAATGAAGCCGGCAGATTATTGGGAAAAAGCGGCGGACGCGACAGTCAATCCAGCAATGCATCGCAGATACGCGGACAGTCGCAGAGAACGCAGAGAAGACTGGAACACGCAGAAATCCCTCGATGTGGCAGTTCTCCGTGCTTCTCCGCGTCCTGTGCGTCCCTCTGCGACCCCGCGGCTAAACTCGCCGGAGGAGCTCCCACGCCAGCCGCAGGCCGAGATGGTCGAAGTCGGCAAACATGACGATCGTCGCCGCCTGATAGTGCATCGTGAGCAGCCAGCAGACGAACGTCCACCACCGGCCGCTCGGGGCCGGACGGCCGCGCTCCCGCCACCGGCGATCCCACGCCCGTTGCACCGCCAGCGCCGCCGCCTGGCTCGCCCCCCACGCCAGGAAAGACCAGCTCGCCCCGTGCCATATACCACAATACAGGAAGACCGCGAAAAGGTTCAGCGTCGCCCGCCGCCGGCCGCCCCCGAGCGGGAAGTAGATATGGTCCCGCAGCCACGACCCGACCGTGATGTGCCACCGCCGCCAGAAGTCGCGCACGCTCGTCGCCGCCGGCAGCCGGTGAAAATTGTCGTCCACGCGGATCCCCACCCAGTGCGACAGCGCCACCGCCAGCTCGTTGTACGTCCACAGCAGCAGGTAGATCTGGACCGGCACCAGGTAGAACAGCGCGACGAGCTCCCCGGTCGTGAACGTCTCCGGCCGGCTGAAGAAGTCGCCGCGCCGCGCGAGCTGCTGCAATTGCGCCCCCAGCACCCCCACGCCCGTGCCGCCGAGCAGGAACAGCCCGATGCGCTTCAGCCCCGCCCGCAGGTCGCCCCACCGCGCCGCCCGCGGCTGCCACGCATCCAGCCGCGCCAGAAACTCCTCCCGCCGCAGCACCGGCCCCAGCCGCATGCACGGCGGATAGAGAAGCCAGCATACCGTGTCCAGCAGCCGCAGCGGCTGCCCCGGCTCGTTCGCCAGCGACACGCCCCACGCGACCAGCCGCAGCAGAAAATACGCCGGCCCGATCTGGTGCAGCGCCGCCAGCGGCGAAAGCGGCTCGTACCACCACTGCCGGGCCTGCCACCACAGCGGCAGCGCCAGCACATGCAGCCCGATCCACACCAGCGCGCTCATCCCCCGCCGGCCAAGTCTGCGGCCGTGTACCGCGGCCGTCTCGGCCGTGCTCCGCCGCCGCAGCGCCGCCAGCAGCAGCACCCACGCCGATCCCGCCGCCACCCAGCCCAGCAGGATCGCCGTCGCCAACGGCCGGAGCGTCACCATCAGCCACACCAGCCCCCCACCCGCCAGCGCCGCCCGCGGCCAGCGCCGCGCCGCGAGCACGACCAGCGGCACCAGCGGCAAAAACGCGATCAGCCCGTACGGGCCTGCGAGCACCGCCACCGGCGAGAGCGGCTCGGCGGCCGTCAGCGGGTTGAACAGCGGGCCGGGCCGGAGCACGTGCATTGACTCAGTCTAGCCGCGGGTTGCCGCGGGCCGTAGCGGCACCGCCGCAGGAGGCCGTGGTTCGGTCGCCACACCCCGGCGCGGCGCGTCCCGACGCCTGGGCCGTGCCACCGCGCCGCGCGAGCAGACGCGGCGGCTGCGCGAGGGCAGGCCGCCACGATCGCCCTACGGCCCGACCGTGACCGTGGATTTGCCCGGCAGCAGCATCTTGAACAGCAGGGCCACATCCTCGTTGTGCATGCGCACGCAGCCCAGCGAAACGGCCTTGCCGATCGAGTCCGGCTCGATCGTCCCGTGAATGCCGTAGCCCTCGTGACCGACCGCCGCGCCCGCGATGCCCTCCAGCCCGATCCAGTACTCGCCCAGCGGATTGGTCGGGTCGTCGGGCGGGATGATCCGCTTGTCGACCGCCGACGCCGACGGGTAATAGGTCGGGTTTTCGAGCCGGTCCCTGACGCGCCAGACACCCTCGGGCGTCCCGTCGTCCATCCCGAGTCCGACCGGGTAGCTGCGGACGTACAGCTCGCCCACGTATACGTCGAGGCGAAACTCGCTTTTGTGAATCCGGGCGTGGAACGGCCCGCGCACCACTTTCAGCTTCTGCCCGGCGCGGATCGTCGTCGCGTCTCGAATGCCGTTGATCTCCATCAGGATTTCGTGCGGCACCTCGTACTTGCGGGCGATATGGATCAACCGGTCGCCGGGTTGCACCGTATACGTCTCGACCAGTGGGTCGCCCGACACGATCCGCCGGCTGAAGATCGTGTCGTTGGCGAGCTTCGATAGCCGGGCGCGCACCTCGGCCGCGTCGGCCGCCGACAACTTCCCCTGCGACCCCGCGCTCAGCAGCGCGTTCAACTCGTGCCGGGCCTCGATCGTCTTGCCGCTCTCCAGCTTGGCGATCGCGGCTGCGATGTCCGCCGCAAACGGCGTCGGCGGCTGCGTGGTCGGTGCCGCGGCCCGCGACTCAGGTCCAGAAATCGGCCGTGAATCGGCCGGCGGCGCGATACGTCGCAAGCCGGGGGGAGTGTCCTGCGCCGCCGGCTCCGGCGTGACCGGCACCTCCTCGGCCGCGACGAGCATGAGCTTGCCGTCGCCCTCGGGAGTGACCCGCGTGAGCTCGCCGTCGCGCTCGGGAGCGACGAGCCGCTCCGTCGCGCGCGGCGCCGCGATGGCTTCCGGCTGCGGCTGGGCCGCCAGCGCCCGCCCGCCGATCGGCTGCATGTCGAGGTTGACTGGCGGCGGGGCCGGCAGATGCACCGCCGGTCGCGGCCGGAGCGGGCCGCGGTTGAACGGGTTGAAGTACCACCACCCCCCGGCGGCAGCGAGGACCGACGCGCCGCCGATAATTGCGAGCGTTCCGCCGAAACGCACGTGCCACCTCCTGGGCCGCGGAGCCATCCTGGATTGGGGCAAGATACCGCGGGAACAGGGAACGGGGAACAGGGAACAGGGAACAGCGGTCAAGTCCGGTCCGCGGGCCAACACGTCGTGGGTCGCGACCCAAGGCTCAGGGCTCGGGCCACAGGGCGCACGGCTCGCTGGCACACCACTTGCCCCTGTACGCCAGACCCCGACGCACACCCGCGGCGACGTTCACCGCGCGCGTGTGAGAGAGCAGCGCAGGCGGAGCTTATGATGATCCAAGCCACCACCCAGACGAACCAGCGGAAAAACCGAACGCGCAGTTTTGGCCGCCGGTGCGCAGCGCTTGCCATTCTCGCACCGCTCCTCGTGGCCGGCTGCGACGACGCCGTGCGCGACGAGTTCCGCGCGGCGGCCATCGCCCAGGTCGAAAGCGGCGTGAAGGCGATCTTCGACGGCATCCTGACCGGCATCTTCACGATCGCCGAACCCACGCCCGGCCAGACCGGCGAAGAAGCGGTGGGCGCCGAGTAGCCCCAGGCCCCGCAGCCGCGAACCGCCGCCCGCTCCCTCGCCCGCGCCCGGCGTAGCAACGCCGAGCCACGGCCGTCCGACGGCGGCCCGCCGCCTCGGCCCGCCGCTCCCCGGCGTGCCCGCCGCCCCTC